>CP104793.1:922500-1230000 GCA_025916135.1 Rhodobacteraceae bacterium D3-12 | reverse complement strand
TCAATAACGAAATGGGAAGGTGCCCGGTCGGAAACGACTGGGCATTTTTCATGGGCGTTTTTCACGGGCGTTTTTCATGGGCGTTATGCATGAGAAGGCCGGGGATTGCGACTGGATGGGCGTAAGGCGGGCGGGGTTATGGAACGCCCCCCATTATAAAGGGCGCTGTTAACCAGCCCCCAGCACCGCGTGCCCGTGGCGCCCGTGGCCCCGGTGATCGGCGGATTTGCTCTGCCCCAGCGCAAGAGATGGGCGATTCCCCGCTGCGCCCCAATTTCGCCACGTTGCGACCTCATCGACGCCGCACCGCCCCAAAAAAGCACCCACAAATGACCGGAATAACCCATTTATCGCCCAAGTCTCGACACGCTCCAAAGGCATAAGAACCCTTGGGGACACCTCGCGTTCAATTTTCAGCGAGATAACAAACGAGAGTGGGACGATGTTGAAACACGTTCAGACAAAGACCGATCTGCTTGACGGCGACTGCCGTGAGAACCGTAACTTCCTGCGTCAGCTTGAGGGGCGCGTCCGTGCCTTTCGCGATGAAGAAAGCGGAGTTCTGGTAGCATTCGGGGTCTTCTTCATCCTTATTATTCTAATGATTGGCGGTATCGGGGTTGACCTGATGCGCTTTGAGTTCACCCGAACGAGCCTTCAGAACACGCTTGACCGCGCCGTTCTGGCGGCGGCTGACCTTGACCAATCGCTCGACCCGCAGGCGGTGGTGGAAGACTATTTCGCCAAGTCGTCGATGGGCAGCTATCTGTCGTCGGTCACTGTCGACCAGGGTTTGAACTATAAAGAGGTGTCGGCCACCGCCGAGATCGAAATGGACACCCAGTTGATCCACATGCTTGGCATCAACTCGTTGAAAGCGCCCGCCGCCGGCACCGCCGCCGAGAGCGTGGACGGTGTGGAAATTTCGCTCGTGCTCGATATGTCCGGCTCGATGGGCTCCAACAACCGCCTGTCCAACCTCAAGGTTGCGGCCAAGGATTTTGTGACCACGATGATCAACTCTGGCCCGGTCGGCGACGTGTCGATTTCGATCGTGCCCTACGCCACACAGGTGAACGCGGGTGAGCTTTTGTCCTCGTATTTCAACCTGACGGGCGAGCACGACTTCTCCTACTGTGTGAACTTCTCGTCTTCGGATTACAACAGCACCTCGGTTTCGACCTCGGCGTCGCTGCAACAGACGGGTCCGTTCGACCCCTGGTATCAGGTGGAAACCAACTTGCGCCTGCCGGTTTGCCCGGAGCGTGCCAGCTCGGACATCATGGCTTACTCGCTGAGCGAGAGCGCCTTGCACAGCTATATCGAAGGCTTCTCGGCCAATGGGAACACCTCGACCGATATCGGCGTCAAATGGGGCACCCTGCTTCTTGACCCTGCAATGCAACCGGTCGTGACAGACTTGATCGCCAAGGGCGACGTGCACAACGGCTTTGCCGGTCGCCCGGTGGCCTATGATGATGACGCGCTCAAAGTGATGGTGGTGATGTCGGACGGTCAGAACACCTCGCAGTACTATCTTGCGAGCAACAGCTATCGCACGGGCAACACGGATGTGTGGTTCTATGAGGGCGACTATGACAACGACGGTTACGTCGAGCGGGTCTACACGATCAAATCCGGGTCGACATACTATTACAAGCAGGCCACCAGCTGGAGCAACAGCTATAACGGTTTCACCTCGGCCAGCTTTATCAACCATCCCGGCACCAACAAATATTATGGCAGCAAGCCGTTTCTTGACGGCCAGTCCAAGCGGCTGACCTTCCCGGAATTGTTCCATCAGGCGTCGAACGAATACGTCGCCGATGCCCTTTACAAGGACATCTGGAGCAACAGCTATGCTGACCAATACTGGCAGTATAACGCCTATAACTCCGTGAGCGGCTATACCAAGGACAACCGTCTGGATGATATCTGCACCGCCGCCAAGAACGCCGGGATCATCATCTTTACCATCGGCTTTGAAGCGCCAAGCCACGGTGAGGGTGTTCTGGAAGACTGTGCCAGCTCGCAAGCCCACTTCTTTGATGTGGATGGCATTGAAATCTCGGATGCCTTCGTTTCCATCGCCGCGTCGATCTCGAAACTGCGGCTGGTGCAATAAGGATTATGACCATGAAGGCTTCATTCCTCAAACGCCCCTTTTTCAAGCGCCTGTGGGACAGGGAAGACGGCACGGCGACGGTTGAATTCGCCATTGTCTTTCCCTTCTTTATCTCACTGTTCCTCAGCTCGGTGGAGCTTGGCATGATCACGCTGCGCCACACGATGCTGGAACGCGGGCTTGACCTTGCTGTGCGTGACATCCGTCTTGGCACCGGCACCGCGCCGCAACATGACGATATCAAGGACGAGATCTGTGAATACGCCGGGCTGATCCCGAACTGCGCGGCGTCGCTGCGCCTTGAGATGGTGCAGGTTGATCTGCGCACGGCCGTGGCCATGCCCGATGACGTCGACTGTGTTGATACCTCCAAAGAGGTAGAGCCGGTGCGGTCGTTCGTGAACGGTCAGGAAAACGAGCTTATGATCCTGCGCGCTTGCGTCAAATACGATCCGATTTTCCCTACCAGCGGCCTGGGCAAGCAGCTCAAGGTTGATGGCGCCGGACAGGCCGCTCTTGTCGCCATGTCGGCCTTTGTGCAGGAGCCTGAATAATGTTCGACACTCTGAAACTCCGCCTCGCCGCGTTCCGTGACAATGACGAAGGCACCGTGGCCGTAGAAGCCGCCGTAATCTTCCCCATGGTGATGTGGGCGTTTCTGGCGATGTTCGTCTACTTCGAGGGCTACCGCCAGACCGCGATCAACCACAAAGCCGCCAACACGATCGCTGATATGCTGTCGCGTGAAACGGCCAATATCAACGCGACCTATATCGACAACACCAAGGCGTTGTTCGATATGCTGGCCGAGGCCAATGGCGACACCAAGATCCGTATCTCGGTGATCAAATGGGCCAAAAACCACGATGCGTTTCGGGTGAACTGGTCCAAGGTGCGCGGCAATGGCATCACCAAGTTGACCCATGACGATCTGGTCCCGCTTGAAGCCAAGCTGCCGGAGGTGCCCAATCAGGAGCGCATGGTTCTGGTCGAAACCTGGAGCACCTACAAGCCGCTGTTCAAGATCGGCATGGACGACACGGTGATGAACACCTTCGTCTTCACCCGCCTGCGCTTCGCCCCACAGCTGCGCTATAGCAGCTGAGAAGACGCGATCCCGGCAATAAGAATTGGCCCGGCTCCCACCAAGGGGGCCGGGTTTTTCCGTCTCACGCGGCGCGCCGCCGCCCGCCCTAGCGCCGGATCACCATTTCATAGCCCCGCTCTTCGGGTTCATCGTCAATCAGCTCGGTCGGGAAGCCCGGCGCGGTGATCGAAAGCCCCGTCGCCTCCTCCAGCCGTTCAATCATCCGGTCGGACTGCCCGCGCGTGCCATAGCGCGCCTGCCCGTCCTGCATCAGGTCGATCAACAGCGGCGATATGTCGAGCGGCACATCATGGCGCTCTGCGATCTGCTGAAACAGGCCGATGTCCTTGAGCACAAGGTCCATGGTGAAATCGACACAGCGGTTGCCCGACAGGATCAGCTGGCTTTCGGTCTCATGCACGAATGAATTGCCCGAAGACGCCTTGATCGCTTCGTAAGTCACGCCAAGGTCCATCCCCGCCGCTTTCATCGTGGTCAGCGCCTCGCAAAGCATCAAGAGGTGGCCAGTGGCAAGATAGTTGGTCATCACCTTGAGCACCGAAGCGGTGCCAAGCGGCCCGGTATGCAGCACCCGCCGCCCCATGGTGGTCAGCAGCGGCAGGATGCTCTCAAATGTCTCACGCGCACAGCCGGCAAAGATCGAGATATTGCCGGTCGCCGCACGGTGACACCCGCCAGAGACCGGACAATCCACCGCCGCTCCGCCCCGCGCGATGACCTCTGCCCCAAGGCGTTTGACCTCGGCTTCATCCGTGGTCGACATTTCCATCCAGATCTTGCCGGGGCCGACATGAGGCAGCATCTCCGCCATCACCGCCGCCGACGCCGCAGGCGACGGCAGGCAGGTGATCACCGCGTCACAGCTCTGCATAAGCGCCGCCGCGCTGCCCCCCGCCTTGGCCCCGCGCGCGACAAAATCCGCAACCAGCGCCGCGTCGAGGTCATGCACATGCAGCGAAACCCCGTTTCTAAGCAAACTGCCAGACAGCTTGCCCCCTACGTTGCCAAGCCCAATGAAACCGATTTCCATGAATTCGCCTTTCCCTGTTTGCCACAGGCTGACAGATTCGCGCTGCGCTGACTGCCTCAAAACGACACGCTACGCGCTCAAATTCACCCACCCCCCCCCCGCCCCCTTCATCTTGCTGGAAATACTCCGGGGGGTGCGGGGGGCTGGCCCCCCGCTTTTGGGCGACGGCTGGCGCTCCCCTCACCTGTGCGTTCCTGCACAGATCGGGTTCACCTCTGGCGAATTGGCGCAGGCGGGGCGCCTCCTATATCCTCAGCACAGCCGCGATAAAGGAGACACCACATGTCGATCCGACCAACGATAGAAACCCGCAAAGCCGTCGCCGCCATTGAGGGCGCGGGCGTTCATCTGCACCGGGCGTTCGGGTTTCAGGGCCCGTCCGAGCTCGACCCGTTCCTGTTGTTCGATGATTTTCGCAACGAAGACCCATCGGATTATGCGCCGGGGTTTCCGTGGCATCCGCATCGCGGGATCGAGACGATCACCTATGTTCTGTCCGGCGAGGTCGAGCATCAGGACAGCCTTGGCAACACCGGCGCGCTTGGCGCGGGGGATGTGCAATGGATGACCGCCGGGTCCGGGATTATGCATCAGGAAATGCCAAAGGGGAACGCCGCAGGCCAGATGCACGGGTTTCAGCTTTGGGCAAATCTGCCCGGTGATCTCAAGATGACAGCGCCGCGCTATCAGGATGTGACCTCCGGCGAAATCCCCGAAATCATTGAGGATGACGGCACCCGCGTGCGGGTTGTTGTTGGCGAATTTTGGGGCAAGCGCGGGCCGGTTGATGGCATTGCTGCTGATCCGCAATATTTGGACATTTCGGTGCCACCGGGCGTGAAAAAGACCTTTCCTGTCGACACTTACCGGCGTGCCTTTGCCTATGTGTTCGAAGGTTCGGGCGCATTTTCCGATGCCAGCGCGCCTTCGGGCGTGTTGTTGGAAAAAGAGGTGATGGGTCAGGAGGTGAACATCCGCGACATGAGCGGCGATCGCACTTTGGTTCGGTTTGGCAGTGGCGACGAGGTGACGGTGCAGGCGGGCGAAGAAGGAGTTCGCTTCCTGCTGGTGTCCGGCGCGCCGATTGCCGAGCCTGTGGCGTGGCACGGTCCGATTGTGATGAACACCAAGGACGAGCTGCGCCAAGCGTTTCGCGACTTGCAGAACGGGACATTCATCAAGCCCGCGCATTAAGCGATTTGGGCTCAGATTTCAGCCCAAAATCCGGGGCGGAGGGTTTTCCCCTCTGCCCCGGATACTGTCTGCGCGATCTATCCGGGCGACGCGTTGTCAGAACAGTCCGTTGTCGTTGGCCGAGGTGCCCGTGATCACCTGCAGCACGTCCCAATGTTCGACCACCTTGCCGTTGTCATCAAAGCGGAAGATGTCGATGCCGGCGTAGTCGTCGCTGTTTGGCCAGACCTGATGGCAATGCAGCACGACAAGGTCGTTTTCTGCGATGGCGCGGACAAAGCGCACCGATTTACCGGGGTAATCGCGGGCCATCTCTTCGAAATAGGCGATGAAGGCCTCTTTCCCATCACCGACATGGGGGTTGTGTTGAATATAGCTGTCCCCGGCGTATTGGGTGATGGCTTCGCGGGGCGCGCATTGGTTGAACATCATGTCATAAAAGGCCATCGCGTTGGCCTTGTTCTGCTCTGGGTCGGTTGGCATTTTACGCTCCTTTTGGCAGGGTTGGATCGGGTAACCCGCGAACACCGGTTGCACAAGGATGGGCAGATGTTCATTGCTTGGCAAGGACAGAGACGGTGCAAGCGACCGGGACAAGGGACCGGAACAAGGGACCGGGGTGCGAGGAGAAACCATGACGAAAACCTGTTTGGAAGTCGCTTTGAACGGGCCGTGGTCGCAAGAGCGGCAACCGGGGATGCCGATCACGACCGAGGCATTGATCGCCGAAGGGATTGCCTGTGCCGATCTGGGCGCGGCGGTGATCCATGTGCATGTTTACAACCCCAACACCGGCCGACAATTCGAGGATTTCGACGCCTATCGCGCCGTGATCGAAGGCATTCGCGCCGAGAAGGATGTGATCGTTTACCCCACCCGCCTTTGGCCGGATCAGCCGATGCGCCCGCCAAGATGACGCCGGAGGCGCGGTTTGCGGCGGTAGAGCAACTGGCCAAAGCGGGGTTGCTGGAATGGACCGTGGTAGACCCGGGCAGCACATTGTTTTTGAGCCATGAGGACGCAGCGCAGGGCGTGCCGGGGTTTTTATATGACAACCCGGAAGGCGACATTCGCCAAGGTTTGATGCTGGGTCAGCGTCACGCGTTCCATCCAAGCTATGCGATTTACGAGCCGGGGTTTGTGCGCGCGGGGGCGGCTTTGGCGGCGTGTTATCCCGGCGTGCCGAGGCCGGTCTATCGCTTCATGTTCTCGGACGGGTTCACCTTTGGCTATCCGCCACGGGAGTATGCGCTGGAGAGCTATCTGGCGCTGCTGGACGAGCTGGACAGCGGCGCGGCGTGGATGGTGGCCGGGTTGCAGGTGGATATTCGCCCGCTGATCGGTGCGGCGGTGGCGCGGGGCGGGCATGTGCGCGTCGGGCTTGAGGATGCGCCGTTTGGGAGTGCGATGAGCAATATGGAGTGGACCGAAACCGCCGTACGCGAGATTGAGGCCGCGGGCGGCGCCCTTGCCAGCACCGATGAGGTCCGCGCGATGGTGCGCTGAGGGGGATGCACGCCTGTCATGCGGACCGGGCGGTGCGACCGCGCCAATCAGTCGTTATAGATCGTGATCGGCGTCCCGTCGGGCACAAGTGACCAGACTTCGGACATTTCCGCATTGGTGAGGCCGATGCAGCCATCGGTCCAGTCCCAGAGCCGGTGCAGCGCCCCGATCGCGCCCCAGCCATTGGGCAGCCCGTGGATCATGATATCGCCCCCCGCCGACACGCCCGCCGCCTTGGCCGCCGCGACATCCGCGGCGTTAGGATATGAGATATGCAGGCTCAGATGCGCAATCGAGCGGGCATTGCGCCAGTCGATCACATAGGTGCCTTCGGGCGTGCGCTCATCCCCTTCGCGGGCTTTAGGGCCGCTGGGATCAGCCCCAAGCGAGATGGCATAGCTGCGGATCGGCACACCATTGCGCAGCAAGACCAGTCTACGCGCCGCTTTGTGGACCGTTATGGCATCCGCCTGTTCGCCCGCAGGGGCCATGGCGGGTGGCTGTGCCGGGGCCATGTGGCGCGCCGCGTTTGCATAGGCCAGAGCCCCTGCCCCAAGCGCCACACCAAGCAGTGCTGCGCCAAGCAGCCAGCGCAAGCGTCCGGCTTTGGCCATCATGCGCCGACGGTGCGGCGCACCATATCCCAATAGAGCGTTTCAACCTCGCCCAGCGACAGGCGGCCTTGGGGGCGATACCACGTGTTGACCCCGTTCAGCATGGCGATCACCGCATAGGTCGCCACACGCGGGTCGCTGACCGTGAAGGCCCCTGCCGCGACGCCATCCCGCAGGATGGTTTCAAGCTCGGTCTCATACGCGCGGCGCAGGGTTTCGATTTCGGCGAAATTTTCGGGCGTGAGGTTGCGCAGTTCCATATAGGCGATGAACACCTCCTCGGGGCGTTCGATATGGAAGCGGATGTGGTGGCGGGTGAAATTCTCAAGCCGTTCGATCGGGCTGGCGGTGGCGAGGTTTGCCGAGGCGGCTGGTGCCGCGTCCTTGCGGGCGGCGAGCAGCTCTTCCATATGCCTGCGCATCAGCTGGTAAAGCAGCGTTTGCTTGTCCGGCGTGTAATTATAGAGCGCGCCCGCCTGCACGCCGACCTGGCCCGCGATCTGGCGCATGGAGACAGCGGCAAAGCCATGCCGGGCGAATAGCGCCAGCGCCGCGCTGCGAATGCGCGGGCCGGTGATGTCAGAGTGCGAACCTTGGGTGCGTGCCATGGGTTTGGTTTAACTGAACAAACGTTCAGATCAAAGCCTGTTTTCGCCACACGCACCAGCGCGCGCTTGCGCGGGCGCGTCGAGTGGGGCATGAGAGGCGCATGATTATGCGCTCTGTTTCAGCCATGGCGATTGTGCTCTGCGGTCTTGCGGGCTGCACCGATTTTCCCGACCTTGGGGATGCGGTTGCGCCGGGTTTGGACAGTGCCGCGTTTCCGAAATTGGTGCCGGTTGAGCCACTGTTGGCGCAGACCGAAGAGGTGCAGATCACGCCGCAGTCGATGGCCGGGATCGACGGGCGCATTGCCCGGCTCAAGGCGCGGGCGGCGCGGTTGCGCGGGCGGGTGGTGGACACGGGCACGCGCGCACGTATGCAGGACGGGGTTGCGCCCGTGGCGGCGGTTCCATCCGACAGCGGCTAAAGACAACGGCGGCTAAGGACAACAGCTAAGACCGGCGCGGGTTGAGCAGAGCGCGCGCGCGGGCGGGCTGTTGGTTGCTTTCCGGCCCGGTTTGAGGGCAACTTGGGCGGACGCCTGTGCCATAGAGCGCAGCAGACACCCGCAGATATCCTGCCCGAGGAGACCCGTGACCATGAATGCAACCATCTGGATTGCCCTGCCCGTTGTCGTATTGGCCGGAGCCGCGGCCAGCATGCAGGCTCCGATCAACTCGGCCCTTGGGCGGGCGGTGGACAATACGCTCGCCGCGGCGGCGTTTTCCTTTGGGGTCGGGTTTCTTGTCTTGCTGGCGCTGACGTTGTTCAGCAGTGGCACCAGCGTTTTGCCAAAGTTCACCGGGCTGACGTGGTGGCAATTGAGCGGCGGGGCGTTTGGCGCTTTTTATGTCTGGGCCGCGCTATGGGGGGTGCCGATTTTGGGCGTGGTCACCACCGTTTCGGCGCTGATCCTTGGGCAGATGGTGGTGGCATTGATGCTGGACACGATCGGGGCGTTTGGCCTGCCGGTGCGCGAGTTGTCATTGCAACGGGTGCTGGCGGTGGTTCTGGTCGGCGCGGGCCTAGTGCTGAGCCGGGTGTGAGGTCAACCGATTGAAGGACGTTAACGCATGAGACCCAAGACCCTGCCGATTGAGGGCGCCTGCCGCTGTGGGGCCACGCGCGTCCGGCTGAGCGCGGCTCCGCGGATGACGGCGGCCTGCCATTGCCGTGGCTGTCAGAAAATGTCGGCCAGTGCGTATTCGCTGACTGCGATGGTGCCTGCGGATGCCTTTGAGGTCATTCAGGGCGAGGTGGTCGTGGGCGGGGCCAAGTCGCCGGAGTTGCAGCATTTCTTTTGCCCTGACTGCATGACTTGGATGTTCACCCGCGTCACCGGGATGGACGATTTGGTGAATATCCGCCCCACGCTTTTGGAAGATTGCACATGGTTCACGCCCTTTATCGAGACCATGACGCGCGAGAAGCTGCATTGGGCCGAGACGCCCGCCCAGCATAGTTTCGAAGGCTTTCCCGAGATGGCTGATTTCGAGGCATTGCTGGAGGCTTTTGCGCAGCAGGGCTAATGCGCGCCCGTGGTGGCGGCAAATTTGGGTTTGGCGCGTTGCAACTGCGCCGCGTGCAAGTTACATCGCTTGCCAGATCAACGCCGCATGCCCCCCATGAATGGAGACCCGTGACATGACAGACTTGCCTCAACAGGGCCCCCTTCGGCTGGGCATTGCAGGATTGGGCACCGTGGGTGTCGGCGTGGTGAAAATCATCCGCCAGAAGGCCAACCTTTTGGCGGCGCGGGCCGGGCGGCCGGTGGTGATCACGGCGATTTCGGCGCGCACGCGCGATAAGGATCGCGGTGTGACCCTCAAGGACTACGCGTGGGAAGATGACCCCGTGGTGCTGGCCAAACGCGACGACGTGGATGTTTTTGTCGAGCTGATGGGCGGCTCGGACGGGCCGGCCAAGGCCGCGACCGAGGCGGCGATTGCCGCTGGCAAGGATGTGATCACCGCCAACAAGGCGATGCTGGCGCATCACGGGCAGGCCTTGGCCGCCGCCGCCGAAGCCGCCGGCACCGTGATCCGTTTCGAGGCCGCCGTGGCCGGGGGAATTCCGGTCATCAAGGCGCTGACCGAGGGGTTGGCCGGCAATGACATCGAGCGCGTAATGGGCGTGATGAACGGCACCTGCAACTATATCCTGACCCGGATGCAGAGCGCGAAGCTGACCTATGAGGAGGCGTTTGCCGAGGCAGACGGGCTTGGCTATCTCGAGGCCGATCCGCAGTTGGATGTGGGCGGGATCGACGCCGGGCACAAGCTGTCGTTGCTGAGCGCGATTGCCTTTGGCAGTCAGGTGAACTTTGACGCGGTTGAGCTGGAAGGGATCGGGGCGATCACCATCGAAGATATCCAGCAAGCCGCCGACATGGGCTATCGCATCAAGCTGTTGGGCGTGGCACAACGCACCGGGCGCGGGTTGGAGCAGCGGATGAGCCCCTGTCTCGTCCCGGCGGACAGCCCGCTGGGGCAGCTTGAGGGTGGCACCAACATGGTGGTGCTGGAGGGCGATCACGTGGGCCAGATCGTGCTGCGCGGTGCCGGGGCCGGAGAAGGCCCGACCGCAAGCGCCGTGATGGGCGACGTGATGGACATTGCGCGCGGCTTTCGCCCTGCGACCTTTGGCAAGCCCGCCGTCGAGTTAGAGCCCGTGACCCCGACCAAGGGCGCAACCCCCGCGCCCTATTATTTGCGCATGACCTTGCAGGACAAGCCCGGCGCGTTGGCCAAGGTGGCAACGGTTCTGGGCGAGGCCGGTGTGTCGATCGACCGGATGCGGCAATACGGCCATGAGGACACCTCGGCGCCGGTGTTGATTGTGACCCACAAGACGGCGCGCACCGCTTTGGATGCGGCCTTGTCCGAACTGGCCAAGCTGGACGTGCTTGTTGGTGAGCCGGTGGCGTTGCGGATCGAGCAGGTTTAGGCCACGCGAAGGCCCAAGATTTGGGCTGGTAGGACGCAAACCGGACGCCCCTGTGCACCGGGTTTGCGGAGCGGTTTCTGTGGTGGGTTTGGGTCTGCGGGTCTGTGCCTCATGCTTATCGGAGTGATTTTCAAACTTAAGAAGCAAGTCGGCGCGCTGTTCGGCTATGAGAGCGGCCTGCGTTTGAGCGGTGTTGGCGCGCGCGGTCCTTGCCCCCTGCCCCGGTGCCGCGCTATGCGGGTGGAGACAAAAACCAAGGGGCGGGCGTGTGAGTTTTCTGGACGTTGAGGCATCGCTGAGCGGGCGGGAGTGGATTGGGCCGGGCGTGGGGCTGGACCGGGCAGCGGAGGCGTTGGTGCAGGAGACCGCCGTGGCGCGGGCCGTGGCGCAGGTTCTGGCACGGCGCGGCGTTGAAGCCGCAGAGGTGGCTGCGTTTTTGAGCCCGAGCATCCGCGAGTTGCTGCCTGATCCGCGCAGTCTCAGAGACATGGAAGCCGCCGCAAAGCGGTTTTTGGAAGCGGTGAGCGCGCGCCAGAGGGTCGCGATTTTTGCGGATTATGACGTGGATGGCGGCACCTCGGCGGCCTTGTTGCTGGACTGGCTGGCGCAGGTGGGTCATGGCGCGACGCTTTATGTGCCGGACCGGATTGATGAAGGCTATGGCCCGAATGTGCCGGCGATGGAGGCATTGGCCGGGGCGCATGATCTGATCATCTGCGTCGATTGCGGAACCCTGTCGCATGAGCCCATCGCGGCGGCCCGCGCCAAGGGGGCGGATGTTGTGGTGCTGGATCACCACCTTGGCGGGGAGACCTTGCCCGAGGCGCAGGCAGTGGTGAACCCGAACCGGCAGGACGAGAGTGGCGATCTGGCGCATCTCTGTGCTGCGGGGGTCGTCTTTCTGATGCTGGTTGAGGCCAACCGGCAGCGGCGCGAAGCGGGCGGCGGCGCGGGGCCGGACCTTATGGCGATGCTGGATCTGGTGGCTTTGGGCACAGTGGCGGATGTGGCGCCGCTTGTCGGGGTCAACCGGGCCTTTGTGGTGCAGGGGTTGAAGGTGATGGCGCGGCGCGAGCGCCCCGGACTGGTGGCCTTGGGCGATGTGGCGCGGATGGACTCGGCGCCCTCGCCCTATCACCTTGGGTTCTTGATGGGCCCGCGGGTGAATGCCGGTGGGCGCATCGGCAAGGCCGACCTTGGCGCGCGGTTGCTGAGCACGCGTGATGCCAGCGAGGCGCAGGCGCTGGCCGAGCGGTTGGACCAGCTCAACACCGAACGACGCGAGATCGAAGAGGCCGTGCGCGCCGCCGCGATGGCGCAGGCCGAGGAGCGCGGGTTTGACGCGCCTTTGGTCTGGGCCGCCGGAGAGGGCTGGCACCCCGGTGTTGTCGGGATTGTGGCCTCGCGCCTCAAAGAGGCGGCGGGACGACCGGCGGTGGTGATCGGGCTGGAGGGCGATGAGGGCAAAGGCTCGGGGCGCTCGGTCTCGGGGATCGACCTTGGCGCGGCAATCCAGCGACTGGCGAGCGAGGGACTCTTGCTGAAGGGCGGCGGGCACAAGATGGCGGCGGGGCTGAGCGTGGCGCGCGACGCATTGGACCCCGCGATGGCGCGGTTGACAGAGCTGCTCGACAAACAGGGCGCGGGGGCGTTGGGGCCACGGGCCTTGAAGCTGGACGGGGCATTGATGCCGGGCGCGGCCAGCGTCGAGATGGTCGAGTCACTGGAAAAGGCGGGGCCATATGGCGCGGGCGCCCCTGCGCCGCGATTCGGCTTTCCCGACATGCAGATATTTTTCGCCAAGCGGGTCGGCGACAGCCACCTTAAAATCTCGTTCGGGGACGGCATGGGGGCCAAGCTGGATGCGATCTGTTTCGGGGCCTATGACGGCGCGATTGGCCCGGCGCTTGAGGCGCATGGCGGGGCGCGGTTTCATCTTGCCGGGCGGCTTGAGTTGAACCATTGGCGCGGGCGGGTGAGTGTTCAGCTGCGGCTTGAGGATGCAGCGCGGGCCAGCGCCTAGGGCTTCAAACAGCGGGGCGGAAAATTTTTTCGCAATGGGGTGAATTTCTGCTTGCGCCGCTGCCGCGCTTTTCTAGAAGCAGCCTCACGGCTGGGTCTTGCCCCGTTCGTCTATCGGTTAGGACGCCAGGTTTTCAACCTGGAAAGAGGGGTTCGATTCCCCTACGGGGTACCAGCCTTATCCCACAACGCTTTGAAAGACAGAGGGTTTCCCCCTTTGGCACCGCGGCTTTGGCCGAGGGCGTTTTGGTGTTTGTCCTGCGAATCCCCTCTCCCAAGGTAGAGCCGCGATCCGTGGATTTGTCAGCTTACCAGCGGTGAAACCAGCCGATGTTCGGGGCGATACCACAGCCGCACGGTGGTAACGGCGTGAACGGGGCCCCATGTGGTGCGCTCCATCGTGAGCACCGGCGCGCCGATGGGCAGGTCAAGGAGGGCCGCCTCTTTGTCGCCGCAACCGGCGGCGGAGATGGCGATTTCACCGCCGGAGAAAGGCGCATGTTCCAGCAGCCATTCATTGGCGCTTTGAGCCGCGAAATCGGCCTTTGCGGCGTCCGGCGCGGCGACAAGGTTGATCCAGCGATCTTCGAGCACATAAGGCAGACCATCGGCCAGATGCACCGCTTGCACATGCAGGGCGCTGGCATCGGCTACGGAGAGCTTGAGCGCATAGGCAACCCGGCTGGGCGCGGCCTCTTGCGCGGCGGACATGAGGGTATAGTCATACCGGCGCCCCTGATCCGCGATCTCTTTGCGGATCACGGGGATTTCGAACACCGCGCGGCCCACCGGATGCAGGGCGACGCGGGTGCCGGATTTGCGCTTACGCTCCAAGATGCCGCTTTCGGCGAGCGCACGCAGGGCGCGGTTGACGGTCGTGCGGGCACAGCCGAATTCGGCGGCAATGTCGGCCTCGTTCGGGATCAGCTCGCCCGGTTTCCACATGCGGGTATGGATGCGGCGCAGCACCTCGTCCTGAACGGATTGCCAGGTGTTGAAGCTTGCGGGTGTGGGCGGCGCTATCGTCATGGGGAGCCTCTTAGAGATCAGCGCGCAGCGGGGCAATGGCGGCGGCATAAGCGGCGGTGATACGGGCGCGGTGGATATGGTGACCATCGCGGACCATATGGCGCCCTGCGGACCAGACATGCGAAATCATCCGGTCATCCCCGGCAAAGATATAGGCATCAAGCAAGGTGTCGCCAGTTGTGCCCGCAAGATCGGGATGCGCGCTATCAAGCGCCATGAGGTCGGCCCAGTTGCCGGTCTTTAGCGCGCCGGTGGCACGGTCGGCGGCCCCTGCCCCGCCTTCGAGCGCCGCCTCTAGCAGGCGGCGACCGGTGGAGTGCTCCGGCGTGGCGAGGGCGGCGCGGGAGCGGTCCCGCAGGCGTTGGGAATAGTCAAGCGTGCGCAGTTCTTCGGACAGGGAAATGCGAATGTTGCTGTCAGACCCGATGGCGATACGGCCATTTTGAGCGAGCCATGAGACGCCATCGAATATGCCGTCGCCGAGGCTGCTTTCCGTTAGCGGGCACAGCACGGCGGTGGCGCCGGAGGTGGCAAGGCCGGTGGTTTCATGCGCCAACATCTGGGTGCAGTGGACCATATGCCAGCGCGCGTCCGGCGCGAGATTGGCAAGCGCCCATTCGACGGGGCGTTGGCCGAGATGGGCGGCGACTTCGTCGACCTCGGCCACTTGTTCGGCAAGGTGCATGTGGATCGGGCCGGAGGGATGCAAGGCAGAGAGCGCCTTGAGGTCATCGGGGCCAACGGCGCGGATGGAATGGGGCGCAACGCCCATGGTCCAGTCGGCGGCTCCGCGCGACAGGGTTTGCGCCGCCTGCTCATGCAGACGCTGGAACGCCGCGAGGTCATTGCCAAAGCGGATTTGGCCGGGGCCAAGCGGGCGCAAGTCACAACCGCCGTATTGATAGAACACCGGCAGGAGCGTCAGGCCGATGCCAGTTTCCTCGGCCGCAGCGGTGATGCGGTCGGCCATTTCGGCGGTATTGTCATAAGGAACGCCACCGGGTTGGTGGTGCAGGTAGTGGAATTCGACGTTGGTGGCATAGCCAGCCTCGAGCATTTCCATCTGCACATAGGCGGTGATGGCCTGCACCTGATCCGGGGTGAGCCGGTCGAGAAAGCGATACATCAGCCGCCGCCATGTCCAAAAGCTGTCGCTAGGATCGGGGCCGCGCCGTTCGGTTAGCCCCGCCATCGCCCGTTGGAAGGCATGCGAATGGGCGTTGACCGGCGCAGGCAGCAGCGTGCCGACGTGGATGGCATCGGCGGGCGCCGCTTCGGTCGAGACGCGAGCGATGCGGCCTTGCGAGATTTCGACGGTGACATTGTTCTGCCAGCCCGAGGGGGTGAGCGCGGTTTGAGCGTGAAGGATCGTCATTTGGTTTCTTGACTCCGCATTAAGTGCATACATAATAGCAATACGTCGCGTCTAAACAAGGCAGAATCACATGTTGTTGAGAAATTGCACCCTCGCCACGATGACCGAGGGTTCCGCTTATGGGTTGATCGAGGACGGAGCCGTGGTGCTGCGCGGGGGGGAAATTGACTGGGTCGGGGCAGAGCGTGACCTGCCCGAGGCGTTTGGCGATCTGGAGCGGCGCGACATGGGCGGGCGGTTGATTACGCCTGCGTTGATTGATTGCCACACGCATATCGTCTTCGGCGGCGACCGCGCACGCGAGTTCGAGATGCGCCTTGAGGGGGCGAGCTATGAAGAGGTGGCGCGCGCCGGGGGTGGCATAATCTCGACCGTCAAGGCGACGCGGGCGGCGAGCGAGGCGGAGTTGATCGCCAGCGCCCTGCCCCGGCTGGACGCGATGATCGCCGAAGGGGTGGCATTGATCGAGGTGAAATCCGGCTATGGCTTGGATCAGGAGACCGAGTTGCGGATGCTGCGCGCGGCGCGGCGGTTGGGCGAGATGCGCCCCGTGCGGATTGTGACCACCTTCCTTGGGGCACATGCGGTGCCGCCGGAGTTTGCCACGCGCCCGGATGCCTATATTGATGAGGTCTGCATTCCGACATTGCGCGCGGCCCACGCCGAGGGGCTGGTTGATGCGGTCGACGGGTTTTGCGAGGGGATCGCCTTTGACACCGCCCAAATCACGCGGGTGTTTGAGGCGGCCAAGGCGTTGGGCCTGCCGGTGAAGCTTCATGCCGAGCAATTGTCGAATATTGGCGGAACCAAGCTGGCGGCGGCCTATGGCGCCCTGTCCGCCGATCATGTGGAATATGCCGATGCGGCGGATGCAGAGGCGCTGGCCCGCGCCGGGACGGTGGCGGTGTTGCTGCCTGGCGCGTTTTACACGCTACATGAGGAGCAGGCCCCGCCGGTGGCGGCGTTCCGTGCGGCAGGGGTGAAGATGGCGCTGGCGACGGATGGCAACCCCGGCTCGTCACCGATGTTTTCGCCGCTGCTTGCGCTGAACATGGGCTGCACCTTGTTTCGCCTGACGCCGGAGGAGGCGTTGCGCGGGGTGACGGTGCATGCGGCGGCGGCCTTGGGCCGGGACGATTGCGGGGTGATCGCCGCGGGCAAGCGCGCCGATCTGGCGGTTTGGGATGTGGCACATCCGGCTGAGCTCGCCTATCGCATAGGGTTTAACCCACTGTTTTCACGCGTTTATAACGGGGAGTTCGACGCATGATCCTGACACCGAATGCGGCGCGTTTGGCCGAGTTGGAACACATCTGGCGCAGTGAATGCGCGGTTCGTTTGGACCCGGAGGCAGAGGCGGCGATTGCGGCCTCGCATGCGATGGTGGCCGAAGCGGCACGCGGCGCGGAGCCGGTTTACGGGGTGAACACCGGGTTCGGCAAGCTGGCCTCGATCAAGATCGCGGCCGAGGATGTGGCAACCCTTCAGCGCAACCTGATCCTGTCGCATTGTTGCGGCGTGGGGGCGGCGTTGGACGGGGCGACAACGCGGTTGATGATGGTGCTGAAGCTGCTGTCGCTTGGGCGCGGGGCGTCGGGGGTTGCGCCGGGCACGGTGCGCTTGATCGAGGCGATGCTGGAACGCGGCGTGGTGCCGGTGATTCCGGATCAAGGCTCGGTCGGGGCGTCGGGCGATCTGGCGCCGCTGGCGCATATGGCGGCGGTGATGATCGGTGAAGGAGAAGCGCGGTTTGACGGCGTGGTGATGGGCGGCGGCGCGGCGCTGGCGAAGGCCGGGTTGGAGGCGATCACGCTGGGGCCGAAGGAAGGTCTCGCGCTGATCAACGGGACGCAGTTTTCGACCGCTTGCGCCTTGGCCGGGTTGTTCCGGGCTTGGGCCAATATGCGGGCGGCGATTGTTGTCTCGGCGCTCTCGACCGATGCGATTATGGGCTCAACCGCACCTTTGGTGGCGGAAATCCACACCCTGCGCGGCCAGCCGGGGCAGATCGAGGTGGCCGCAGCGATGCGCGCCATGATGGAGGGCAGCGAGATCCGCGAGAGCCACCGCGAGGGGGACACCCGCGTGCAGGGCCCCTATTGCATCCGCTGTCAGCCGCAGGTGACCGGCGCGGCGCTGGATTTGTTGCGCTTTGCCGGGCGCACGCTTGAGATTGAGGCCAATGCCGTGACGGACAACCCGCTGGTTCTGGCCGAGGAAGGGCGGATCGTATCGGGCGGGAATTTCCATGCCGAGCCGGTGGGCTTTGCCGCCGATCAGATCGCGCTGGCGCTGGCCGAGATTGGCGCGATTGCGCAGCGGCGCGTGGCCCTGATGGTTGATCCGACGCTGAGCTTTGATCTGCCGCCGTTTCTGACGCCGGAGCCGGGGTTGAATTCCGGGCTGATGATTGCCGAGGTGACAACGGCGGCGTTGATGAGCGAAAACAAGCACTTGGCAAACCCTTGCACGACGGATTCCACCCCGACATCAGCCAACCAAGAGGACCATGTGAGCATGGCCGCCCATGCGGCGCGTAGGCTTCACCGGATGAACGCGAACCTTGCGCGGATCATCGGAGTTGAGGCGCTTTGTGCGGCGCAAGGCGTCGAGTTCCGCGCGCCCTTGCGCACCAGCGCGGCGTTGCGGGGCGTGATGGCGCGGCTCAGAGCCGAGGTGCCAGCGATTGTCGAGGACCGCTACCTTGCCCCTGATATTGAATCGGCGGCAGGGTTGGTGGCCGGAGGTGGTTTGACCCAAGGGCTGGATTTGCCGGAGTTGGGCGCATGAGTCCGGCACGTTTTACCCCCGAAGACATGGAACCGGTGAGCGTGCATCAGGGCGACAGCCCGGTTGTGCTTGGCCTGCCCCATTGCGGGACGTGGGTGCCCGCGGATGTGGCCGGGGCGAAGAACGCGCGCGGGCATGCCCTGCCCGATACGGATTGGCATGTGGACCGGCTTTATGACGGGTTGCTGCCCGGCGCGACAACGGTGCGGGCGAATTTCCACCGCTATGTGGTGGATGCCAACCGCGCACCGGATGGGGCCTCGCTTTATCCGGGGCAGAACACCACCGAGCTTGTGCCGCTAACCGATTTTGACGGCGCCCCGATCTGGGATCAGCCCCCGATGCCGCCGAAGTTGAGCGGCGGCGGCAGATCTTTCACGCGGCCTATCACGCGGCACTTGAGGCCGAGCTTGCACGCGTCAAGGCGCGGCATGGGGTGGCGATCCTTTATGATTGCCATTCGATCCGCTCGCGCATTCCGCATCTGTTCGAGGGCATTTTGCCGGATTTTAATGTCGGCACCAATTCAGGGGCGAGCTGCGCGCCGCAGATTGAAAGCGCTGTGGCGGAAATATGCGATGGAGCAAAGGGGTACAGCTCGATCCTCAACGGGCGCTTCAAGGGCGGTTGGACCACGCGGCATTACGGGCAGCCCGGTGAAGGCATCCACGCGATCCAGATGGAATTGGCGCAATCCACCCATCTGGACAATGAATTCGAGGGCTGGGGCTATGACGCCGATAAGGCAGAGCGCCTGCGCCCCTATCTCAAGACAATTCTCGACACATTGGCCCGGCTTGCGGCCACGCTTAAGGAGGCATGACATGACCACAGATCCACGCCACAATTCCCGCGACATCTTTCCCCCACCGGGCCGGAGATCAGCACCAAAAGCTGGATGACCGAAGCACCGATGCGGATGTTGATGAACAACCTGCACCCCGATGTGGCCGAAAACCCGCATGAATTGGTGGTCTATGGCGGCATTGGCCGGGCCGCGCGAACGTGGAAAGATTTCGATCTGATGGTCGCCACGCTTAAACGGTTGGACGATGACGAGACGATGATCGTGCAATCGGGCAAACCCGTGGCCGTGGTGCGCACCCACAAGGACGCGCCGCGGGTGTTGATCGCCAACTCGAACCTCGTGCCGCATTGGGCCACTTGGGAGCATTTTAACGAGCTCGATAAAAAGGGGCTGGCGATGTATGGCCAGATGACCGCCGGGTCGTGGATTTACATCGGCACGCAGGGGATTGTGCAGGGCACTTATGAGACCTTTGCCGAGGCCGGGCGGCAGCATTATGGTGGTGATCTCACAGGCAAATGGATCTTGACTGCGGGCCTTGGCGGGATGGGCGGGGCGCAGCCATTGGCCGCCGTGATGGCCGGGGCCTGTTGTCTGGCTGTGGAATGCGACGAGACTCGCGCCGAGTTCCGCAAGCGCACCCGCTATCTGGATGAGATCGCGCATTCGCTGGACGAGGCGCTGGAGATGATCGCGCGCTGGACCAAGGCGGGAGAGGCGAAATCCGTGGGGCTGATCGGCAATGCGGCGGATGTGTTCCCCGAGCTGATGAAGCGAGGTGCGCGCCCCGATATGGTCACCGATCAAACCTCGGCCCATGACCCGTTGCATGGCTATCTGCCGCAGGGGTGGAGCGTGGCGGAATGGCGCGCCAAACAAGAGAGCGATCCGAAGGCCGTAGAACGGGCCGCGCGGGCGTCGATGAAGACCCATGTGGCCGCGATGGTCGATTTCTGGAATGCAGGCGTGCCGACGCTCGATTATGGCAATAATATCAGGCAGGTGGCTCTTGAAGAAGGGCTTGAGAATGCCTTCGCATTCCCCGGTTTTGTGCCGGCGTATATCCGGCCGCTGTTTTGTCGCGGGGTTGGGCCGTTCCGCTGGTGTGCTTTGTCCGGCGACCCAGAGGATATTTACAAGACCGATCAAGCGATGAAGGAGCTGTTTCCCGAAAACGAGCATCTGCACCGCTGGTTGGATATGGCGCGCGAGCGGATCGCGTTTCAGGGCTTGCCAGCACGGATTTGCTGGATCGGCTTGGGCGACCGGCACCGCGCCGGGTTGAAGTTCAACGAGATGGTGGCGAGTGGCGAGTTGAAAGCGCCGGTTGTGATCGGACGCGACCATCTGGATTCAGGCTCTGTCGCCTCGCCCAACCGCGAAACGGAGGCGATGAAAGACGGCTCGGACGCGGTGAGCGACTGGCCATTGCTGAATGCGCTGATCAACACGGCGTCGGGGGCGACATGGGTGAGCCTGCACCACGGTGGCGGGGTCGGCATGGGGTTCTCGCAACACTCCGGCATGGTGATCTGTGCCGATGGCACCGAAGACGCGGCACGGCGTTTGGAGCGGGTGCTGTGGAACGATCCGGCGAGCGGCGTTTGGCGGCACGCCGATGCGGGCTATGACGAGGCGCTGGATTGTGGCCGCGAACAGGGGCTCGATCTGCCCGGCATCCTTTAGTCCGGCACCCGCTAGCTGACGAAAAACCATGCCGCGCCGGACGCTTTGCCTGTTCCGGCGCGGCAATGGGGGTTGCGTAACCTGTTATTAAGGCGAAAGCACTAGCATCGCGTCATCAGACCCTATGCATGACAGCGGACGCGAAATTGATGACGGCACCATCGCCAGACCCCATTCCCATTGTGAGCGCGCATGAGGCTTCTCAGGAGGCGCTTCGAGAGCCCCTCTCCGAGGGCGTTCATCTGATCAAGCTTCCTGCGCGGCTTGATTACGCCGCATGTGAACATTTGGCCGAGGCGCTTGACGCGGCGCGCGGTCAGGCGGTGCAGATTGCTGCGCAGGATGTGAGCAGGCTTGGGACAATGCCGGTTGAACTTTTGCTGCGCGCACGGCTGCGCTGGCAAGCGGAGGGGCGCGGTTTTGGTCTTGGCCAGACATCCGAGGCCTTTGACGCCGGGATTGCCATGCTCGGGCTGACGCGGGCGCAGTTCGAGACCGGGGAAAGTGCAACCGGGGCCAGCGCATGAGCACACGTATTCTGGCCGTTGACGATTCGCGCACCATGCGCGCCATGCTGGCCAGCGCCTTGGGCGATGCCGGCTTTGATGTGGACCTCGCCGAAGACGGGGTGGATGGGCTGGACAAAATCCATGCCCGCCGGCCCGATCTTGTCATCACTGATATCAACATGCCGCGCCTTGACGGGTTGGGGTTTATCGAAGGGGTGCGCCGCGAAAGCGCCTTGCGCTCGGTGCCTATTCTTGTGCTCACCACGGAAAGTGGAGATCGGCTCAAACAACGCGCCCGCGAGGCGGGGGCAACCGGTTGGATCGTAAAGCCTTTTGACGAAGAAAAGCTGATCACGGTGATCAACCGGCTGGTGTGATGACGCGCCCTTGCCCCGAGGTTCAATTTTTTGAGGTTGCCCTATGAATGATCTGCTCGACACCTTTTTTCAGGAATGTGACGATCTCCTTGAAGGGCTGACTTCGGGGTTGAACGATCTTGAAAACGGGTCGGGCGACGACGAAACCGTCCATGCGATGTTCCGGTCGGTGCATTCGATCAAAGGCGGCGCCGGGGCGTTTGGTCTCGATGGGGTGGTCAGCTTTGCCCATGCGATGGAAAACACACTCGATGACATGCGGTCGGGCAAAATGGCGGCGCAAGAGACTGTCGTGACGCTGTTGTTTTCAGCGGCAGATCATCTGTGTGACCTTGTGGAGGCGGCACGGGACGGGACGCAGACGGCCGAAGGGTTCGGGGCATCGGTGCTGAGCGATCTTAAACAACTGAGCCGGACTGCGAACGGCGGGGATGCAGCGGATGAGGCGGCAGAACGCATGCCGGAGTTTGTCCCGTTAACGCTGGATCTGGGCGGGGATTTGCCGGCGTTGGAATGTGAGGACGGTTGCGCCGAGGTTTCTGATGCCGGAGATGCTTTGGCCGGAAATACCTTGACCGGAGAGCGCAAGCGTTTCGTGATCAGATTTCGGGCGTTCGAAAGCACTTATGCGACGGGAAACGATCCGGTTTTGTTGTTTCGGGCGCTGTCGGGTTTGGGGGTGCTTGTGGTTGAGCCTGACCTGACGCTGCTGCACCCATGGGGCGAAGACGACTGGCGCGATCCGCAGTTGAGCTGGACGCTGACGCTTGATCTGAACGACGGGCTGCGCGAAGCGGCCATTCACGAGGTGTTTGAGTTTGTTGAGGGCAATTGCGATCTGTCCATTGTTGCGCGCGACGGCGGGGGCGCCGGGATGGCTCAACTCCCCACCCTGCCCGATTTGCCGTCTCCGTCTGATTTGGCGGAGCTGACGCCGCTTTTATCGGTGTCGCAATCACCGGAAGGCAGCACGGACGCGGTTAAACCAGTGGCCGCATCGGCGCAAATATCGCCCCCCGCATTGGGCGCAGAACCGCAACAAGAAGCGCCTGCTGCGGCCGCGTCGGGTCCGTCAGATTCTGGAGCCGATGGCGCGCGCCAGCTCGCCTCGCACCAAAAGCCACAGGCAGCGCGAAGCAGCACAATACGCGTGGATTTACAACGCGTTGACAGATTGATTAACCTTGTTGGCGAGCTGGTCATTGGCGAGGCAATGCTGCGCCAATCGGTGACTGCACAGCCGCAATTCTCTGGGAGCGCCATCGAAGAGGCGTTGGGCCAGCTCAAACAGCTCTCCGGCGCCATACAGGAAAGCGTCATGGCCATTCGCGCCCAGCCCGTGCGCAGCCTGTTTCAGCGCATGTCGCGGATCCTGCGCGAAACCGCGCGTGAGGCCGGAAAACAGGCCCGGCTGGTCACGATCGGCGACGCGGTTGAGGTCGACAAGACCGTGACCGAACGCCTTGTTGAACCGCTCACCCATATGGTGCGCAATGCCATTGACCACGGGCTTGAGACGCCCGAAATGCGACGCGCGGCAGGCAAGCCGGAACGCGGTGATGTCACCTTGAAGGCGGCACATCGCTCGGGGCGCGTGGTGATCACGCTGAGTGACGATGGCGCCGGTATCAACCGGCCACGGGTGCGTGAATCCGCCGAGGCCAAGGGATTGATCCGCCCAGAAGACGAGCTGAGCGATGCAGAGATTGACAACCTGTTGTTTCGCCCAGGTTTTTCAACGGCGACCGAGGTGTCGAACCTCTCGGGTCGCGGCGTTGGCATGGATGTTGTGCGCAGCGAAATTCAGGCGCTTGGCGGGCGGGTGAACCTGCAATCCACCCCCGGTCAGGGCACCACGCTGAGCATTTCGCTACCTCTGACACTGGCCGTGTTGGAAGGCATGGTTGTGATGGTTGAGGGGGAGGCGTTGGTGGTGCCGACACTGGCCCTGCGCGAGACGCTGCAGCCGGGTCAGGCCAGCATTCACGATCTGTGCGACGGTGATCTGGTTTTGTCGATGAATGGTGAGCTGATCCCGATTATCGATCTCGGCGCGGCGCTCAGCTACCGCCGCGCGCCAGAGGATTACGGCGATTGCGCGCTGTTGTTGATCGAAAGTGACTCAGGGCGCCGGACCGCCCTTGCCGTGGACCGGATCATGGATCAACGCGAGGTGGTCATTAAAGGGCTGGAACAGAATTACGGGCAGGTCCCCGGCATCGCCGCGGCAACGATCCTTGGCGATGGCAGTATCGCGTTGATTGTTGATACCGATCAAATGATCGCCCCGCCCCTGCAACGCATGGGAAACGATCTGTTGTCCGCCGCTGCCATCACCGCATCCCTACCCACCCCCGACAACAGCGCCATTCACGGTGCCAATGCCAGCGAAGGAGCCGGTCAAAATGCATGATACGCCAAAGGACCGCAGTCAGGCATCGACGCGAGAAATCGTTTCTTTCAGTGTTGGGGAGCAACGGTTTTGCATGGAAATTGAACATGTTCTGGAAATTCGCGGCTGGACCAAAACGACGATTTTGCCGCATGCCCCGGAGTATGTGATCGGGATGATGAACCTGCGGGGCACGGTTTTGCCGGTTGTGGATCTGTCCTTGCGGCTTGGGCTTGGGCGCACCGATCCCAGCCCGCGTCACGTGATCATTATTGCGCGCATCCACGAACAGACCGTCGGTTTTCTGGTCGAAAATGTTTCGGATATTGCCACGGTAAACGAGAGCGACATGCAGGCGACGCCGGATGTGGCCTCGGCCCTGACGCAGGCGTTTATCAAGGGGGTTTATTCGATCGAAGATAAATTGGTCCGCGCCATCGACGTTTATCAAATCCTGCCACGGGAGGCTGTTGCCGCCGCATGAGCGTTTCCGCCCGCATATCACCGGACGACGGGTTAATGACGGAGGCGGAGTTCGCTTGCGTCTCAAACTTGCTGCGCCAATTCACCGGCATTGACCTTAAGGCGTCAAAACGGTCCATGTCCTCGGTCCGCCTTTCGCGATTGCTCAAGGCGCAGGGGGCACAGGATTTGGGGGCGTTTCTTGCACGATTGCAAAGCGACGGCGCACAGCAGGAGCGCGACGTTTTTATCAACGCCCTGACCACCAACGTGACCCGGTTCAATCGAGAAGCACATCAGTTCGAGCATCTGTTGCACAGCGTTTTACCCGCCTTGAGCCAAGCTTTGCGCCGCGGCGCGCGCGTGCGACTTTGGTCGGCCGGATGTTCCAGCGGCGAAGAAGCCTATGATCTTGCCTTTCGCGTGTTGGAGGTTTGCCCCGAGGCGGCGCAGCTTGACTGCCGCATTCTGGCCACCGACATCAATCGCTACGTGCTTAGACAGGCTACGCTCGGCCAATATGATGCGGATGTGGTGAGAGATATTCCCCCGGCCTATCTGCATCGGCATTTCAGATCGCCGGATTTCAGGTCGCCGGGCGGCGCAGGCAAAAGCGCCACCATGCCCGCGCGAAAACGGGTCCACGGCGCGGCTCGCAAGCTTGTGGTGTTTCGCCATCTCAACCTTCAGGCCGAGTGGCCCTTTGCCGGGCCGTTCGACGTGATCATGTGCCGCAATGTGACGATTTACTTTGATGCAGCCACGCAATTGCGGCTTTGGCATCGTTTTGACGCACGGTTACAGCCGGGGGGCATGCTCTATGTCGGCCATTCGGAAACGATGCATCCCGACATTGCCCGGAGCTATCGCGTTGAAGGGCCAAGCATCTTTCGCAAAACGCCATCCCCTGCCTGCATTGAACCCACCGGATGCGCACAGGCCGGCGTCGCCCTCTCCCCTCAAACGAGACATGACCATGAGTATTAAGGACAAACTGCACATTCTGGTGGTTGACGACATGTCGACCAGCCGGGGTCTAATCACCCAGGCGCTGGACGAGATCGGAATCACTCATTACCGCACCGAAGACGACGGCGAGAGCGCCTGGCGCAGCCTTGTGTCGAAGCCCGTGCATCTGGTGATTTCCGATTTTAACATGCCAAGGATGGATGGATTGCAGCTTCTTGAAGCGATCCGGCGGCACAAGGCGATTTCGCGCACCGGCTTTATCCTGATCACCGGGCGCGCCGATGCCGAGCTTTTGAACCGCGGCGTCAAGCTTGGCATGAACAACTACATCAAGAAGCCGTTTCAAACCGGTCAGCTCAAGGCTTGTATCGAAAAGGTTGTGGGCCGGCTGTAACGCCGCCGCGCGCATTGGCCCCAAAGGGAGGCACCCGTTCATGACACATCGCCCTGCCCGCCAAATTTTGGAGGTGCTTGCGGATGAGGTTGCCGATCTTGCCTCTGTTGCGCAATCCATCGAACATGCGGTGTTCGCCATTGGTCTTGATAAGCCGCTGGGCGTGCACGGGAGCAATCTTCAACGGATTGATTTCCTTTTTCAGCATCTCGAGGACGTGGCCTTTGTTCTAAAAGCAATGGCCCCCTTGTTTGACGATGAACACACGCTGGATACAGAGTTTTTGTCGCGCGCGGTGCGGCTCGACTATATCCGCCGGCGCCTGCGTGCGGATGGCGAACGGCATGAAAAATCTCTGAACTCAGGACACATCGATTTGTTTTAACCCGCCACCAAGGGGCGCAAGCGCCCGGGCCATTCACAAAAAGGACCGATCCCGATGATCGAAACGCACAGCACCATTCCGCAGGAGATTGGCACAGATAGCGGTGAGGTGCATTTCCCAATCGAGCGCATTTTGGCGACCGCAACTGATCCGCGCGGCACAATTCAATTTGCGAACCCGGCATTTTGCGACATTTCCGGCTATAGCAACGCGCAATTGGCCGGTGCACCGCACAAAATTGTGCGCCACACAGACATGCCACGTGGGGTGTTTCAGCTGATGTGGAACCGCCTGAAGGCAGGGCAATCGGTCTGCGCCTATATCAAGAACAAGACCGCTAAAGGTGGGTTTTACTGGACCCTCGCGTTGATCACACAATTGCCCGAGGGGTATATTTCGGTTCGGATCAAACCAAGTGGCCCGCTGTTGGAGAGAGCCGAGCGGACCTATGCCAAATTGGTTGAATTGGAGGGGGCGGCATGCCCCCGGAGCGTAGCGAAATAATCACACATCAGGCGGTTCAGAAAGCCGGATACGCCGATTACGACACCTTCATGCATGCCATTCTGAACGATGAAATGTCGTTGCGCGATGAAGCCACCGGCAGCAAAACGCCAAATGAAATTACCTTGATGAATGAATTGTCGGCGTTGATCGACGAGGTCGAAGTGTTGATTGGCGAGATCGGTGTCGGGTTTCGCAAAATCCGTGGCGAGCCGGTGAATATGCGTATCCTGTCGGGGCGACTTGACGGCGCGGGCGCCGCGATTGGCACGATCTCGCAGAATTACGACACTATGGCCGACAAAATGCAGCAGGTCATCGAACGCATCCAAAGCCGCGAGTCCGGCTCAATCACCCGGATGAAGGCGGCCACCATACGCGCGCGTTTTGCCGCGCAGGTCTCGCGACTGTTGCGCGAAACTGCTGAGCAAGCGCGTCAGGACGTTCCGCAGGATAAAACCGCCCAAGACTTCATAGAAAACATATTGCCCGCCCACGCCAAGAGAATGTCGGCCGAAGCCAAGGTCTCCGCCCGTGAGATTGCCGCAATTGGCAAGGAGATTACCGATTTCTGTCGCCAGTTACGTCGCCGCATCAACGGGTTGGATGTGGTCAAGCTTCTCTGTCGCGTCGAAAGCGGGCGGATCGGGAATTCGGACAGTGGGCTGCAAGGGATTATCGCCCGGCTTGAGAAGTTTCACGCGCGTACTGATGTCTTTCTGGCCGATCTTGCCGCCAAGGCAAGCCAGATTACCGCAAAATCTGCGGCACTTTAGGTGCTGAGATTCAGCTTTTCTTAGCGGTTCTGCGCCACGCTGTCGCTGCTTGGAACGCGCAACAGGAGTGTCTCTTTTATGGTCGTCAAATGGCTTTTGGCCAAGCTGGAGCGGGTCACGAATAATTGGGTCGCGTGGAAACGGGTGAGTATGGGTGAGAAATCCGCGCGCCTAGGCAGCCGTTGGCGCGGCGTGAGCCCTGTGAATTGCGATGTGGTTTCGAACTTACAGAACAGGGTTGAGGTGGTTGTGAAAGCTCGTTTCCTCCCAAGCGCGGGTCCGGTCGGTGACATTGAGGTTAATGGCTTATCGCCAGGCAATTTCCAGAGCGTAGCGACAGGCTTTGACATGAACAGCATCACCGCACAGGCCCCCGTGTGAACAGGGTGCATCGACCAAATGAGCGCCGAAATCTAAGGAAACCGAAGCCATGACCACGATGTTTTCGCGAGAGCGACTTTTCAGGTTCGGCGGATTGTTCGGGGCGCTCAACCTTCAAACCAAGTTGAGCGTGATCATAACCATCGGCTTTGGCGTCACGATGGCCGTGATAGCCTATGTCCAGATCAGCCATGGTGAACGGACCTCGAAATCCATCGTGCGGCAAGCAGATTTGGTGATCGTGGACCTGATTGCCAACCAGCTGAGCGGCCCTGTGCAGCTTCGCGACAAAGCTCAGGTCAAAGTGGTTTCAGGACTGCTATTGCGCGACGATGTGGCCGCGCTTTACACCAGTGTGACCCATGTAGACGGTGAGATTATGGCAAGTTTCACCTCTCCGGATTTTGACGGCGCGGCTTATGGCCATGCGCTGAGCTCCCTTGTTGGCGCGGTACAGAACGGCGGCGGTGCCCAAAGCGTCTATATCGGTACATCGATCGTTGCTGCCGCACCGGTTTTCGCAAGTGGCGGGGTCACACAGATTGGCACGCTCGCGATCATCGTTGATCACACCCAAGGGATTGCCACAATCACTTGGCGGATCTGGAACGGCTTGCTGCTCGGCGCGGCAGTGGGGTTTGTCGGGCTGGCGCTGATCGGCCTGGGGATCAGGACCATGGTCGTGCGCCCATGCAATGCGTTCATTACCGCCATGCAAGCTATTTCCAGACGTGACTTCGGTGCTGAAATACCCGGGCGAAACCGCAAGGATGAAATGGGAATTATGGCCGAACACCTTGCGATGTTTCGCGATGTCCTGTCACGCGAACAGCGTGAACAGGCTGCTCGCGAGCAGGAGGCCATGACGCGTCAGCGGCTTTACGCACGGCTGTCTGATGGGCTATCGGATCTGGCTGCGGGCAATTTGGATCGCGAAATAGATATCGACGATTTCGCAGATATGACCGAAGAACACACAGACATTTGTCGCAACTTCAACTCTGTTATGGCGGATCTTCGCGCTATTCTGAGCACTGTAACCAACACAGCAGAGACCGTGCGCGGGCGGTCGCACGAGATTTCTAAAGTCGCGCGCGATCAGGCCAAACGTTCGGAGGCGCAGGCGGCAACATTGGAGGAATCCACGGCCGCGATCGAAGAGCTTAACACCAGTGTGCAGCGCACCGCGTCGCATGCTGCCAATGCGGCCGAGCAGATCCGCCGAAACCGGCTTCAGGCCGAGGCCGGTGGCGACGTGGTAGAGCAAACCACAGAAGCTATGAAAAAGATTGAGGACTCCTCTCAGCAGATCACCGCGATCATTGGCGTTATCGACGATATCGCGTTTCAGACCAATCTTCTGGCGCTGAACGCCGGAGTTGAAGCGGCGCGGGCAGGTGATGCTGGGCGCGGGTTTGCAGTGGTCGCATCAGAAGTGCGCGCTCTGGCACAACGCGCGTCAGAGTCGGCGAATGAGATCAAAAGTCTGATTCTGAACTCAAGCGAGCATGTGGCCGAGGGCAGCCAATTGGCGCATCAAGCCGGTGCCGCGCTCAAAGACATTATTCAAGGGGTAAGCCACGTGTCCGAAGTGGTGTCGCATATCGCCACCGGCTCGCGCGAGCAGGCAGAGAACCTTGCAGAAATTAAAGACGGAATTGACGATCTTGACCGGGTGACGCAACAAAATGCTGCGGTGATTGAAGAAACATCAGCCGCGAGCCGGGCGCTCAAGGAAGAAGCCGAGCATATGACGCACGCCTTGCGGGTTTTTACCTTTACGCCGGATGACCCGCAGGCAGCATTGGCAAGACAAGCGAATGTTGGGGGTTCTGGCCAAGGCTCTTGGGAGCTTCCGCCGAAAAATCATAGCGCCGCTGACCTTTCCGCAGCAGGCTCGGATCAGAGCAGCGCACCGAAACAAGTCGCAGCGGGCGTGCGCTCGGGAACAAATACTTTAGACGTCGCTTCGGACAACGATTGTTGGGATGAGTTTTAGCACCGGCGATAAGGTTAACAGCATCCGGGGCAACGTGATCGGACCCCGCAGTCAGCAAAGTCAGACAGGAGCACAGGTTATGCGGCGATCCTCAAATGCAAGCCTATCCACAGCCGCCCCTCACCCTGAGGGAGAAGGGGCGCACATGACTGTTGTGACCGTGCTGCAGGGCGACAGCCAGATTACCAACGAGCCGGGCACGATACTCACCACGATCCTGGGGTCTTGTGTGGCCGCCTGCATGTGGGGCCGAAGGCGCGCGTTGGTGGGATGAACCACTTTTTGCTGCCCGGCGAGGTTGGCGACCAGAGTGGCAATACGCGTTATGGCGTGAATGCAATGGAACTTCTGGTCAATGGCTTGATTAAACAGGGTGCCGCGCGCCATCGGCTTTTGGTCAAGCTTTTTGGCGGGGCGAAAATGTTTGAGGGCAGTGTAAATGTCGGCGACAAGAACGCTGGCTTTGCCCGTTGGTTTATGAAAAGCGAAGGCATCCCGGTTGTTACGGAGTGTCTTCGCGGGCGCAAAGGGCGGAAAATACGCTTTTGGCCCAGCACCGGACGGGCACAGCGCATGTTCATGACAGACGATTCCGCCGCAGCGATCGAGCGCGACTTGCCTGTAGCTCCGACAAACGTGCCTGCGCCCGAGGGCGCGATCGAACTGTTTTAACACCTGAAAGGGTGCGCTGAAGCACCGAGCACCACCGTAGAACCCAATGAAACTCGTTAAATTCTGCCACACACGTCTTGATACTCTCCCTTTGGCGCAACATCCTTCCCTTTGATTTTCCATGAAAAAATACATTTTTTCATGGCGTTAAGGGCCACTCTTGCCCAAAGTGAGCTTGCACGCTGGAGCAAAAATCAGCAAGCGAGCCAGCGGTTGAAGAGCCGGTTCTTTTCCTGAGTTCTTCGCGCAATCCATCGGCTTTATGACAAAGGTTAACGCCAGCGAGAATTCTCCTAGGGGGCGATGCGGTGACAAAACCGAAGTTATCCACAAGCGCGACGAGGCGAAGGCATGGCACTATGTGGATAAGGTCGAGCTACATCAAAAAAGGACAGTTATTCATCTTTTTCTGCTCTCAAGTGAAGTTTCATGCCGATTTATGTCAACTGGTTTCACCTTGATTGCCTTCCGTTTCTAGACAGGTCTGAACGAAAATAAGCGTATGTATTTGTGGATAACTTGTGGATAAACTTCATAACGGCCATAGCGCGACTTAAGTGGGCGTCGATTTAAGATCCCTGCCGGAACCAAGTGATAAACACTGCTGAAGCAAAGCCTACTGAACCGGTATTCGCTGAGGCGGCACATCAGCGTGCCACGCTAATCGACTGTTAAAGTGTGATTTTCTTAGCCGCACAACTGCGACTTTACCATGGAACAATCGCACCCTAATTTGAGCAAAAGCATCACACCAAAGGACGGTCGCAATGCACGCACTTTTGAGCCAGAACCAGATCGATCAATACCAGCGCGATGGCATTACCATCGTACGCGGATTGTTTGCCAACGAGGTCGATTTGCTGCGCGCAGGCGTGGCGCGCAACATCGAAGCCCCCGGCCCCTATGCGTCAGAAAACAAAAAAGACGGCGAAACGGGACGGTTTTTTGACGACTATTGCAACTGGCAACGCATCCCCGAGTTTGAGCAAGCCATTGATCAGAGCCCGGCGGCAGAGGTTGCCGCCGATTTGATGCAATCCCAGAGCGTGCAGATGTTTCACGACCATGTTTTGGTTAAGGAGCCCGGCACCTCGATGGCAACGCCGTGGCACACGGACGGGCCGTATTACTTCGTCGAAGGCCAACAAACCGTTAGCTTTTGGTCCCCTCTTGATCCGGTCACCGACGCGACGCTGCGTGTGGTTGCGGGCTCGCACAAATGGGAGAAGCCGGTGCTGCCGATGCGTTGGGTCAGCAATGACTCCTATGTCCCCAACATCGAAGACTATATGCCCGTTCCCGACCCGGACGCCGAAGGGATGCATGTGCTGGAATGGGAGATGGAGCCGGGCGATGCGGTGGCCTTTAACTATCACATTCTTCATGGTGCACGTGGAAATACCAGCACAACGCGGCGGCGGGCGTTCTCGCTCAGACTGGTCGGTGATGACGCGCGCTATGTTGACCGACCCGGACCCACCTCTCCTCCCTTTCCCGATCACGGGATGGTGCCGGGACAGAAACTGCGCGAAGATTGGTTCCCGGTGATTTACAAACGCTGAACGGCACAATCGCGCGGAACCAAATTTCTTTGAAAGAAATTTAGCAGGAATTTTTGAAAAATTCCTGCCCGTTTCAGGCCCGGCGTTTGAGCAATTGCACGGCGTAGTAGGAGATCACCACCTCGCCATTCTGGTTCAGAATTTCATAGTAGAACCTGGTGCGTCCGCGATCCGGGCGCGATTTTGACGGCTCGGATGCCGCAACAGTGGCCCTGACGTGAATGGCATCGCCGGGGCGGACCGGACGCAGGAAGCGTATTTCATCCAATCCGGGCGAGCCCATGGAGGCATCGGCCCAGATGTTTGCCGACAGCACCTGATTGAACGCGATAAGCAGCGTTTGAAAGCCGCTGGCGATCACTCCGCCATAGATCGTGTCGCGCGCGGCTTCGGGATCGGTGTGAAACGGTTGCGGGTCGTATTGCCGCGCGAAGGTGATGATCGCCTCTTCGCTCAGCGTTTCGGGATCGGTTTCAAACTGTGCCCCCACCGGCAGATCGTCGAAAAACATGGTTTCTCCTCCTCATGTTGCCCCACTATGGCAACGCGGCTCAAAGCCTCAACCCCGCGCGCGGGCAGACTGAATTGTTCGTTGCGTCACTCGCCTGCGATTGGTAAAAAATCTTAACCAAATCCGCATGGGGACCACAGCATGCCCGTCATCACCGAAATCGAAGACCTGAAACGCATCTATCGCCGCCGTGCGCCAAAGATGTTTTACGACTATTGCGAAAGCGGCAGTTGGACGGAGCAGACCTTTCGCGAGAACTCTTCTGATTTTGACGAGATTTATTTCCGTCAGCGCGTGGCGGTGGATATGTCCAACCGCTCGACCGCGAGCCAGATGATCGGACAGGATGTGGCCATGCCTGTTGCGCTGGCACCTGTAGGCTTGACCGGGATGCAATGCGCCGATGGTGAGATCAAGGCGGCGCGGGCGGCGGAAAAATTTGGCGTGCCGTTCACCCTCTCGACCATGTCGATCAACTCGATCGAGGATGTGGCGGGCGCAACGACCAAGCCGTTCTGGTTCCAGCTTTATACAATGAAAGACGAGGATTTCGTACGCCGCCTGATCGAACGGGCCAAGGCGGCAAAATGTTCGGCTCTGGTCATCACGCTTGATCTGCAAATTCTGGGCCAGCGGCATAAGGATTTGAAGAACGGCCTGTCCGCCCCGCCCAAGCCGACGGTGATGAACATCCTGAACCTTGCGACCAAGTGGAACTGGGGCTTGGGCATGCTCAAGGCGCAACGCCGCGAGTTTGGCAATATCGTCGGCCATGTCGACGGGATCTCGGATGCGGCCGATCTTGGCGCTTGGACGGCAGAGCAATTCGACCCCTCGCTGGACTGGAGCAAGATTGCCAAGATCAAGGAGATGTGGGGCGGGCCGGTGATCCTGAAAGGGATTATTGACGCAGAGGACGCGAAAATGGCGCTTAAGGTCGGGGCCGATGCGATCATCGTGTCCAACCACGGCGGGCGGCAGCTTGATGGCGCGCTCAGCTCGATCCGCGCGTTGCCCTCGATCCTGGAGGCGGTGGGCGACAAGGTGGAAGTGCATCTTGATAGCGGCATCCGGTCAGGTCAGGACGTGCTCAAAGCCGTCGCAATGGGGGCCAAGGGCACCTATATCGGGCGGGCCTTTATCTATGGTCTTGGCGCGATGGGCGAGGAAGGTGTCACCAAAGCGCTTGAGGTGATCCACCGCGAGATGGACGTGTCCATGGCCCTGTGCGGGCGGCGCAAAATTGATGAGGTCGGGCGCGATATCCTGCTGGTGCCGGAAGGGTTTGAGGGCCACTGGCAAGCGTAATCGCAGGCGCGTCACGTCGAAACCACACATCGGCGTGCGCGCAGGGGGATTTCGCACGCGCGCCCTCTTGCCAAAGCGCTTGATCTGAGCTATGCGCCACGCTTCACGCGGGTGCTACAGCCTTGGAGGAGCCCCGCACTAATCTTAGGAGAATTATTATGGCTGGACAGATCCCAGATCTTCACGCCGAGGCCCGGACGGGGACAGGCAAGGGCGCCGCTCGTCAAGCACGCCGCGATGGCATGGTCCCCGGAGTTGTTTACGGTGGTGAGGCAGACCCGCTGCCGATCAACATCCCCTTCAACGTGCTTTTCAAGAAGCTGAAAGAGGGTCGCTTCCTGTCGACGCTTTTCAACCTGAAGGTTGACGGTCAGGAAGACGTGCGCGTCATCTGCCGGAGCGTTCAGCGTGATGTGGTCAAAGACCTGCCGACGCATATCGACCTTCTGCGCCTCAAGCGGACCTCGCGTCTCAATATCTTTATCCACGTTGATTTCATCAACGAGGAAGAAGCCCCCGGCATGAAGCAGGGTGGTGTTTTGACCGTCGTGCGCCCGGAAGTTGAGCTGAGCGTTGTGGCTGGTGACATCCCCGAGCAGATCACCGTTGACCTTACCGGTCTGGAAGTGGGCGACATCGTTCACCTGTCGGATGTGACCCTGCCCGAAGGCGCGCGCCCGACTGTGGACCGCGACATCGTGATCGCCAACATCTCGGCTCCGTCGGCATTGCGTTCGGAAGACGACGATGACTCCGATGCAGATGCAGGCGAAGATACCGCAGGCGAAGCGGAAGCCGCAGCAGAGGGTGGCGACGAGTAACCCTCTCGCTCTTTGCGCAATCATTTAGAACGCGGTCCTTTTCGGGGGCCGCGTTTTTCATTTGTGGCGGGCGGTTGATTGATTTGCCGCGCCAGAGCGCGTAAATCGTGCCGGACACAGCAATAGCGAGCCATCCAAATGCAGCTTTTTGTCGGCCTTGGAAATCCCGGTGCGAAATATGCGCACAACCGCCATAACATCGGGTTCATGGTGCTGGACCGGATCGCCGAAGATCACGGGTTTGCCCCGTGGCGCGCCAAGTTTCAGGGTCAAGTAAGCGAAGGCCGTCTGGGCAAAGACAAGGTGCTTTTGCTCAAGCCCGAAACCTTCATGAACCTGTCCGGTCAATCGGTCGGCGAAGCGATGCGGTTTTACAAGCTAACCCCCGATGATGTGGTGGTTTTTCACGACGAGCTGGACCTTGCGCCCGGTAAATGCCGGGTCAAACAGGGCGGCGGGCATGCCGGGCACAACGGGCTGCGTTCGATCCACGGGCATATCGGGGCTGACTATGCCCGCGTGCGGATGGGGATCGGCCACCCCGGCCACAAGGATCGGGTCGCGGCCTATGTGTTGCATGATTTTGCCCGCGCTGACGAAGCTTGGCTTGACGATGTGTTGCGCGGCGCCTCAAAAGGTGCGCCCGATTTGGCCGATGGCGACGCCGGGCGGTTCATGAACGCCGTGGCGGTGCAGGTCACGCCGCAACGCGCCAACGCCGATAAATCCGCCAAATCCGAGAAAGCCGGCAAAACTGCCAAACCTGCCGCAGCACCGGCGCCCGAAAAGGCCAAAGAGCCGCCTGCCCCGGCCGAGGATGCGCGTTCACCGCTCCAAAAGCTGGTAGACCGTTTCAAATGACGCTGGCCGAGGCCTTTCGCATTCAGGCGCACGCCTGTGAGGGGTTGGGCTCGCCCTTTATGGGGCAATTGCTGAACTTGATGGCGGCGAAATGGCATGACGGCTTGCCTTTGGCCGCCCGGTTTGCCGCTTGGGAGGGCGATATTGGCCCCGGCGGTGCGTCGCTGCCTTTGCGGCTGGCTGGTGGGCTTCATGCGCTGGTCTTACAGGGGCGCGATCCCCGGCTTGCGGCGGTTTACCCGCCCGAAACCGTCAGCGACACCGCCCTTTGGGCCGAAGTTGAACGCGCAATGGTCGAGCATGCCGGTTTTCTCGGCGACTGGTGCAACAGCCCACCGCAAACCAATGAGCTGCGCCGCTCGGTCGCGCTTGTTGCGGCGGCGCATGCGCTGGCAGACCGCTTTGCCTTGCCGTTTGTCACCTCGGAATTGGGGGCGAGCGGCGGTTTAAACCTGATCTGGGATCGCTACGCGCTTGAAATAAATGGAAAACGCTGGGGCGCAGAGGATGCGGTCGTGACCCTCGCGCCCGATTGGACAGGCCCGATGCCGCCAAACGCCGCGCCGGAGATCATCGCGCGCGCGGGCGTCGATTTGAACCCGCTTGACCCGACCGACCCGCAAGATGCCTTGCGGCTTTTGGCCTATCTCTGGGCCGATCAGCCCGACAGGATCGCCCGCACCAAGGCCGCGATTTCCGCGCAGGATTTTTCAGTGACCAAGGGGGATGCGATAGACTGGCTTGAAACGCGGCTGGCCAGCGCGCAACAAGGCGCGCTGCATCTGGTCTATCATACGGTGGCCTGGCAATATTTCCCGCCCGACGCACAGGCCCGCGGCCAAGGGTTGATCGAAGCAGCCGGAGCGCGGGCAACGCCGGATGCCCCGTTGGCATGGCTTTCGATGGAAAACGACGGCGACAACATCGGCGCGGCGCTGACCCTACGGCTTTGGCCGGGGGATGAGCGTCATGCGCTGGCGCGGGTCGATTTTCATGGGCGGTGGATACGCTGGAGCGGCATGGCCTGAAGATTGCTCCAATGATTGCCAAGCCTTATCCCGCGTGGTTGACTGCTGGGCAAAGGGATTGGGGAAATATCATGCGCAAATTCGGTAAACTGCTTGGACGGCTGTTGCTTGTCCTGATTGTCGCGGCAGCGGCGCTTTATGTTTGGAAGCGAGAAGAGATCACCCGCGTTATGGCGGTGAACACGCTGTTTTCGGAAGAGAAAATAGTCAATAATTTCAGCAATATGGATGATCTTTTTCTGACCATTCCAATGACCCGCGGCGATGCCCCGGTCAGCCCCCTGCCCCAAGGCGACGAGATGACAATGCCCGATGGTTTCGCCCAATGGCGCGACACACGCGCGATGACGGCGATGGTGGTGTTGAAAGACGGAGCAATCCGGCACGAAAGCTATCATCTTGGCACCGGCCCCGAAGACCGGCGCATTTCATGGTCCGTCGCGAAAAGCTTTCTCTCGGCTTTGTTCGGGATAGTCCTGTCCGAGGGGGCGATCGATTCAATTGACGACAAAGTCACGAAATACGCGCCGGGCCTTGCCGGCACCGCCTATGACAAGGCGACGATCAAGGATGTGCTGCAAATGTCGAGCGGCGTGACGTTTAACGAGGATTACCTCGATTTCTGGAGCGATATCAACAGGATGGGCCGTGTCGTTGCGCTTGGCACCTCGCTGGACGCTTTCACAGAAGGGCTGAGCGAAACCTTCGCCGCGCCGGGGGAGACATGGCAATATGTGTCGATCGACACCCATGTGATCGGCATGGTCATTCGCGGCGCGACGGGGCGGCGGATTGCCGATCTGATGCAAGAGAAGATTTTCGACAAAATGGGGCTGGAGGCCGCGCCTTATTACGTGGCCGACGGCTATGAGACGGCTTTTGTGCTGGGCGGGTTGAACCTGCGCACGCGCGATTATGCGCGCTTTGGGCAGATGGTGCTGCAGGACGGGCAATGGCAGGGCGAACAGGTGGTGCCTGCCGACTGGCTGGCCGCATCGACCGCGCCATCGGCCAAGACCAAGCCCGGCGCGCGGCAGTATGGCTATCAGTGGTGGATGCCCCATGACGCGCGGGCGGGCGAATTTTTTGCCATTGGCGTCTATGGGCAGTATATTTACATCGACAAGCCCCGCGGCGTGGTGATTGCGATGAACAGCGCGGACCGCAAATTTCGCGAGGACGGCGTGACCGATGGCAATATCGACATGTTCCGCAGCATAGCAGAGGCGCTGGAATGAAAGCCGAACCGGAAAAATCAATCAACGTGCTGGGCGGGGCGCTTGCGCCCTGCTCGATGAACCCGGTGACCGGATTTTTCCGCGACGGGCATTGCAACACCTGTGACGCGGATACCGGCAACCACACCGTATGCGCAGTGATGACGGCCGAATTTCTCGCCTATTCCAAATATGTCGGCAATGACCTGTCCACCCCGCGCCCAGAATTCAACTTTGCCGGGCTGAAGCCGGGGGACAATTGGTGCCTTTGTGCCGTGCGATTCATGCAAGCGGCGGACGAAGGATGCGGCCCATTGGTGAATCTTGAGGCCACGCATGGTCGCGCCCTAGAAGTTATTCCGATGCCTGTTTTGGAGGCACATAGGGCGCCGAAACATTGAATCACGCTGCCGTGACAGGCAGTTAGAGAAGTTTACCACCCTCTCTAACTTTGGTTTAGACGCGCCAGGGCCAACCTGAGCGCGATTTATTCCATTGGTTTAGGGCGCTCAATCAATCGTTTGCGAAACCGGCAATAAACGATCTGGCGATAGCCTTTTCTGCCGACAAGCCTTTTCTTCACTGCACAACGCCGCGATCAACATTCGATCCGGCGCTCACACAACAAACGCTGAAAGAAAAGGAAACTCAGTCATGAAAAACGTATTTGTCACAACCGCAACTCTCGCCGCTCTCTTTGCCGGTTCCGCAGCCTTCGCCGAAGGCGGCTATGTCGATGAAGGTGGCTTTATCAACGCAGCCCCCGCAAGCGCATATGACAGCGTAAAGCACGAGAACGACAATTCGGTTGAACGTCAAGTTCAAACCAACGAGCGCGCCATCCCCGGCACCGCGGTGACCACCGTATTCGTCGCAGACGACGCTGTTCAGGCCGCTGGCTCGCAAGGCCGCTAAGCAGAAACTCTAGCTGAAAGAAAAGGAAACTCAGCCATGAAAAACGTATTCGCAACAACCGCAACTCTTGCCGCTCTCTTTGCCGGTTCCGCAGCCTTCGCCGAAGGTGGTTATGTCGATGAGGGTGGCTTTATCAACGCAGCCCCCAATTCGGTTGAACGTCAGGTTCAAACCAACGAGCGCGCCATCCCCGGCACAGCTGTGACCACCGTATTCGTCGCAAACGACGCCGTTCAGGCCGCTGGCTCGCAAGGCCGCTAAGCAGAAACTCTAGCTGAAAGAAAAGGAAACTCAGCCATGAAAAACGTATTTGTCACAACCGCAACTCTCGCCGCTCTCTTTGCCGGTTCCGCAGCCTTCGCCGAAGGTGGTTATGTCGATGAAGGTGGCTTTATCAACGCAGCCCCCGCAAGCGCATATGACAGCGTAAAGCACGAGAACGACAATTCGGTTGAACGCCAAGTTCAAACCAACGAGCGCGCCATCCCCGGCACCGCCGTGACCACCGTGTTCGTCGCAGACGACGCTGTTCAGGCCACCGGCTCGCAAGGTCGCTAAGGCCCGACAAACGCTCAATAATTGACGATACGCATCGTGCGACACGCCCGATGCCTTGCCCGCCCGGCCCCTTGTGCGCCGGACGGGCCAAATGCCACCGGCGATTGTAACGGTTTCGTGACGCAAGAAACCCGCGCCGGCCCCTTGGAAAAGCGCAGGAAACCCTTAATTACCCCTTTATGGGGCAGCGAGCCGATTTGAGCAGCCACCCCGCTTCAAAAAAGCACGGGAGATGCGAAGTGGACAGGTTCAATATCCGTTGCCTTAGGGCAATTTTCGTCATCCAAGCGATCTGTGTCACGCTGTTTTTTTCCAGCACATTGGCCGATCTTTTCCGCCTTGAACCGCCATGGATCAACGAAGACATTCGTCTTTTGGTGCGCTTCTTGGCCGCGATCGGGCTGGTTCTGGGCACAATCATGGGCTGGAGCACACTGCGTCAGAGCATGCATCTTGCGCGGGTCACTGAACGCAAGCTCAAGGACGCCTCAAGCGCTTTTATGAAGGTGATGCAAGAACATTTTGATCAATGGGGTCTGACCCCGGCAGAAAGCGACGTGGCGCTGTTTTCGCTGAAAGGCATGACCGTAAACGAGATTGCCGAACTGCGCGGCACGTCAAGTGGCACGGTCAAGGCCCAGACCAACGCGATTTATCGCAAAGCAGGGGTCAGCGGGCGACCGCAGTTGCTGAGCATCTTTATCGACGATCTCATTCAAGACGAACTGCCCGCCAAAATGGGCGATACGGCGCAGCCTGCCCAAACCAAAGTGATCAGCGCCGCGAATGCGCCGATGCCACCGCAGCGGCTCTTTGACCGCGCGCAGACGACGGGCCGACACTGAGCGGGGGCTTGCCCAAGCCTCAGCCGACCTCGGCGGCGTCTGCATTGGGCGGGTCGCCGCCGGTCACGGGTTTGTCATACCGAAAATGCGCCGTCTCGGGTTAGGCTTTTCTCATTCATTAGGAATGAGAGGTTCCCCAATGCCTAAGTTTTCAGTTGCATTCTGCTTTGCGCTTCTGCTGTCCGCCCCGGCCTTTGCCGCCGGCAGCGATAGCGGCAGCGCCCCTGCCGCCCCGAAATGCGAGGAAGGCAAAGTCTATGACACCAAGACCAAAAAATGCGTCGATGCCGAGTCGAACCTGATCAACGACGATGATCGCTACGGCACCGTGCGTGCTTTGGCCTATGCCGGGAAATACGACCGGGCAATGCTGGTCATCGCCAGCGCCGACAACCCGCGCGATCCGCGGATGTTAAACTATCGCGGCTTCATTGCCCGCAAACAGGGCGATATCGCCACGGCGATGGGCTTCTACAACGCAGCGCTGCGGATTGATCCCGACTATCACCTCGCCCGGTCCTACATGGGTCAGGGGCTGATTGCCGAGGGCGACATCGTTGCCGCGCTTGGCCAATTGCGCGAGATCGAAGCACGCGGCGGCAAGGGAAGCTGGCCGCATAAGGCCCTTGAACAAGCGCTGCGCGGGCTGCCGACGGATTACTGAGCTGATGACAAAGCGGATGGCGGCGGGCCCATGAAGCCCGCCCTATCCAAACGCTAACGCTCGGCGGTGATTACTCTGCCTCGCGCCCTTCGGTATCGGACATGTCAAAGCCGAGGTGTTTCGCCACGGTTTGCACGTCTTTATCGCCGCGCCCACACATGTTCATGACCAGAATATGATCACTTGGAAGCTCCGGAGCGATCTTCATCACATGCGCCAGCGCATGGCTCGGCTCCAGCGCCGGGATGATGCCTTCGGTCGAGCACGACAGTTGAAACGCCTCGAGCGCCTCCTTGTCGGTGATCGAGACATATTCGGCGCGGCCCGTGTCATGCAGCCAGGAATGCTCTGGCCCGATGCCGGGATAATCGAGCCCTGCCGAGATCGAAAACCCTTCGAGGATCTGCCCGTCGTCGTCCTGCAACAGATAGGTGCGGTTGCCATGCAGAACGCCCGGCCGCCCGCCGGTCAGCGACGCACAATGCTCCATCTTCTCATTCACGCCCTTGCCGCCCGCTTCGACGCCGATAATGCGCACAGCCTTGTCATCAAGGAAGGGAAAGAACAGGCCCATCGCATTTGACCCGCCACCAATGGCCGCGACAAGAGTGTCAGGCAAACGCCCTTCGCCCTCTTGTTCGGCCAACTGCCAGCGCACCTCTTTGCCGATGATCGACTGGAAATCGCGCACCATCGCCGGATAAGGGTGCGGCCCGGCCACGGTGCCGATGCAATAAAACGTGTCGCGCACATTGGTGACCCAATCGCGCAACGCATCATTCATTGCGTCTTTGAGCGTGCCACGGCCCGATGTGACCGGGATCACCTCGGCCCCAAGAAGGCGCATACGGAACACGTTGGGCGCCTGCCGTTCGACATCATGCTTGCCCATATAGACAACGCATTTCAGGCCGAATTTGGCACAGACGGTTGCGGTGGCGACCCCATGCTGCCCCGCGCCGGTTTCAGCAATGATCCGGGTTTTGCCCATGCGCCGGGCAAGGATAATCTGCCCCAGCACATTGTTGATCTTATGCGCGCCGGTATGGTTCAACTCGTCCCGCTTGAGATAGATTTTGGCGCCACCCAGATGCGCGCTCAGCCGCTCGGCATGATAAAGCGGGCTGGGGCGACCGACATAGTGCTTCCACAGGTCGTCCATCTCGGCCCAAAAATCCGGGTCATCCTTGGCGCGGTCATATTCCGCCTCGAGATCAAGGATCAGCGGCATCAGCGTCTCGCTTACAAAGCGCCCGCCGTAATTGCCAAAACGCCCCTTTTCGTCGGGTCCGTTCATGAAACTGTTGAAAAGATCATCGGCCATGCGCCTGCCTCCGGTTTGCCTTGCGCCGGTGTAAAGGCAAGCGGGGGTATGAGCAATAGGAGCCAACGCAGTCGCGCCCGCCCGCTTCACCTTTCGCACGTTTCTGATCTTGCGCCCCGGCCCGGCAATGCGAAACCGCCCAGCGGCCGACGCCCTCACCCGGCGGCAGAAACAAACGCGCGGATCAAATCGGCGTCCTTGACCCCCGGCGCGCTTTCCACACCCGATGCGGTGTCAACCTGACGCGCCCCGGTCAGACGGATCGCCTCGCCTACATTCTTTGGCGTCAACCCACCGGCCAGCATCCATGGCACGCGCCACTCGCGCCCGGCAATCAACGCCCAGTCGAACGCCACGCCATTGCCGCCGGGCAAAACCGCTTCCTTGGGTGGTTTGGCATCAACCAATATCTGGTCAGCCACGTCAGAGAACGCGTCCAGCGCCGCCAGATCACCGGCGCCCGAAACCCCGACCACCTTGATCACCGGCAGGCCATACCGCGCTTTGACCTCGGCCACCCGCGCCGCGCTCTCGCCGCCATGAAGCTGCAACATATCAAGCGGCACCGCGCCTGTGATCGCGTCCAGCTCAGCGTCGCTCGCGCCGACCACAAGCCCCACTTTGGCCAAGCCGACGGGCGCGTCCAGCGCCAGCGCGCGCGCCGTCTCGGGCGTCACAAAACGCGGACTTTTGGCAAAAAAGTTGAACCCGCAATAGGCCGCCCCCGCCGCAGCACAGGCCGCCACGTCTTCAGGCTTGGTCAATCCACAGATTTTCACGCGAATGTTCATGGGGCCGAAATACGCCAAGGGCGGTTAAATGAAAACCACCCTTCCTCTTCATCTTGCCTGAAATACTCAAAATGCATCGCCCGCGCCATAGCGCCCGGCAAGAGGTGGATCAGCTCGCCTCATCCAAAAGCGCCAAAACCTCGTCAGGGTCTTCCGACTTCCCGGCCCCCTTCAAGCGGTTCACTTCCCGCTTGAGCTGACGCAGCCTTCGCCCGATTTCCGCGCGACTTCGGCGCGGTGCTTGTGCTCGCGCAGCCATTCCCAAACGAAGCCGATCAAAAGCCCGGCCACGATTGCGGCAAAGATGACAACAAAAAGCGGCAACTCAACCGACCAGGCCAAGCCCAGCGGCGCGGCCAGCTCTTCCGGCAAAAGGCGCAACGTCACCGCCCCGCGGTTTGCCATTGCCACAGAGATAAGCACCACAGCCAAGGCGGCGAGGAAACCATAGCGAATATAGCGCATGTTAGCCTTTCCCGTTCAGCCGATCGCGCAAGAGCTTGCCCGTCTTGAAAAACGGCACATGCTTTTCTTCGACCTGCACGGCGGCCCCTGTGCGTGGGTTGCGGCCCACGCGCGCATCCCGCTTCTTGACCGAGAACGCGCCAAAGCCTCGCAACTCCACCCGATCGCCCAACGCCATGGCGTTGGTGATCTCTTCAAAGATGGTGTTCACGATCCGCTCGACATCGCGCTGATAAAGATGCGGATTTTCATCGGCAATCTTCTGAATCAATTCCGATCGGATCATAGAATCACTCTCCCCAGGTTCTGTTTTCCGAAGACATTTATAACCTCGACTATAGAAAGAAATTCTGCGGCGAGAAACATTAAAGGCAGCCGGGTTAGGCGCAAATCACCCCCGAATGCTATGATTCTGGACGATTTTCCGCGCCTCTCCGCCGACAAGACACCGTTTGTCGCAGCATGTCGCGGTTTCACGTCGCTCTGCCGCAGCGCGGCGAAGCCATTGATTCGGTGTGGGTTTCGCCCTCACTCGCGCCGGTGCTCAGACCCAAAAGCCAGCCGGGCGTGCGCCCCCAACTTCGGGGAAACGAAAAACCCCGCCGCATTGCTGCGGCGGGGCCAATTTGTTTACGCGGGGTCGCGTGCTTACTCGTCGTCGCTCTTCAGAGCGGCGCCGAGGATATCGCCCAGCGATGCGCCCGAGTCGGAGGAGCCATACTGTTCGACGGCTTCTTTCTCTTCGGCGATCTCGCGCGCTTTGATCGACAGACCCAGACGGCGGGTTTTGCTGTCCACGTTGGTCACGCGCACATCAACCTTGTCACCAACCGAGAAACGCTCAGGGCGCTGTTCGGCGCGGTCACGCGACAGATCCGAGCGGCGGATGAAGGATTTCATGCCTTCGTATTCCACCTCGATGCCGCCATCTTCGATCGACGTCACGTTCACGGTGATGATCGAGCCACGCTTCACGCCGCCAACGGCTTCTGCGAACTTGTCACCGCCCAGTGCCTTGATCGAGAGCGAGATACGCTCTTTCTCGACATCCACTTCCGAGACGACGGCCGAGACCATGTCGCCCTTGCGGTAGTTCTGGATCGCGTCTTCGCCACGTTCGTCCCAGCTGAGGTCCGAAAGGTGAACCATGCCGTCGATGTCGCCGTCGAGGCCAATGAACAGACCGAATTCGGTGATGTTCTTGACTTCGCCTTCGACTTCGGTGCCCTCGGGGTGCGTTTCTGCAAACACTTCCCACGGGTTGCGCATGGTCTGCTTGAGACCAAGGGAAACACGGCGCTTGGCACCGTCGATTTCCAGCACCATGACTTCGACTTCTTGCGACGTGGAAACGATCTTGCCGGGGTGCACGTTCTTCTTGGTCCAGGACATTTCCGAGACGTGAACAAGCCCTTCAACACCGGGTTCCAGCTCAACAAATGCACCATAGTCGGTGATGTTGGTGACGCGGCCCGTGTGGGTGGTTTCCAGCGGGTATTTCGCGGCAACCAGATCCCATGGATCGTCCTGAAGCTGCTTCATGCCAAGGCTGATACGGTGGGTTTCTTTGTTGATCTTGATGACCTGCACCTTGATCGTTTCACCGATCGACAGGATCTCGCTCGGGTGGTTGACCCGGCGCCATGCCATGTCGGTGACGTGCAGAAGCCCGTCAACACCGCCCAGATCAACAAACGCACCATATTCGGTGATGTTCTTGACCACACCGTCCACGGCCTGACCTTCGGTGAGGTTGCCGATGACTTCGGCGCGCTGTTCGGCGCGGCTCTCTTCGAGGATCGCACGGCGCGACACAACGATGTTGCCACGGCGACGGTCCATCTTGAGGATCTGGAACGGCTGCTTGAGACCCATCAGCGGGCCAGCGTCGCGCACGGGGCGCACGTCAACTTGGCTACCTGGCAAGAAGGCCACGGCGCCGCCGAGATCGACGGTAAAGCCACCTTTGACACGGCCAAAGATCGCGCCTTCGACGCGTGCGTCGCCAGCGTATGCTTTTTCCAGACGGTCCCAGGCTTCTTCGCGGCGGGCCATCTCACGCGAGATAACAGCTTCGCCACGGGCGTTTTCAGCCGAGCGCAGGAAGACTTCGACTTCGTCGCCAACGTCAACTTTGGGCGCTTCACCGGGTTCTGCGAATTCTTTGAGTTCGACACGGCCTTCCATCTTGTAGCCGACGTCGATAATGGCTTGTCCCGCTTCAATCGCGATGACCTTGCTTTTACAACGGACCCCTCTTCGGGTGTGTCCATTTCGAAGCTTTCATTAAGGAGTGCTTCAAACTCTTCCATCGTGTTTGCCATGTGGCGTTCAGTTCCTTTTCAAACATTTTTTCGGGCCGTGCGGTTGTCTCCGCCGGTCTTTATATGTGCCCTACCGCTTCGCTACTTGAGGGCGGGGCCGTGATGCCCGTGTCATACGGGCGGCTCTGTCAACCAGACGGTGATCGCAAAACAAAGAGGGCCGGTTAGTCCCGACCCTGCTCATCTCAATCTTGTTTCGCGGCGATTTCCGCCTTGTCGACGCAGGCTCTATAGGGCGATTCAGCCTTGTGCGCAAGGGGTGTAACGCAGCGCGCCCACGATTGAGCGGGGATTGGCGGACACTGCGTGGCCCAACACTCCGGTCAGCATTTTGGCCAGCCCCCGGCCAGCACCGAGTTTCTCTCGCTCCCGACGAAGTGGGGCCACTGCGAAACGTGTTTAGCGATTGCCGGCGCGGGTGAAATCTTCCACCCCACGGACGAGCGCAATAATGACGATTTGTCAGAGCAGTTTTCAGATGCCGCCCCATGCCGCCCTGAGCAACAAAACCATCACCCAGCGCGTGTTTTAACGCATAAATCCAGACACCTAGGCCCTTATTGACGGGCCAACGAGACGCAAGCTGAGCGCGGAGCGAGCGGCTCGCCCGGACGTGCAGCGCGGCGGAAATCCTGCTGCACGAGAAAGCCTGCGGGTTTCTTTAGGTCCGGCATGCCCCCCCCCTTGCCCCTACGCCACCCGACGCTTACTGCTACACCCCATGGGCATTGCCGCCCGCAACCGTTTCCTCAAAAAGGCAACAGCACCGCATGACGACGGCATCGCCCCCTTCCCAAATCACCGGCTTTGCGGCGGCGTGGAGCATCGTGTTTGTCTGGTCCTTCTGGCTGATCGTCAGCCGCGCCGCCAATGGGAGCGGGCTAACCATCTATGACCTTGCAGCGATGCGCTATGGTCTCGCCTCATTCGTCGCGCTGCCGCTGTGTCTCTATTACAAACCGTGGCGGGGGATGCGCCTAGGGCAGATGGCGGTGCTCTCTTTCATCCTTGGGCCGGTCTATATCCTAAGCGTGTTCCACGCATTCCGGCTTGCGCCGGCGGCCCATGGCGGCATCTTTATGAACGGCTTGTTGCCGCTGATCAGCATCCTTGCCGGGATCGCTCTGTTTCAAACGCGCCCCGGCGCACGGCAGGTGTTGGGCGCTGTGCTGATCCTTGTCTCGACCGGTGCGCTGGCATGGGACGGGACCACGACAAGCGGGCCGAACGCGTGGATCGGAGACCTGCTGTTCACCTTTGGCGCGCTGTTCTTTGCCACATATGTCATCCTCTCCGAACGCTGGGGCCTTGGGGCGATGCAGGTCATCTTTTGCGGCACCCTGATCAATGCCGTGATCTACCTGCCGGTCTGGGCTTTGTGGCTGCCGTCCGGGCTGGCCGATGCGCCGATAAAACCGCTGCTGTTACAGGCGGTCTATCAGGGGTTTGTTCCCAACTTTCTCGGCTTGCTGTTTATCGCTCACGCCTCGCGCACGATTGGCAATGCGGGCACCTCGACGATCCTTGCCGCGGTGCCGGGCGTGGGGGCAATATTAGGCGCGCTTATCCTTGGCGAGACCCTGAGCACGATTGCGATTGCGGCGATTGCCTTGTTGACTGTCGGGCTTTTGATCAGCGTGCGGCGGCGCCGTCCGGTCGCGACCCCGTAAGCATGCCCTAGCAGGCTGCAACCGCCCTCCTGATCCCCGCCCGCCGCCCCGCGCCACGCGTCCTTTTTCAAATGACGGGGCGTTCTTCTTGGCGAATCCGCGTGCCCTGCCCTAGCGTCAGCGCCTAGGGAGGAACATCAACTATGACCATCATCACGAGCCCCTATCCGGACGTGGCTCTCCGGGAGATTTCCATCACTGACCGCCTGTTCGAAGGCCTGGGCGATAACCCCGATCGCGTGATCCTAACCGACGGGCCGACCGGGCGCGAAGTGACGGCGGCGGGCTTTGTCCAAGCGGTGAAATCGCTGGCGGGGGGGCTGAATGCGCGCGGCACGGGCAAGGACACGATGATCGCCCTGATGGCCCCGAACCTGCCGGAATATTGCATCGCCTTTCATGGCATCGCCTTTGCCGGCGGCACCGTGACGTTGATCAACCCGACCTATACACCGCATGAGGTGCAGCATCAGCTAAATGACAGCGGCGCGACAATGCTGATCACCATTCCACAGTTTATGGAGACCGCTCGCGCCGCCGTAGAGGGCACCAAGGTGAGCGAAATCGTGACCATCGGCGAGGCCGAGGGCGCAACCCCGCTCACCGAGCTGATGGGCGCACCGCAGGAGGCGCAAACCCCGGTGGACATCCGCGATCACGTCGTTGCCCTGCCCTATTCAAGCGGCACGACCGGCCTGCCCAAGGGGGTGATGCTGACCCATTGGAACCTCAGCTCGAACGTGGATCAGACGCTGTCAGTGGCCGAGATCTATCCCGACGAGGTGACGGTGGCCTTCTTGCCGTTCTTTCACATTTACGGCTTGGAATGCCTGATGAATATCGCGCTTGCGGCGGGTGGTGCGCTCGTCACCATGCCGCGCTTTGACCTTGAGATGTTCCTCGATTTGTCCGCGCGCTACCGCACGCGGCGCATGTATGTCGTGCCGCCGGTGATGATCGCGCTGGCCAAACATCCGCTGGTTGATCAATACGATCTAAGCACGGTGGAACAGATCAACTCCGGCGCGGCCCCTCTGGGCGGCGATGTGACCGACGATGTCGCCAAGCGGCTGAACTGTGTCACGACCCAAGGCTATGGCATGACAGAGCTGTCGCCGGTCTCGCATTCCTCGCCCAAGGACGAGGCGGTCAGCGGCGCATCCGGGCGCACAGTCTCTAACACCGAATGCCGCGTGGTTGATCCGGAAAGCGGCAAGGATGTTGCCCCCGGCGCGGAAGGCGAGCTTTGGGTGCGCGGGCCGCAGGTGATGAAAGGCTATTGGAACAACCCCACGGCAACAGCAGAAACCCTTGATTCCGAGGGCTGGCTGCGCACTGGCGACATTGTGCGTTTTGATCAGGACGGCAATATGTTCGTCACCGACCGGTTGAAAGAACTGATCAAATACAAAGGGTTCCAAGTGGCGCCTGCCGAATTGGAAGCGGCCCTTGTCACCCACCCCGGCATCGCTGACGTGGGGGTGATCGGCATTCCCGATGCGGATGCAGGCGAAATCCCGATGGCCTTTGTCGTGGCCGCGCCGGGCGCTGACGAGCCAACGCTTGAAATGTTGCAGGCCCATCTGGATGGCGAGCTATCGCATTACAAACAGATCCGCGCGATCCGCGTGGTTGATGCGATCCCCAAGGCGGCCTCAGGCAAGATTTTGCGCCGCATCCTGCGCGAAGACGCGGCGAAAGGTTAAGCCCTAACGCCGCGCATCTGCGTATCTGCGCATCCGCACCATGCAGGACCGCCCTAGGGCTGTCCTGCAAATCGCCCCTTAGGCAAACCGTTCCGGCCCGACCCATTGGTCGGTCGAATAGCGATCCCCATGGGCCCAGCCCACCGGCAAGACAGCCTCGATCTGCGCCAGATCATCCGCCGACAGCGTAATCTCCCCTCCGCGCACACATTCGCGGAAATGCGTGACCGACCGCGTGCCGGGGATCGGAATCACATGCTCGCCCTGCGCCAAGAGCCACGCATTGGCCAGCGCCGCCGCCGGTTCGCCCATATCGGCGGCAAGGGCGCGAAACTTGTCGGTTGCTGCCATATTGGCGCTCAGGTTGGGCTCAACAAAGCGCGGATTGGTTTGGAAAAAGCCGATACTCTCGACCGCCTCCTTGCTGAGCGGGTGATCGGTCAACAAGGACCGCCCCACCGGCGAAAAGGCAACAAACGCCGCTCCCAACTCGGCGCAGGCCTGCACCAGCCCCAATTCGGGACTGCGGGTTTGCAGGCTGTATTCCGATTGCACCGCCGCCACCGGATGCACCGCCGCCGCACGGCGCAGGCTGGAGGGCGCAATCTCGGAGAATCCGAAGCTGCCGATCTTGCCGGTCTGTTTCAGCGCCACCAGCGCCTCGACCACCTCTTCGATCGGCATGTCCTCTTGCCGCCGGTGGACATAGAACAGATCAACATGCTCCACCCCCATCCGCGCAAGGCTCTTGTCCAGTTCAGCCTCAAGATGGGCGCGATCATTGCGAAAACAGCGGTTGTTGTCCGCGTCCCGTGTGATCCCCGCTTTGGTGGCGATGACAAACTCCTGTTCGGCCCCCTTGTTGGCGGCAAAATAGCGCCCGATCGTCTCTTCCGAGCCGCCCATGCCATAGATATTCGACGTGTCGATATGGTTCACGCCCCAGTCGCGCATCGCATCCAGAATGGCAAAGCTCTGGGCCTCGCTGGTGGGGCCATAAAAGTTTGAAAAACTCATCGCGCCATAGCCCATGGGCGAAATCTCTGGTCCGGTCTGGCCCAGTTTACGGGTGTTCACGTCGCGTCTCCTTGTTTTGCGCCAATCGTGGGTGTTGCGCTAATCCTGCTGCTCTGATTGTGCTTTGCTTATCATGGCGATGGCGGCGGCGAGCGCCTGCTCGATGCTCATCTCGGACGTGTCGAGGACGACGGCGTCCTCTGCCGGCTTCATTGGTGCGGTCGAGCGTTCGCTGTCGCGTGCGTCACGCTCTTTGATATCGGCAAGAACACCCGCGCGGGTCACCTCTGCGCCCTTGGCCGCAAGCTCGAGAAAGCGCCGCTCTGCACGCACGTCGGCGCTGGCGGTCACAAACAGCTTCACCCGCGCATCGGGGCAAATCACCGTGCCAATGTCGCGCCCGTCAAGCACCGCCCCCCGGCGCGCGCGCCAAATGCGCGTTGGAAATCGACCAGCGCCTCGCGAACTTCGGGGATCACGGCAACGCGGCTGGCCTCCTGCGCGATGGCTTGCGTGCGCAACTCGCCCGTCAGGTCTTTGGCCTGCAGGGCGCGCGCGGCGACCAACGGGTCGACCCCGGTCAAAACCTTGGCCGCCACCGCGCGATAAAGCAGCCCGGTATCCAGATGCCCGAACCCGAAATGCGCCGCCACCGCCTTGGAAAGCGTGCCTTTTCCCGCTGCTGCCGGTCCGTCGATTGCCACGGTAAAGCTCATTGCCGCGCCCTGTTTTATTGCCGGTTTCTAATCGCCCCAAGCTCTAACAAGCCGCCGCCGCGATGAAAAGCCATAGCGACAGCGCGTGGCAAATGACCAAGCTTCTACGGAACGCCCGCCGATCCTCCTCGGATGACCTACAACCGTCGATAGCACCGCGTTTCAGCGCGTTTTCGCCGCCAAATTCCGACGCTCAACATGACGATTATCAATCCCAAGGTCAGCGTGGTCGATCCCGATTTCAATTTGGTCCAAAAGCTCGCTTCTATAACCAAATCCGGATCGAAATGCGTTAAAATCTGCGCCAGCAACACATTCTCGGTGTAATCGGCGGTTAGCGTCAGCAACGCTAATGCAATAATCACCCAGCGCGCCAAATTTTGCCAAAACACAAAGGCAATCAGAATGAAGCAAAGCGCCAGCATCGGTGGAAAAAACAAATCAAGCAACAGCTGCGTATTCAGGTAAAACAACCTGCCTTCGTCCGAAAGAGCGTTGTGGAACGCCTCTGCCTGTTGCACCGAATATCCGAACGGGCGCAGGTCAAATGGCATCAAGCCACCGGCCTCGGCCGTAACATAAGGGAGAGACCAAACGACCATCGCAAGGTAAATCCCTGCGGTCGCAACCATAAACACAAAAACCAGTAAACGCATAAAACCCTCTTTGCGCCACCCTGCGACTTTGGCGGCAAAGCTGTCAATAATTGATATTGACATGTCTAATGTCAAAATGACATTTTACATGTCATGAGCAAAGCAGAGTCCCTTTATGACTTCATCTGGATGACCCGCCCATTGGTGCAACAGATCGAAGAAACGGTTGAAACAGGCCTCCTTGGCTCCGGGTTGACCGTGCGGATGCGCGCCGTGCTTGAGGTGCTGGCGCGCGATGGGTCATCGTCTGTCCCCGACCTCGCCCATGCGCTTGAGATCGGGCGTCAATACGTGCAGCTCATGGTGAACGACTGTCTTGCGGCCGGAATGGTCGTGAAACGCCCCAACCCCCGGCACAAACGTTCGCCGTTGATAGTGCTCACGCGTGAGGGCGGGGATCTGATCACAACGATCCGGGCCGAAGAAATGGCGCGGCTGGAGCAAATCGCCAAGCGGCTCAGCATCAAGGATATCGACACCGCCCTATCGGTGGCACAGCACGTCCTGTCTGCCTTTCGACACCTGAATGGCGAGCGCAGATGATCTGGCTTTTGATCGCTCTGCTGGTGCTCGCGCTTGTGGTTTGGGGCGTTCTGACGCTGCGCCATATCACACGCGCAACGCAGGGCACGCGCATTCCTCCGCGAAACGGGCGCGCCCTGCTGCTGATTGATTTACAGGACGCCTTCTGGAGTGATGCAACCTATCCCGCCGAAACACGCGACAGAGCCAAAAGCGCCATTCACGCCGCAGCACGCGCCGCCCGCGCCCGCGGCTGGCCTGTCATTGCCCTGAAACAGGAATGGTCCACCCCGGAAGCCGGCTTGTCTCAAAGCTCACAATGGGTGGCACCGCATTGGCAGGCGGCCCCGACACCGGGCTCGCGCGTGATTTCAACGGCTTACCGGATCATGTGCTTATCAAGCGGGTGCAAGACGGGTTCGAGACAAGCGCCCTTGACCGGCTGTTGGATAAGCTTGAGATCGGCACGCTCGACATTGCCGGGCTGGACGGCGCCTACTGCGTCGCGCGCACTGCCGAAGCGGCGCTCAATCGCGGCTACGGTGTCACGCTTGTCGAGGCGGCGATCCTTCGTGCGGATTCGGCGGCTTATGAAAAAGCCATTGCTCCGCTGATCACACGCGGCCTCATCCGCGCCTGATATCAGCGCCCAGCCCCGCCATAAGCGGCTCAAATACCGGAAAGGACGTGGCCACCGGCCCGCCATCATCCAGAGCAACCGGAGCGCCAGCCGCCATCCCAAGGCACAGGAACGACATGGCTATACGGTGGTCAAGGAAGGTCTCGCATGTCCCGCCACCCGGCACGTTGCCGACACCGCAGCCGGTGACGATCCACCAATCCTCGCCCTCTTCCACCTCGACCCCATTGGCACGTAGGCCTTTGGCCATGGCGTCAATCCGGTCGCTTTCCTTGACCCTAAGCTCCTTGACGCCGCGCATCACGGTGCGCCCAGTGGCATTGGCCGCGACAACCGACAGGATCGGGTATTCGTCGATCATGCTGGCGGCGCGTTCGGGCGGCACCTCGATGCCGGTCATATCGGGCGAAAACCGTGCGCGCAGATCGGCCACCGGCTCGCCCCCCTCCTCGCGCTGGTTCTCATAAGTGAGATCGGCGCCCATGTCTTTTAACGTGTCAAACAACCCTGCCCGCGTCGGGTTCAGCCCGATCCCCGGCACCAGCACATCCGACCCCGGCACGATCAACGCCGCACAGACCGGAAACGCCGCTGACGACGGATCGCGCGGCACGGCGATCACCTGTGGCTTCAAGTCCGGCTGTCCGGTCAGGGTAATGACCCGCTTGCCCTCTTCGTCGCTCACCGCGATCTCGGCGCCAAACCCTGCCAGCATCCGCTCGGTATGATCGCGCGTCGCCTCTTTCTCGATCACCACCGTCTGCCCCGGCGCATTCAGCCCGGCCAGAAGCACCGCCGACTTCACCTGTGCCGATGGCATCGGCACCTCATAGCGCACCGGCACCGGCGTGCGCGCACCCACAATCGTCATCGGCAATCGCCCCTGCGCGCGCCCAACGGCCCGCGCCCCGAACAATGCCAGCGGATCCGTCACCCGCGCCATCGGCCGCGCATTGAGGCTGGCATCACCAGTGAACGTCGCGGTAATCGGCGAGGTCGCCATCGCCCCCATGATCAACCGCACCCCCGTGCCCGCATTGCCGCAATCCACCACGCCCTCTGGCTCAGCAAAGCCACCAACGCCAACACCATGCACACGCCAGACGCCATCCTCGTCGCGTGTCACATCAGCGCCGAAATTGCGCATCGCAGCCGCCGTCGCCAAGACGTCATCCCCTTCCAGCAGACCGCTGATACGGGTCTCGCCGACACACATCGCCCCGAGGATCAACGCGCGGTGCGAGATCGACTTGTCCCCCGGAACATCGGCCACGCCGGACAACGCCGTGACAGGATGGGAAACCATCGGGATCGGGGAACCATGTGCGGACATCATGCGGCCTTTCATTCTCTCTGCCCCGCCTGATAGCGCAGGTCCGGGTGGGGGGCCAGCCCCCCACTCCCCCCGGGATATTTCCGGTCAGATGAAGAAACGGACTCCTGCGCTTCATCTGACCTCAAATATCCCCCGCGGAGCGTCCCGCCCGATCTATTGGCGCTTGTGCTGGAAATCTCTGGGTCGGCCGGCGCCATGCTTCCTCCTCCAACGGAGGAGGACAGGAGGAGGGTCGATGCGCCCTGCGCGCCGCAAGGCGCTCAATTGGATCAGGTGTGGGGGATTGCCTGCACAGCGATCAGCCCCGGATCAGAACCACTGACCCGGCTCCATCAACCCAAGGTCAAGAAGCTGGCGCGAATGCCACTCGAACGGCACCGAATTGTGCCAGTGGAACGTATCGATATCAAAGGTAGACCCGGGATTGCGTTTAAGCGCCTTTGCGGTGCGAAATGACACGATCGCCGCCGTGAGGTTGTTGTGCCACGGGCAGGCGTAGGTGTTGAATTCCTCATCCGAAAACGTGTGATCCTCACGCAGCTTGACCCCCAGCGTCGCACGAAAAAGCGCAATCCGGTCGATCTTTCGACGCGGCGCCGGCACATGCTCTTCAAACCGCCAGCGCAGCCCGCCAAAGAAATCCAGCTGGCGCTCTTTGGGGTGGTTTTCCTTGCTCTCGTCCGGGCGGGCAAGCGCGTAGTAGCCCGATTTATCCATAAACGCCCGGTCAAGCGATACCGCGTCGGGGTTCTGGTTCAGGTCGTCGGCATAAAGATCAACCACATAGGTCAGCATCGCATCGCGCCGCTCTTCCGTGTGAAAGGCAAGCATTTCACCAATCAGACGCGTTTCGCAAAACGGGTAAAACAGGTATTCCGCATTGTAGCAGTAGTAAATCCACTGTCCCGGCGCAGCGACATTGTTGACCGCTGTGACCGCCTCCATCACCGCGTTTTCCGCCTGCGTATCATAGCGCACGCGATGCACGGTCTTCACCAGATCACCGGGCAACGCAAAGCTATCGGGCATAAAGGCGACCACCGCTTTGAACCCCGACTGCTGATGATGGCGCAGGGTGGTATCAAGCTCGACCTCATCCTCGGCAAAGACCAAGGCAATCGGCCCTTTGGCCAAAACCGCCTTACCGCTGGACAGGAACTCTTTAAGCCCGGAATACTGCATCATCGCCTCGTTTTGTCGACTTGGCACAAAATCGGTTAATTCGGGGTGCATTGCAAGCCGCCCCGTGACCCTGTATTGAGCCGCCTCATTCCGCGACAGGTGACAAATCCCATGGCCGACCCGAAAAAGCTCTATATCAAGACCTATGGCTGTCAGATGAATGTCTATGACAGCGAGCGAATGGCCGAGGCCCTGAGCGACACCGGCGGCGGCAATGGCTATGCACAGGTCGGCTCGCCCGAAGAGGCGGATATGATCCTGCTCAACACCTGCCACATCCGCGAGAAAGCGGCCGAAAAGGTTTATTCCGAGCTGGGCCGTTTTCGCGATCTGAAAGACGCCAAACCCGATCTCAAGATCGGCGTTGCCGGCTGCGTCGCACAGGCCGAGGGCGAAGAGATCATGCGCCGCCAGCCGCTGGTTGATCTGGTTGTCGGGCCGCAGGCCTATCACCGCCTGCCCGAGATGGAAGCCAAGACCCAGACAGGCGCCAAAGTGCTCGACACCGACTTCCCCGAGGAAGACAAATTCGAGCGTCTCAAATCCCGCCCCAAGGCCAAACGCGGGCCGACCGCCTTTCTGACTGTGCAGGAAGGCTGTGACAAGTTCTGCGCCTTCTGCGTCGTGCCCTATACCCGCGGCGCCGAAGTGTCGCGCCCTGTTGATCGCGTGCTGACCGAAGCCCGCGATCTGGTCGAGCGCGGCGTGCGCGAGATCACCTTGCTGGGGCAGAATGTGAACGCCTATCACGGTGCCGGCCCGAACGGGGATTACACCTTGGCCCAACTGATCTGGGCGCTCGACAAGGTCGACGGGTTAGAGCGTATCCGCTTCACCACCTCGCATCCCAATGACATGAGCGACGATCTGATCGAAGCCCTTGGCACCTGTGCCAAACTGATGCCCTATCTGCATTTGCCGGTGCAATCGGGCAGCGACCATATCCTCAAGCGGATGAACCGCAGCCACACCCGCGACAGCTATCTCGCGCTGATCGAACGCATCCGCGCGGCGCGCCCCGATATCCTGTTTTCGGGCGATTTCATCGTCGGCTTCCCGGAAGAGAGCGACGCCGATTTCGAAGACACGATGGATCTGATCCGGCAGGTCAACTACGGACAGGCGTTTTCGTTCAAATACTCGACCCGCCCCGGCACCCCCGCCGCCGAACGCAAGGGACAGGTGCCCCCCGAGGTCGCAGATGCCCGGCTGCGCGCGCTTCAGGCGCTGATCACCGAACAACAACGCGCCCGTCAGGAAGCGATGGTTGGCCAAACAGTTGGCGTGCTGTTTGAAAAACCCGGCCGACGCCCCGGCCAGATGCTCGGCAAATCCGATCACCTGCACGCGGTGCATGTCGATGATTGCCCCGCCAAACCCGGCGATTTGCGTCAGGTGAGAATCATCGCAAGCGGCGCAAACTCTCTTTCGGGTGTGTTGATCTGACCCTCTGGGTTGCGCATGGCGCGCCAGACACGCGTCTTGCACGCGGCAAATCCCCCTAAACTCATGAGCGACCGACTATAAATCCGCATATTGCGGATTGTTCCTACAATATCTGGTCAAAACACCTTCACACGGCATACAAACTTGATAAACTGGCCCTTATCAAACGTCTGGGGCATGCAGGGGCAACCTTGCCACGCCTTGTGGGGGAAACATTAACAAGGGACAGAAGCTGTGGCGAAAAAGATTTCGAAAACAGTGAACGCGCTCGTGAGTGGCATCGCTGCCGCTGCTCTGGGTGTGGTTATGACGGTCAGCGCCGAGGCGCAGGAGACCACAAAACGCGTCATTCAGGGTGAAGAGTATATTCCTACCATCTGGGTTGACCCGGACGGATGCGAACATTGGGTGATGGACGACGGTGTCGAAGGCTACATGAGCCCCCACACCAATCGTCAGGGCATTCCGGTCTGCCGCAAGGGGAACCTTTGTGGCGTTATGTACTCGGATCAGTATTTCGCAACCGACAGCGCGCGGATTTCGAAAAACGGCAAGGCCCGCCTGCGCGAGTTCTTTGCCAAGACCGACGCACGGGCGTTCATCATCGCAGGGCACACCGACAGCCGTGCCTCGGATGAATACAACATCCGTCTTTCGATGCGGCGCGCAGCCTCGGTGGCCAAAGTCGGCCAAGGCGCTGGTGCCAAGATTCTTGACGTGCGCGGATATGGCGAACGTATGCCGGTGGCGGCGAATAACTCCGCCAAGGGCATGGCCAAGAACCGCCGCGTTGAAATCATGTGCATCCGCTGAGCCGAAGGAGCGATAGAATGACACTCGTAAAAGCACTGACGGCCGCCGCATTGGCCCTGACTGTATCCGGCTGTGGCGAAGGCTTCTTGCAAGCCGTTCACCCCAAGGTTGGACCTGACAAAACCCATGACCGTGGCCGCGACGCCAAACACCTGAGCCAGCTTAAAGCCGGTATCTGGGTTGACCCGAACGGCTGTGACCACTGGATCATCGACGATGGTGTCGAAGGGTATCTCTCGGCACGGCTCGACAAATACGGCAAGCCGGTCTGCTCGGGCGCTGCCCCGCCGACCATAGCCACCGGCCAGTTCAAAGGCGGCGACACCAAGAACCACGGCGATCCGCTCTGATCCTTGGAAAATTGCCTGAAATATCGCCGCGGAGGTCACCCTCCGCGGCTTTTTTCGTCTCAATTTCGTGACAATTCACAACGCTGCCTTGCGCCGGGCGCTACATATTGGCAGCATCATAGACAGAACCGCTAAATGGAGAGTTGATTGGCCACCACCGTGCTTCCCCCGCCTCCCTCTGATCCCGAAGCCCTCAGCGAGCATCTGGTTGAGTTCCCGGACAATCGCCTGCTGATCGAACTTTGCGGCGAATATGACCGTAACCTCGCGGATATAGAGCAAAAATTGGGAGTGCAGATCCTGCGCCGGGGCAATCAATTGGTGGTCATCGGCGATGACTCCTCGGCGAGCGAGGCCGTCTCGGTGCTCGGCGCGCTCTATGAACGGCTCGAATCGGGGCGGCATGTTGATCCCGGCGATGTTGACCGCGAATTGCGCATGGATACGAGCCCCGGCGCGGATGCGACCGACCAGATGGAAATGTTTCGCGGTGGCCGGGTCGAAATCCGCACCCGCAAGAAAACCGTCGAGCCGCGCACCGACGCTCAGAAATCCTATGTCCAGAGCCTGTTTTCCAACGAGCTCGGCTTTGGCATCGGTCCGGCGGGCACCGGCAAGACCTATTTGGCGGTGGCGGTGGGCGTGAACATGTTCATCGAAGGCCATGTTGATCGCATCATCCTGTCGCGTCCGGCGGTCGAGGCGGGCGAAAAGCTCGGCTATCTGCCCGGCGATATGAAGGACAAGGTCGACCCGTACATGCAGCCGCTTTACGATGCGCTGAATGATTTCCTGCCCTCCAAGCAGCTGGCCAAACTGATCGAAGAGAAACGCATCGAGATCGCGCCGCTGGCCTTTATGCGCGGGCGCACGCTCGCCAATGCCTTTGTTGTGCTGGACGAGGCGCAGAACGCCACGACCATGCAGATGAAGATGTTCCTGACCCGGCTTGGCGAAGGCTCGCGCATGGTGATCACCGGCGACCGCACCCAGATCGACCTGCCGCGCGGGGTGCCGTCGGGCTTGGCCGATGCCGAGCGCCTGCTGAAAACCATTCCGAACATCAGCTTCAATTACTTCACGGCCAAGGACGTGGTGCGCCACCCGCTGGTCGCTGCAATTATCGAGGCTTATGACGCCGCCGACCCGGCCAAACCGGCCTAAGGCGCGCGTTTCCAAGGAAAGGGCGTGATGGCAAAGGTTGAGCTAAAACCCGGCGAGCGTACCGAAGTGCTGAACCTGTTCAGCGACAGCATGGCGCGCACCATCCGCTTTGATGTCACAACCACCGCAGGCGCCGTGAGCGGACAGATCGACGTGGAGCGCGCGCTCTTGCCCTTTCTCAAACCGCGGCGCGAAACCGCCCCGCTCGGCGCCGAAAACGCGTTGGATAAAAGCTGGCTTGATGGGCAGTACAAGGTGTTTGTCACCTCGGATACCGCCGCAGAGCTGAACATGAAAACCCGCGCCCTCACCCGCAATCGGTTGTTTCTTATCCTGTTGGTGGTGGCGGGCGTCGGGCTGATCGCCGGGATCATGCCGCTGATACTGGCCGATTGACGGCACCACTTGACGGAGCCACTTGCTGATGCTGCTTGCTGATGGTGACGGCTGATGTACAAGGGCGCATGACACTCGATCTGCTCATCGAAGACCCGCGCTGGGAAACCATCGGGCTTGAGGCTCTGACCGCCCGCGCGACCAAGGCCACCTTGGCGCATCTCGGGATTGATGCGACCGAGGTCGAGATTAGCATTCTTGCCTGCAACGACACGCGCATCGCCGTGCTTAATGCCGATTTTCGCGGCAAGCCCCAGCCGACCAACGTGCTCAGCTGGCCCTCGGAAGAGCGCGGCGCCGACATGGATGGCGCCCCCCTTCCCCGCCGCGCGATATGGAACTGGGCGACATCGCAATCAGCTTTGACACCTGCGCCCGCGAGGCTGAAGAGACCGGCCTTGCACTGGCAGATCACACCAGCCATTTGACCGTTCACGGGGTTTTACACCTTCTCGGCTATGACCATATCCGTGACAAGGATGCCACTTTGATGGAGGGGCTGGAAACTGCCATACTTGGCAAACTGGGTATTGCTGACCCATATAGGGTCAATCAAGCGGGCTGATCCCGCAGGAAAGGAACGATGGGCGACACGAGCGACGGGTCTTCTAATGCAGCGCAAAGCGCGCAGGTCAGACCCCAAAAGACCGAGACCGACACCGACACTGCGGCAGAGATGCCGCCGAAAACCGGGTTTTTCCGCCGCATTATCGACGCGCTAAGCCCTTCGGACACGGACAACGAACCGGAACGCGAAGCGACAGACAGGCCGTCAGAGCCGATGTCCCCCGGCATGTTGAACCTGCGCCGCCTTGCGGTCGAGGATGTGATGGTGCCCAAGGCCGATATCATCTCGGTCCCGGCCAGCATCACCAAGGACGAACTGGTGCAGCTGTTTCGCGACAGCGGCCTGTCGCGCTTGCCGGTCTATCAGGACACGCTCGACACCCCGATCGGCATGATCCACCTCAAGGACCTCGCGCTTCAGCACGGCTTCAACGGTGGCCCCAAGGGGCGGTTTTCGCTCAAGAAAATGCTGCGCCCGTTGTTGTTTGTGCCACCGTCGATGCCGATTGGCGTTTTGCTTGCCAAGATGCAAAGCGAACGGCGTCACCTTGCGCTGGTGGTTGATGAATATGGCGGCACCGACGGGCTTGTCTCGATCGAGGATCTGATCGAACAGGTCATCGGCGAGATCGAAGACGAGCACGATCAGGAGGAAACCAGCCTGTTCACTGCCAACCCGGATGGCAGCTGGATGGCGCAGGCCAAGACCCCGCTGGATGAGTTTGAGGCCGAAATCGGCCGCTCCCTGACCGAGCACGACGACGTGGACGAGGAAGAGATCGACACGCTGGGCGGGTTGGTCTTTATGCTGTCAGGCCGGGTTCCGGTACGCGGCGAGGTGATCAAACACCCCGATGGCACCGAATTCGAGGTGATGGACGCCGACCCGCGCCGCATCAAACGCCTGCGCGTGCGCTTGCCCAAATCATCAGCGGGCAAACCCGGCAAACCGACCAGCAAACCCAAGCCCAGCAACGGCGATGCCTGACCGCGACCCCTCGCAGGGTCCGCCGCTCGGGATGACCCAGCGGACCGAGGCGTGGGCCGCAGGGCTGTCACGGCTCCGCCAGATGCTGTTGGTGGCCTGCGCCGGGGCGCTCGCAGCGCTGGCGCTGGCACCGTTCAACCTCTGGCCGCTTGGCCCGCTCGGGATTGCCGGGCTGTTCGCCGCCTTCCAGATCGCACACAGCTCACGCCACGCCTTCTGGCTCGGCTGGGCGGGTGGCACGGGCTATTTCGCGCTGGCGTTGTTCTGGATCGTCGAGCCGTTCTTTGTCGATCTCGCGCGGCACGGCTGGATGGCGCCTTTCGCGCTGATCTTCCTGTCGGGCGGCTTGGCGCTGTTTTGGGGCGCCGCTTTTGCCCTTGCCCGTTGGCTTGGCGGGCGGCGGGCGCTGCTCTGGATCGCGGCGATGGTCGCGGCAGAATTCACCCGCTCCTACGTGCTGACGGGCTTCCCTTGGGCGTTGATCGGCTATGTCTGGTCGGCCAGCCCGATGGCCCAGATCGCTGCGTTTATCGGCCCTCACGGGCTCAGCTTTCTTGCCATGGTCTCGGGCGTGGCGCTTTGGGGCTTGGGCACCTATCGGCTGACCTCTGTGGCGGCGCTGGTTGCATTGGCCGCGCTGCTGGGCAGCGGCGCGTATTTGCGCGTCCCAACCGCCCCCGCGCCCGATGCGCCGGTCATCCGCATGGTGCAACCCAACGCGCCCCAACATCAAAAGTGGGGCCCGCCCATGTCCTCACTTTCTTTGACCGACAGCTCGCCCTGACCGCCGAGCCGCCGCAGACCGCTCGTGCACCCGACCTGATCGTCTGGCCGGAAACCGCGATCCCGTGGATGCTCTCCAACGCCCAAGAGGCACTTGGTGCGATCCACGCCACCGCAGGCGGCACGCCGGTTGTGCTTGGCCTGCGCAGCGTCGATCAGGGGCGGCTCTATAACGCTCTGGTCGTGCTCGACGCCGAAGGTCAGCTGAGCCAGCGGTATGACAAACACCACCTCGTGCCGTTTGGCGAATACATGCCCATGGGCAATCTGGCGGCGCGGCTCGGCATTCGCGGCCTTGCCCAGAACGAAGGCTACGGCTTTTCCCCCGGTCCCGGCGCGCGGTTGGTTGACCTTCCCGGTATTGGCTCGGCGCTGCCTCTGATCTGTTACGAGGCCGTCTTCCCGCAAGACGTCAACGCCGCGCCGACCCGCCCGCGCCTCTTGCTGCAAATCACCAATGACGCGTGGTTTGGCCGTTTCTCTGGCCCGTTCCAACACCTGCAACAGGCCCGGCTGCGTGCGATCGAACAAGGGCTGCCCATGCTGCGCGTCGCCAATACCGGGGTCTCGGCAATGATCGGACCCAAGGGGGAAATCCTGACGCGCCTGCCGCTGGGAGAGGCCGGATTTGCCGATGCCGCCCTGCCCGCCGCTCTGCCGCCGACGCTTTATTCGCGCATCGGTGACTGGCCAATCACCGCGCTTTTGCTGCTGTCTTTGATCCCCGCAGTGCTGCGCCGCGGCCTGCGCAAGTAAGTCACAGCCCGCGTGCGACCTCGCTTTTCTCATTGACCCTAGGACGGGCTGTGCGTAACCAGTGCTGGATTTCCGCCACAACGGCTTCCTGGCGTGGCAGGGATAAACCTAATGGAGCATTTTTCATGACCCGTAATAACTATGTCTTTACCTCGGAATCCGTGTCCGAGGGCCATCCTGATAAAGTCTGCGACCGCATTTCGGATGCCGTTCTTGACGCCTTTCTCGCACAGGAACCCGAAGCCCGCGTCGCTTGTGAAACCTTTGCGACGACCAACCGTGTCGTCATCGGCGGCGAAGTCGGTCTCTCGGATCAGGACAAGCTGGCCGAATACATGGGCAAAATCGACAGCATCGCCCGCGATTGCATCCGCGACATCGGCTATGAGCAGGACAAGTTCCACTGGAACACTTGCGAAATCACCAACCTGCTGCATGAGCAATCGGCCCATATCGCCCAAGGCGTTGACGCGGCCAAGGACAAGGACGAAGGCGCCGGCGACCAAGGCATCATGTTCGGCTATGCCTGTAACGAGACCGACGCGCTTATGCCCGCGCCGATCCAGTTTTCCCACGCCATCCTGCGCCGTCTGGCCGAAGTGCGTAAATCCGGCGCCGAGCCCGCGCTTGGCCCCGACGCCAAAAGCCAGCTCTCGATCCGCTATGTCGATGGCAAACCGGTCGAGGCAACCTCGATCGTGCTCTCGACCCAGCACCTCGACGAAGCGCTCAGCTCGGCTGACGTGCGCGCCATTGTAGAGCCCTACATCCGCGACGTGCTGCCCGAAGGCTGGATCACCGCCAGCACCGAATGGCACGTCAACCCGACCGGCAAATTCGTCATCGGTGGCCCCGATGGCGACGCGGGCCTGACCGGGCGCAAGATCATCGTTGACACCTATGGCGGCGCCGCGCCCCACGGCGGCGGTGCCTTTTCCGGCAAAGACCCGACCAAGGTTGACCGCTCGGCCGCCTATGCCGCGCGCTATCTGGCGAAAAACATTGTCGCCGCAGGCATGGCCGACCGCTGCACGCTGCAGCTCTCCTATGCCATCGGCGTGGCCGAGCCGCAGTCGATCTTTGTTGACACCCACGGCACGGGCCAGCTGGCCGATGTCGAGATCGAAAAAGCCGTGCGCGCCTGCATGTCGCTGACGCCGCGCGGCATCCGCACGCATCTCGGCCTGAACAAGCCGATCTTCCAGCGCACCGCCGCCTATGGCCACTTTGGTCGCCAGCCAAGCGAAGACGGCGGCTTCTCGTGGGAGAAAACCGATCTGGTCGACGCTCTCAAGAACGCAGCGTGACGCGCCGTAATACCGCGCCAACGCGCTAAAACACTTGCCCGCCCGGCCCCGTATCGCACTATCGCGCAACCGGGGCCGGGCGGGTTTTCCTTTTTTGGGCCGCCCTCCTCCGCGCTTTACGCCCTAGGGAGGCCACGCCATGATCGTTCTGCACCACCTCAATCGCTCGCGCTCTTTCCGCATTCTCTGGCTGCTTGAGGAACTGGGGCTGGAGTATGAGCTGAAAAGCTATCGCCGGGATGCCAAGACCAACCTCGCCCCGCCCGAGCTTTCTGCGCTGCACCCTCTGGGAAAATCGCCGCTGCTTGAACTCGACGGACGGGTGATCGCCGAATCCGCGGCCATCGTTGAAACGCTCTGCGCCCGCTTCGCGCCACAGATGATCCCCGAGACCAGCAGCGACGCCTATATCTCCCACCTCGAAGCGATGCATTTTGCCGAAGGCTCGGTGATGACGCCGATCCTGCTCAACCTCTATGTCGGGCGGCTGGGCGAGGCCGGAGCCCCGCTCCATCCACGCATCAACGACGAGCTGACCAGCCATTTCGCCTATATGGAACAGAGCCTGCGCCCCTCTGGCCATTTTGTGCTGGATCAGCTTTCTGCCGCCGACATCATGCTCAGCTTCCCGGCGCAGATCGCGCTGCGCCTTGATCGCGGCGCAGATTTTCCGCGCCTGTCGGGGTTTGTCCAAGCGATGTCAGCCCGCCCCGCCTTTCAAGCCGCCCTTGCCAAGGCCGGACCAGACGCCTGACAGCCACAACCAAGCCCGTTGGGAGGCGGGCCGTTTTAGGAGCAGAGCAATAAATACCTTGCCCGCAGGATTATTCCCTGCACTCTAAGACAGCGCAAACGGGGGGGAGAAACCCATGCTTATCGACGTTGGATTGCCGCTATCTCTGGCGATTATCATGTTTTCACTGGGCCTTGGCCTGACCTTCGCCGATTTCGGGCGTGTTCTGGCCATGCCGCGTGCGGTGTTGACCGGGCTTGTCATGCAAATGGCCACCGTGCCGCTGGCCGCCTTTGCGCTGCTCTACCTGTTTGATTTGCCCCCGGCTCTCGCCTTTGGCGTCATGCTGCTGGCGTTTTGCCCCGGCGGCGTGACCTCCAACATCCTGACCAAACTGGGTGGCGGCAACGTCGCGCTGTCGATCACCCTGACAGGGGTGGTGAGCCTGCTGTCGGTGATCACCGTGCCGCTGCTGACCGGCTGGGCCGCGACGCGCTTTCTCGGTGCCGCCGCGCCCGAGCTTAACGTCACCGGCATCGCCATGGCCATGTTCGCCATCACGGCCGTGCCGGTGCTGATCGGCCTGCTCACCCGCTTTATCGCGCCCGAGGGCGTCGCGCGGATTGAACCCATCGTCTCGGGCCTCGCACTTGTGCTGTTCGTGGTCATCGTTGTCGCCGCGCTGGCCAGCAACTGGGCGCTGTTCATCGACAATATCGCCACCCTCGGCCCGCTGCTGATCCTGCTCAACATCGGGCTACTTGCGCTCGGCATGATCGTCGCCCGCCTGCTTGGCCTCTCCGGGGGGGACGCGCTGTGTATCTCCGTCGAAATGGGCGTGCAGAATGCCGCCCTTGGCATCACCGTTGCCGGGCTGGTCGCGCAGAGCGCCGGAATCTCGGAATATGCTGTGCCTGCGGGGGTTTACGGCATCACCATGTATCTTGTCACCCTGCCCGCCATCTGGATCATGCGCCGCATGTTCAACGTCACCACAACCGGAGCCACCCAATGATTTTCTATGATTGCTCAACCGCGCCCAGCCCCCGCCGCGCCCGCATGTTCATTGCCGAAAAAGGGTTGGACATCGAAACCCGCGAGATCAGCCTCGCCAAGGCCGAACAACTCTCCGACGCATTCCTTGCCATCAACCCGCGTGCCACAGTGCCGGTGCTTGTCACCGATGACGGCACCACCCTGACCGAAAACATCGCCATTGCCGCCTATCTCGATGCGCGCTTCCCCGAACCGCCGTTGCTTGGCTCCACCCCGGATGAACGCGGTGAAATCGCCATGTGGAACGCCATCGCCGAAGGCCAATGCGGCATGCCTGTGGCCGAAACCCTGCGCAATTCTCACCCGGCGATGAAAGGCCGCGCCCTGCCCGGCCCGCTCGATCTTGAACAAATCCCAGAGCTGGCCGCGCGTGGCCAACAACGGCTCGGCGCATTTTTCGACCTGCTGGAAGAGCGTTTGCAAAACAGCGCATGGGTCGGGGGCGCGCAGTTCTCCGTGGCCGATATCACCGCCTATGTGTTTGTCGATTTCGCCCGCGTGGTGAAAACCCGCATCCCCGAAGCCAATACCGCCACCCGCGCCTGGTATGACGGCATGGCTGCACGGCCAAGCGCCAAGCTCTGAGCCGACCTCGGCCGTAAAACGCGAAAAAAGCCCGGCCAAAACCGGGCTTTCTACATGTCTTAAACGCTTAAACGTTTAAACCAGCGCCTTGATCAGGCCGCCTTCACCGCGGCGGGCTTGCCACGGGTATCCAGCGCATATGGCCCCGCGCCGAGCGCCGTTACCATCAACATGCCGCCCGCGATGCTCACGTTCTTGAGGAACAAGATCATTTGCATCTGTGCCTCCATCCCCTCCATGGCCCGCGCGGGCAGGAAGTGGAAAATGACGCCCGAGACAAGGCAGAACCCAGCCAGCAAAAACGCCGCGACGCGCGCGTTCCAGCCAACCAACAACGCGATCCCGCCGCCCAGTTCCAGCAAGATCACCAGCGGCAACAACGCCCCCGGCACGCCCATCGCTTCCATATAGCCCTGCGTGCCCGCATAGCCCGTGATTTTCTGCGCACCCGAAAGGATAAACATCAGCGCCAAGAGCACACGTCCGGCAGGCGCTGCAATATTAAGAAGGTTCGTCATCGGTATTTCCGTCCTGTTCATATGTTTCGCGATCCCATCCGGGACATCTGGCGGAGGGATGCCAGCCCACGCGAATTTTCACCATTCCACATAATCTCAAACCTTCTGTGCGATTGTGCACATAAGCCGCCCTTCACAAACCCGGTTGATCCCGCCGCGCCCCGGCGATAGGACGCCCCACATGAACAAAACCAACCACCCCTCCGGCGCGCCTTGGCGCAACTTCTATGGTCGCTTCAAAGGCAAAGGCCTGCGCGACAGCCAACAATCCTATCTGGATGAGGATCTGGCCAAGCTTTCGCCCGGTCCGGTCGATTGGGAGGTGAACCCCGATCGCACCCCGCTCGACCTTGCCGCGCTGTTCGGCGAGCGCGACATCTGGCTTGAAATCGGCTTTGGCGGGGGCGAGCATATGGTGCATCAAGCCGCCTCGAACCCCGATATCGGATTCATCGGGGCCGAGCCCTACATCAACGGCGTTGCCATGCTGCTGGGTAAAATCCGCAATGCGGCCTGTGACAATATCCGCATTCACCCCGGCGATGCGCGTGATCTGTTCGACGTGCTGCCCGAAGCCTCGATCTCGCGCGCCTTCTTGCTCTATCCCGATCCCTGGCCGAAAAAGCGCCACCACCGCCGCCGCTTTGTCACGCCAGAGCACCTCGCCCCATTGGCGCGCGTTCTGAAACCCGGCGCGATCTTTCGCGTGGCGACAGACATCCCCGACTACGTGCGCCAAACCCTCGAACAGGTGCCCGGTCACGGCTTTGACTGGCTGGCCGAACGCCCCGCCGATTGGCGCGACCCATGGGATGACTGGATTTCAACACGTTATGAGCAAAAGGCCCTGCGCGAAGACCGCGTGCCGCACTACCTGACATTCGTGAAACGCTGACGTAACGCCCACCACGGCGGCTCACCCGGGCCATGGTAGATATCGGCGGCAGACTGCGGCGAGAGACAACGGCGAGAAACACCAACGAGAGACTACGGCAAATCAAAGCACTCCCTGCCGGCCTCGCCTGCTTAGTCGCCCTTCTTCTTGTCCGTCACCCGCGTGCTTCCCAAGCCCCCGGCAGTGGCAAAACCATCCTTCACAGGTTTGGTTTGCGATGTCGCCGCATTGGATGATGTCGTCGATTTGCTATTAGCAAAAGCCGCGCCAACCGACAATGACAGGCTCACACCCGCGACAATGGCAATGCTCTTCAATGAACGAATACTCATAATGAAACCTCGTTAACTGGATCAAAAAGCGTCAATAACAGCAAGAAATACCGCGCTGTTGATCCAGATATAACGATTTTTCAGCATTCCGGCAAATGACGCCGCTTGCCTCAGAGATGTTCCGGCTGCGGCATGCCCAAAACGTGAAAGCCGCCATCGACGCGCACGATCTCGCCCGTGGTGCAGGCACCATCGTCGGAGGCAAGGTAAACCGCCGTGCCGCCCACCGCCTCAAGCGTGGCATTGGCGCGCATCGGCGCATTGCCTTCGGTGTGTTTGAACGTCTTGCGCGCCCCACCAATCGCGGCACCGGCCAGCGTTTTCATCGGCCCCGGCGAAATTGCGTTCACCCGGATGCCCTGCGGCCCCATGTCATTGGCAAGATAGCGCACAGTCGCTTCCAAAGCGGCCTTGGCCACGCCCATGACGTTGTAATTGGGAACCACCCGGTTTGAGCCCTGATACGTCAGCGTCAGGATGGTGCCGCCCTCGCTCATCATCGGCTCGGCCCGGCGCGCCACTTCGATCAGCGAATAGCAGGAGATATCGAGCGAGTTTTTAAAGTTGTCGCGGCTGGTGTTCAAAAACCGCCCCGTCAACTCGTCCTTGTTGGAATAGGCAATCGCGTGAACCAGAAAATCCAGCCGGTCCCAGCGCTCTCCCAATTCGGCAAAAGCCCGATCCAGCGAGGCATCATCGGTCACATCCGCGTCGACAATGAAATCCGACCCCAGCGATTGCGCCAAAGGCAACACCCGCTTGCCAAAGGCTTCGCCCTGATAGGTAAATGCCAACTCGGCCCCTTCAGCGGCCAAGGCTTTGGCGATACCCCATGCGATCGAGCGGTCATTCGCGACCCCCATGACCAGCCCGCGTTTGCCCTTCATCCGATCGCCCATACCGCTCACTCCTTGTACCGTGACAGGATCATCGAGCCGTTGGTGCCACCAAACCCAAAGGAATTGGTCATCACACTGTCGAGCCCGGCGTTCTCTTTTAATTCGGTCGCCACCTCACCCGGATTGATCGCGGGATCGAGCGTTTCAACATTGATTGACGGTATGATGAAATCTCCGTCCAGCGCCAAAAGGCAGAAGATCGCCTCAAGCGCGCCAGCCGCGCCCTGTGCGTGGCCCGTCATCGACTTGGTCGATGAAATCGGCGGCACGCGGCCTTCGCCAAAGATACGGCGCACGGATTCCACTTCGCCGACATCACCAACGGGCGTCGATGTGCCGTGGGCGTTGATATAGCTGATCTCGCGCCCTTCCGGCAGGGTCTGAAGCGCAAGGCGCATCGCCCGTTCGCCGCCCTCGCCCGAGGGCGCAACCATGTCGTGGCCGTCCGATGTGGCGGCAAAGCCGGTCACCTCGGCGTAAATCTTGGCACCACGCGCCAGCGCATGTTCCAAATCTTCCAGAACGACAATCCCGCCGCCGCCCGAAATCACGAACCCGTCGCGGTTGGCGTCAAAGGCACGGCTCGCCTTCTCTGGCGTGTCGTTATATTTCGACGACATCGCGCCCATCGCGTCAAACAGGCACGACAGGGTCCAGTCGAGCTCCTCACCGCCACCGGCAAACATCACATCCTGCTTGCCCATCATGATCTGCTCTGCCGCGTTGCCGATGCAATGCAGCGAGGTCGAACAGGCGCTGGTGATGGAATAGTTGATGCCCTTGATCTTATAGGCCGTCGACAGGTTCGCGCTGATCGTCGAGGACATGCACTTTGGCACGGCAAACGGCCCGATCCGCTTGGGCGCGCCTTTTTCCAACACGGTCTGATGCGCCACCAGCATGGCGCTGGTTGATGGCCCGCCCGACCCGGCCACAAGCCCGGTGCGCGGGTTCACCACGTCGCTTTCCTCAAGCCCGGCATCGGCAATCGCCTGACCCATCGCAATATGGGCATAGGCCGCACCCGGCCCCATAAACCGCAATGCGCGTTTGTCCACATGTTGGGCGACATCAATATCGATGGCCCCGGCCACCTGACTGCGAAAGCCGTGCTCGACCATCGGCTCATTCCCGCTGATCCCCGACTTTCCCGCCTTGAGCGAGGCCGTAACCTCCTCGGCATTGACTCCGATTGAGGATACGATCCCCAGACCCGTAACAACGACACGCCGCATGGAGGCACTCCTTCTTTTGGCTTCCAAACCCTGTGATAGTTGCCCCCGCCCCATGGCGCAACCAGATTGCGCCAGCAAGTCGCGCGCGCCGGGCACCGACCCTCACGGGAAATCGAATTGCGATGAATTTATGAACAGGTCTAAACTCTTGGCACAACTCAAGGAGCGCCCCCGAAGATGACAGATCCAAATGCGCGGTTGACGGCACAAGAGGCCAAGGGCCTCAGAACCGCCAAAGAGCTCGAAACCCATCTCGCATGGCTCGACACGATCACCCCGGCGGCGCTTGGCGTGTTGGCCATTGCGTCGGGGATCTACACCTTCCTTGGCGTCTCGTCGCTGCTCGAAGACAACGGCGCGGTGTCGTTCTTTGCCGCCGTGGCCTATTCGGTGGCGGTGTCGGTCGGCATCTTTGTGTTCTGGAGCTATATGCTGCGCCTGCTGCCAGCGATGCGCACAGCCAGCGGCTTTATCGGCCTGACCGTCTCGACCCTGCTTGGCTCGCTCGCCATTATCGCGATGTCCAGCTGGCTCAACGCCGCCGCCTTGGCCGGCTCTGCAGCGGTAGAGCAGCACCTTGAAAACACCGTGCGCGATTACCAATCCGCGCTGGAACGCGCCCATGACATCGCCCTCAGCGGTCAGACATTGGGCCGCGAGGTCGAACGCGCGCGCCAAAGCTTTGAGGAGCTGGCCGAGCTGGAAAAATCCGGCGACCTCTCCGGCACCGCCGGGCGCGGCGCGGTGTTCCGCGTGCTGGCGCAAAAGGCCGAGGAACTGCGCAACCTCGAAAGCCAGATCGCCACGCAGACGCCTCTGATTGCCGACGCCTTCGAGGGCGGCAACCGTATCCTTGCGCGGATGCGCGAGCTCACCGTCGCCCCCGGCCCGGTTGATCGCCGCTCGGTCCAGTTTTCCGAGGAAAGCGTCAAGCTCGCCGGGGTTTTGTCACAGCTCAACCAATACAATGTGGCCCCGCTTGTCACCCGCGCGGCCGTGGATCTGCCTGCCTCGGTCGTCCTCCCCGAACTTGACGGGCGCAGCGCGTCGGTGCGCGATGCGCAATCCGCCACCATCACCTCGGTGCTGAACGCGCTTGACCAGCGCAGCACAACGCTTCAACGCGCCGCCGCCGAAGTCACCGCGATGGAACCGCCGATCGAAACCGCCTATAACCCGATTTCTGCCGCCGATGCGGTGATCCGCTATGCTGGCAACTTCGTGCCCTCATGGGCCGGGGCCATCGCGATTGATCTGCTGCCCGCGATCCTCGTCTTTGTCCTCGCCGTGACCCAAGCCGCGATCCGCTCGGGACGCGACGGGCTGAGCATTGAGCAAACCCTGACGCTGGCCGACCTCAAGGCCGCGATGAACGCCATGAAGGATGTCGAAATGACCATGGGCGTGGCGGACGCCGCCATCCACCGGCGCGCCGAGCGGGACATAAGCAACGACGGGCACGCCAAAGGCGACTTGGATGGCGATGGCGACAAACCCCGCCCCGCCACCCTGTGAAACCGCGCCTTCCCCATATCGGCGCGCAAAAAGGGCTGCGCTATATCCTCCTCGCTCAGCTTGCGCTAGCCGGGCTGCTGATGACCAACCGCGCCTGCGACATGCTGCCCGCGATGTCGCGCAACACGCAAACCCTGCCCTCCGGCCCGATCTCTCCGGGGATCAGCGGCGCGAGTATCGCACCGACCGTCCCGAACCCGGCCTGTTAACCAGCGACGGCCCCGCCCGCTTTGAGTTGCCCGAAAGCTTCCCCAATCGCCTGAACTTTGAGGAAAAGACCCTGCCCGATGATGGCCGCGTCCTGTTTCTCGTCGGTCAGATCAAAGACGGCGACGCCGCCCGCTTTGAAAGCTACCTGTCCGAGCTGCCAGACAAACCCGACCTCATCGCCCTGCACAGCCCCGGCGGCGCGGTCAGCGAAGCCCAGAAAATCGGCCGTCACCTGCGCGAAAAGCCACCTCCCCACCGCCATCATGGAGGGCGGCTTTTGCGCCTCCGCCTGCCCCTATATGCTGGCCGGCGGCAGCACCCGGCGCGTCTCACGCAAGGGGGCGGTCGGCCTGCACCAGCACTATTACGAACAACCGGGCTATATGCCGGTCATGTTCGCCGTTGAAAACATCCAGTCTGGTCAGGGCAAAACCATGGAGTTCCTGATCGACATGGGCATTGATCCCGCGCTCATGGTCTATTCCCTCAAAACCCCGCCCGAACAGATTTACGTTCTGGTCGAAGGCGAGCTTTTGGACACCAAAATCGCAACCGAAGTGGTCGAGTGAGGGCGCTCAAAGCGGCGAACATCCTGCTCTCCCCCTCGGCCATCGGATCAGAGTGCCACGATCACTGCCAAACGGTGATGCGCGGTCATCCCGCAGCCAACATCGCCCCAATGGTCTGCTCCACCCGCTTGGGGGCGGCTCCGCAACCGCAGGCCCGATCTCTATGGCCCGCGGCTCACCTCAAACGGTGTTCACCCCACCCGCGCTGACACCGGGGTCGGGGTTGGAATTGTGGCCGGGCAAAAACCCATCCACCGTCAGACGCCGCCCTCAGCTCTCGCTCAGAGCGACCTTCATGTCCTTGACCTCATAGATCACCTCGCCGTCGGCCTCGACGATCCCGTCCGCAACGCCCATCGTCAGGCGGCGGGTTTGAATGGCCTTGGTGAAATCAATCTTGTAAGTCAACATCTTACGGTCCGGACGCACCATGCCCTTCAGCTTGACCTCGCCCACACCCAGCGCATAACCGCGCCCGGTCCAGCCGCGCCAGCCAAGGTTGAAACCGGTCAATTGCCACAGCCCGTCAAGGCCAAGACAACCGGGCATAATCGGGTTGCCGGGAAAGTGGCAGTCAAAGAACCACAGGTCCGGCGTGATATCGAATTCCGCCAGAATATGCCCCTTGCCATGCGCCCCGCCATCGCCCGAAATATCGGTGATCCGGTCCATCATCAGCATCGGAGGCTCGGGCAATTGCGCATTTCCGGGGCCAAAAAGCTCGCCACGGGCGCATTTCAACAGGTCATCACGGGTGAAACTGCTTGGATATTGGGCCATATGTTCTTTCGGTCCTTTGCCTTCGCCTTGGGGTGGTTTGACCTCCTCTATCATCGCGCCGCGCGAATCTGCAAGAGCACGCTGAATTGCTCCCATCGAGTGATCATACCGAAAACAATTGAAAATCCCCCGTCATCGCCCTTATATTAAGCCAAACCCGCACAGCGGGCCCGTGAAAGTCGTCGTAAGCAAACTCGACACCCAAGGCAGAACGGAACCAGAGACGTGACCACACCCGAAACAGCCGACACACGCGGCGGCGCATGGCTGGCCGACGCAGGCCTGCGCCCGACCCGGCAACGGATCACCTTGGCGGCTCTGCTGGTGGGCGATGGCCAACACCGCCACGTCACCGCCGAAAGCCTGTTTGAATCGGTGCGCGACGCCGGAGAGAAAGTCTCCCTCGCGACGGTCTACAACACCCTGCGCGCCTTCTGCGATGCCGGTCTGCTGAGCGAAATTACGGTCGACGGCACCAAAAGCTATTTTGACACCAACACCACCGAACATCCCCACTTCTATTGGGAAGACACCGGCACGCTGACCGATGCCGCGACCGAGCGGATGCAAATCACCAACCTGCCCGACGCGCCCAACGGCGCCGAAATCGCCAGCGTCGATGTGGTCATCCGCCTGCGCCGCACCTAATCCCTGCAAGCACCGCTCATGCCCACACGTCCGACCCCCTCGGCCACGCATAAAACCCCATCCCACCCCCAGAGGAGAGCCGCCCCATGCGCGCCATAACCTATGACCGCTTCGGCCCCGCCGCCGATGTGCTGAGCCTCTCGGAGCAGCCCACCCCCGCCCCCGCCGCGGGCGAGGTTCTGGTCCGCCTCGCCTTCTCGGGCGTGAATCCCTCGGACGTCAAAGCCCGCGCCGGAACGCGCCCCGGCGTCACCAAACCGGCCTTCCCCCAGATCATCCCCCATTCCGATGGCGCCGGCGTGATCGAAGCCGTCGGCGATGGCGTCGACAGCGCGCGCATTGGCACCCGTGTCTGGCTCTGGAACGGCCAATGGCAACGCCCCTTCGGCACCGCCGCCAGCCATATCACCCTGCCCTCGGAGCAAGCGGTCCCCCTGCCGGACATCGCCAGCCTTGAGACAGGCGCCACCTTGGGCATCCCCGGCCTCACCGCCGCACAGGCGGTGTTCGGCGGCGGTGACATTGCTGGCAAAACCCTGCTCGTTTCCGGTGGCGGCGGCTCGGTCGGCCACCTTGCAATCCAACTGGCCGTCTGGGGCGGCGCAACGGTCATCGCCACCGCCTCCCCCGGCCAGTCCACATCCGACAGCCTCGCCGCCGGTGCCGAAACGGTGCTCGACTACCGCGCCCCCAACCTCGCCGCCGACATCCTCGCCGCAAACAACGACAAGCCCATAGACCGCGCAATCGAATGCGAACTCGGCGCCAACTTCGCTCTCTTGGCCGATGTCATGGCGCCGCTATCAACCATCGCCGCCTATGGCTCCGCCGTCGATATGGCGCCCGAAATGCCGTTTGGCCCGATGCTGTTCAAAGCCCTCAAACTCGATATCACGCTGATCTACATCCTGCCGCTGATCGAACGGCAAAAGCGTATCGCGCAACTCCACGCCGCCCTCAACGATGGCGCGCTCATCTCGCGCCTGCACGCCACCTACCCGCTCGCCGACTGTGCCAAAGCCCACATCGCCGTCGAAGCCGCAGGCCGCCACGGCGCCATCCTGCTCGATTGCAGCTAAAGCACGCGGCACGCTTTTCATCTGACTGGAAGTATCCCGGGGGCTTGGGGGCTGGCCCCCAATTCAACCCGCGCTCGGGAGCTAGCCCCACCTTTGCCGGCGACGTGTCAGGTTCCCCCGCCACTCACAACCAGCACAGAGCACGCCCAACCCCGCTCTTGGCCCCAACCTTGCTGTCAGGACCAACGCGCACACCAACCACCCCGCAACACAAAGCCAGCGCATATAGCCGCGCCGCCGGTTGATCGCAGCAAACCGCTTGCCCCGGCCAAAGCCGGGACAAGCTTATCCAGCGACGCCGCAAGGCGTCTCCATCAGATCACCCGACCGAGACAAGCTCGATATCAAAGGTAAGGTCTTTCCCGGCCAGCGGGTGATTGGCGTCCAGCACCACATGGCTCTCGCTCACCTCAACGATGGTCAATGTCATCACCTGACCGTCTTGCGCCTGCGCCTGCACCTGCGTGCCAAGCTCAAGCGGAATCTCGTCCGGCAGATCACCGCGCGGCACCGGCTGGCGCGCTTCTTCATGCACCGGGCCATAAGCCTCATCTGCAACCGCCACGATCACCCGCTTGTCGCCCTGCGTCATGCCTTCCATGCCCTTTTCCAGACCCGGAATCACCTGACCCTCGCCATAGGTAAACTCGAGCGGGTCGCGCCCCTCGGAACTGTCGAACACGCTGCCATCAGCCAGTGTCCCGGTATAGTGGATACGAACGGTGTCGCCTTGCTTGATCTCGGCCATCTCTGCGCCTTTCATTTTTCAATCCTGCCCCGGTTCGTGCCTCCTGCACCCCAAGTGACAAACTGCGCACCCTAACCGTGCCATCCCGGTGATGCAAACCGGTGATGCGAACCGCCGCTTTTTCCGCCACACTGTAAACATCAATGCACCCCGTTTTGCCCTTTCCACCGCGCCCTCCCCGTGCCACGCTGCTCAGGCAACAATCCGAAGGACACGGGGGACACCATGCCTATTAAAACCGCCGTATTCGATGCCTATGGCACCTTGTTCGACGTCACCGCCGCCGCGCGCGAAGCCGCCGCCGAACCCGGCGCCGAAACCCTGATGCGCGTCTGGCCCGATCTCGCCGCCCATTGGCGCTCCAAACAGCTGCAATACACTTGGCTCAGGGCGGTCACCGGCGATCACACCGATTTCTGGAGCGTCACCAAAGACGCGCTCGACTGGGCGATGGAGGCCTGCCGCCTCGATGACACCGCCCTGCGCGAGCGCCTGCTACAGCTTTACTGGGAACTCACCGCCTTCCCCGAGGTCCCGAAATGCTCAAAACCCTCAAGGAACGTGGCATCAGCACCGCGATCCTCTCCAACGGGTCGCCCGACATGCTTGACGGCGCGGTGAAATCGGCTGGCATCGGCGATGATCTCGACGATGTGCTCTCGGTCGAAAGCGTCGGCGTCTTCAAACCCGCCGATGCGGTCTATGACATGGTGCCCAAACGCTTTTCCTGTGGTCGCCACGAGGTCCTCTTTGTCTCCTCCAACGGTTGGGACGCGTCTTGCGCTTCGGCCTATGGCTTCACCACGGCATGGGTCAACCGCGCCGCCGACCCGATGGACCGCCTGCCCGGCAAACCCCATCACATCCTGAAAAACCTCACTGCTATTCCCGACCTGATCGGAGGCTAGATTGCCGCGTTTTACCAGTTCTGACGGGATCTCCCTGCATTTTACAGACGAGGGCACCGGTGCACCGTTGCTCTGCCTCTCGGGCCTTACCCGCAACGGGCGCGACTTCGACTTCCTCGCGCCGCATATTGGCGATCGTGTGCGCCTGATCCGGCTCGATTATCGCGGCCGCGGACAGTCCGATCACGCCGACCCCGCCACCTATGACGTCCCGACCGAGGCGCGCGATGCGCTCGAACTGCTCGACCACCTCGGACTTGCAAAAGCGGCCATCCTTGGCACCTCGCGCGGCGGCATGATCGCCATGACGCTCGCGGCGCTGGCCCATGACCGGCTGATCGGCGTCGCTCTCAATGATGTCGGCCCCGAGATTGACCCCAAGGGGCTTGAATCCATCTATGACTATATCGGGCGCAACCCGTCGCATAAAACCCATGACGCGCTGCTCGCGGTCTGGCCCGACGTGGTGCGCGGCTTCGCCAACGTGCCGCCAAACCGCTACCGCCAAGAGGTGATGCGGCTCTACACCGAAACGCCCGAGGGCCTCAAAATCACCTATGACCCCGCCCTGCGCACGCCCGTTCTGGCCACCCGCGGCGCGCCCCTGCCCGATCTTTGGCCGCTGTTTGATGCGCTCGCGGGCCTGCCGCTTTGTGCCCTGCGCGGTGAAAACTCCGACATCCTTATGCCAAGCACGTTTGAGGAAATGCAGCGCCGCCGCCCCGACATGATCGCCGCCACCATCCCCGATCGCGGCCATATCCCCTACCTCGACGAAGCGGCAAGCCTCGCCGCCCTCACGCAATGGCTGGACCAATTGACATGAATATCGACATGATCCGCGCCGCCGCCGCCAGGCTCCGGGCCACGCTCGGCGCACCCCGCTGCTCTCTTCGCCCTTCCTTGACGACATCGCGGGCAAGCGCATCCTCGTTAAACCCGAATGCCTGCAACACACCGGCAGCTTCAAATTTCGCGGCGGCTGGTCGGCGCTCTCGGCCCTTGACCCCGAAACCCGCGCGCGCGGCGTCATCGCCTTTTCCTCGGGCAATCACGCCCAAGGTGTCGCCCATGCCGCCACCCTGCATAACGCCCCCTCCGTGATCGTCATGCCCTCGGACGCGCCACAGCTCAAAATCGACAACACCCGCGCCTTGGGGGCCGAAGTCGTGCTCTATGAGCGCGGCAAAGACAGCCGCGAAGAGATTGGCGCCGCGCTCGCCGAAGCCCGCGGCCTCACCCTGATCCACCCCTACAACTCGCCCGAGGTCATCGCCGGCCAAGGCACCTGCGGCCTTGAGATCGCAGCACAGGCGCATGACCTGAACGTGAGCAAAGCCGAGGTGCTGGTCAACTGCGGCGGCGGCGGGCTGACCTCCGGCGTCGCCTTGGCGCTGGCCGCTGATGCGCCAGAGATGCGCGTCCGCCCGGTCGAACCCCAAGGCTTTGACGATGTCGCCCGCTCATTGGTCTCCGGAACGCGCGAAACAAACGCCGCCGAAGCAGGGGGCATGGCCGACGCCATCCTCACGCCCTCTCCGGGCGAAAACACCTTTCCCATCATGAAACAGCTCTGCGGCTCCGGCCTTGTTGTGACGGATGACGAGCTCCTGCGCGCCATGGCGCTGGCCTTCCTGCGCCTCAAGATCGTGCTTGAACCCGGTGGCGCGGCCTCCCTCGCCGCCGCGCTGTTCCACGGCGATGAAATCGCCTCGGATACGGTCATTGCCGTCGCCACTGGCGGCAATGTCGACCCCACGCTCTTCGCCCGTGCGCTGACCACTCTGAGCGCGTGAGTCTTGCCCCTGTCAAGGAGGCCGCAGGCCCCGCCCCCGGCGGCTTGTTCTTGACAGGATCAAGACTCACATTACCCTCGAACAGGCACCCTTGCGGTGCCTCTCAGCACAATAATCCCGCGTCCCAACCACCCGCGCCACGCTCAAAACCGGAAACGTCACCTCGCCCCTTGCTGAATAAAAGCGTGCGGAAGCACTCCATAAGATCACGCCCCTCAAAAGAGACCGCCAAATGACCCGTTTCACCATCGCCTCTTTCAACGTCAAAAACCTCATCGGCGCGGACAAGGAATTCTACGAATTCCTCCACTACACCCCTGAGGAATACGCCTGGAAGAAAGACTGGATGGCCGAGCAGGTCATCACCCTCGACGCCGACATCATCGGCTTTCAGGAAATCTTCGAAGAAGAGGCCCTGCGCGATGTGCTCGACGAAGCCGACCGGCGCGGCGCGTCGCTCAATGATGCCACCCTGCCCGACGCGACCAAGAAATACCGCAAGAAAGCGATCTTTCGCAAATTGGCATACGAAGGCTACCGCGACGCCGCACTCGCCTTTGCCCCCAATGTGAACGACGGCGCACCGGGGCACCGCCGCCCCGGCCTCGCCATCGTCTCGCGCTTCGGCTTTGTCGACCCGCCCGAGGTGCTGCAAGACCTCGACACCCCGCTGGCGATCCCCTTGCAGGAACTCGGCGGCGGCGATGCCGGGCATTACACCGTCACCCGCCTCTCGCGCCCCGTCCTCAAGGCGCGCATCCCGGTGGGCGGCGAGGTTGTGACCGTCTTCAACTGCCACCTGAAATCCAAACTCGGCGAACATATCCGCCCCAAAGGCGCCGATTTCGCGCCCGAGGAAAACCTCGTCTCCTATGACGCGGCGGGCCGCGCCATGGGCTCGTTGCGCGCCGCCCTGCGCCGCATGGCCGAAGCTTGGGTGCTGCGCCGCGAAATTCTGGCCGAGCTTGATCTCGGGCGTCCCGTCATGGTCATGGGCGATTTCAACGATGGCGAACATGCGGTCAGCTCGGAAATCATCGCCGGTGAGCTGCCGTTCAAGAACTACTCATGGATGTTGCGCCACGACGCAAATCACGCCCAAGACCGCTACACGCGGCAGGAAAACGAACATATCACCGAACAGGTCCACCGCGTCCGCCTGCATTCAACCGAAAAACTCTTCGTGCGCAAATCCCTGCGCGACATGGTCTATACCTCGGCCTTTGGCGGCGTCTATGAAAGCATCGACCAAATCTATGTCTCGCGCCATTTCCACCCCGATTACGACAAGAAAATCGGTGACATGGAATATTTCAGCGTTTTCAATGACCACCTGACAGACGGATCGCACGACGAGGCGCCCTATAACAAACTCGCCTCGGATCACGGACAGATCATGGTGCATATGGTGCTGAACAACGAGGATTAAGCCAAACCGGCCACCGCCCCAATCCGCCCCGCCCCGATCCGATCCGAGGAGAACACACATGCAGTTTGACTATGTCATCGTCGGCGGCGGATCGGCCGGGGCCACCATCGCCTCCCGGCTCTCCGAAGACCCCAAGATCAAGGTCTGCCTTCTCGAAGCGGGCGGCGCGAGCAAGGATATCCTGATCCGTGCGCCCTTGGGGGTGGTGGCCATGCTGCCCGGCTATGGCAAAATCAACAATTGGGCCTTCAAAACGGTGCCGCAACCCGGCTTAAACGGGCGTCAGGGCTATCAGCCGCGCGGACGCGCGCTCGGCGGTCCTCGGCGATCAACGCCATGCTCTATATTCGCGGCCAGAAAGAAGACTACGACGGCTGGGCGCAAGCGGGCTGCACCGGCTGGGGCTGGGACGATGTGCTGCCCTATTTCAAACGCGCGGAAAACAACGTTAACGGCGGTGATGCGTTTCACGGCGACAGCGGCCCGCTGCATGTCTCGAACCAAAAAGCCCCCCGCCCGATCTCGCGCGCCTTTGTCGAAGCCAACACCCAGCTTCAGATCCGCGAGACCGAGGATTTCAACACCGGCAACAACCAAGGCGCGGGGCTGTTCCAAAGCAGCATCTTCCATTCGCCCGAAAAGAACGGCGAACGCTGCTCGGCGGCGGCGGCCTACCTTCATCCGGTGATGAAAAGCCGCGCCAACCTCACCGTCATCACCAAGGCACGCGCGACGAAAATCCTGTTTGAGGGCAAACGCGCCGTGGGCGTCGCCTATCGCCAAGGCAAGGAAACCCAGCAAGTGCGCGCCACGCATGAGGTGATCATCGCCTCCGGCGCGTTCCAATCGCCGCAATTGCTCATGCTCTCGGGGATCGGACGGGCCCATGACCTCAAACGCCACGGGATCGACGTGGTGCATGATCTGCAAGGCGTCGGGCAAAACTTACAGGACCACCTCGACTATGTGCTCGGCTATAAAACCAAGGACACAGACAACATCGGCATCGGCCTGCGCGCCACGGGCAAATTGATCTCCGAGATTGTCAAATGGCGCAAGCACGGCAACTCCATGGTGGCCTCCACCATCGCCGAGGCGGGCAGTTTCTTTAAATCCAGCGCCGATGTCGCGCGCGCCGATCTGCAAACCCACTTCGTGATTTCGGTGGTGGATGACCACGCCCGGAAACTGCACCTCGGTCACGGCTATTCCTGCCATGTCTGCAACCTGCGCCCCTATTCCCGTGGCGAGGTGTTCTTGCACTCGGCCGATCCGCTGGCCGATCCGGGCATTGATCCGCGCTTCCTGTCGGATGATCGCGACCTTGATATCATGGTCAAAGGGGCCAAGAAAACAAGGCAGATCATGCAGGCCCCGGCGATGCGAAAATACATCCACAAAGAGCTGTTTGGCCTGCATGACGCGATGAGCGATGCCGACTGGGAACACACCATCCGTGATCGCGCCGACACGGTCTATCACCCGGTCGGCACCTGCAAAATGGGGGGCGATGATATGGCGGTGGTCGATCCCGCGCTCAAGGTGCGCGGCGTGGACGGGCTGCGCGTTGCCGATGCGTCGGTCATGCCGATGCTGGTCTCGGGCAACACCAACGCGCCGACCATCATGATCGGCGAAAAATGCGCCGACATGATCAAGGCAGACCACAAACGCGCAACCGCCGCGGCCTGAGGTCGCGCAAACACACGGCAAGCCCCCCCATCACGCCGCCACGCACTCGCCGCAGCCCCGCTGCACGGGCACATTGAGCGATCATCCACCTTGACCCGCCCGCCTGTGGCCCTATCTTGAGCCCCAAGAGAGGACGACCTCTCCCAGAGCCTTCTTCCCCAGCCCCGAACCCCGGGCCTTGGGACTGCACCTCGGGACGACCCGACATTACGAACAGGGACGCCCCATGCGCAGCCGCAACGACCGCCTTCGTCACGCTATTTCCTTTGAACTGATCGGCCTCGCGATCGTGACGCCACTGGCCTCTTGGGTGTTTGCCCACCCGCTTGGCGATATCGGCGTCGTCGCTTTGGTCAGCGCCACTCTGGCGACGATCTGGACCTATCAGTTCAACCTAGGCTTTGATCACGCCATGCTGCGCATTCGCGGCGACGTGCGCAAAACCCCGCGCATCCGTGTGCTGCATGCTGCGCTGTTTGAAATCGGTCTGATGCTGGTGCTGCTGCCGTTTATCATGTGGTCACTTGACCTTTCATGGATCGACGCGCTGGTGATGGACCTCTCCTTCACGGCCTTCTATTTCTTCTATGCACTGGGGTTTAACTGGGGCTACGACCTGCTCTTTCCCCTGCCCGCCCCGCATGGCACCATCGACTGATCCGACTGATCCGACTGACTGACCTAACCGACCCCAAGGACCCCCACCCATGCCCCTGCTCGACCTCGCCGATGTGACGCTGCACTATCGCCTCGACGGGGCCGAGAGCGGACCCACCATCGTCTTCTCCAACTCTCTCGGCACTGACCTTTCGCTCTGGGATGCGGTTCTGCCGCTGCTACCGGCAGGGCTGCGCATCCTGCGCTATGACATGCGCGGGCATGGCGGCTCGTCCTGTCCGCCTGCCCCCTATGCGATGGGCACGCTGGTGCGCGACGCCGAAGCGCTCCTCGATCACCTCGCAATCACCGATTGCGCCTTTGTCGGCCTGTCGATTGGCGGCATGATCGCACAGGGGCTCGCCGTCAAACGGCTCGATCTGATCCGCGCTTTGGTGCTGTCGAACACGGCGGCCAAGATCGGCCTCGCCAGCATGTGGGACGACCGTATCGCCACCGTCCGCGCCAAGGGGATCGACGCCATTGCCGACGCCACGATGGAGCGCTGGTTCTCGCGTGATTTCCGCCGCTCGGGCGATCTGCAACATTGGCGCGACATGTTCACCCGCCAGCCGACCGAAGGCTACTGCGGGGCCATGGCCGCCATTTCCGGCACCGATTTCTACACCCCCACATCGGGCCTGCGCCTGCCAACGCTCGGCATCGCAGCAAGCGAAGATGGCGCCACCCCGCCCGACCTCGTGCGCGAAACCACAAACCTGATCCCCGGCTCCCGCTTCCAGCTGATCCGCCGCGCCGGACACCTGCCTTGCGTCGATCAACCAGCCGCTTTCGCCGCCGCGCTCACCGATTTCCTGCGCGATACCGGCCATATCGGCGCAACCGAAACACCGCCGTCCGGCGCCTAATGTGTCGCGTTGCAAAGTTGTTTACCTTACGTCATGATCCCGCATAACGTTTATCGCGAAGTGAAAAGATGACCGATTTTCTGTTGATTCATGGCTCCTGTCACGGCGCTTGGTGCTGGCGCGACCTTGTTCCGGCGCTCGACGCGCTTGGCCACTCGGCCCGCGCGATTGACCTGCCCGGCCATGGCGGAGACCTCACCCCGATCTCTGACATCACGTTGCAGTCCTATACCGATGCGATCCTCGCCGCGATCGACACGCCCGTCACTCTGGTCGGCCACTCTATGGCGGGCTATCCGATCTCACTCGCCGCCGAACAGGCCCCGGACAAGATCGCGCGGCTGGTCTATCTCTGCGCCTATGTGCCCCACGGCGATCTGACGCTGGCCGATATGCGCAAACAGGCCCCCTATCAGCCGCTTTTGCCCGCGATCATCCGCTCCGAAGACCGCGCCAGCTTTCGTATCGACCCGACACAGACCGAAAAAGCCTTCTACCACGATTGCCCCGACGGCACGACCGCCTATGCTAACACGCGCCTCTGTGCACAGGCGATCCTGCCCCAGACAACACCCTGTCCGCTGGGGGCCGCATACCGCTCCGTGCCGCGCAGCTATATCCGCTGCACCGATGATCAAACGATCCCGCCAGAACATCAGGTCACCATGACGGCTGACTGGCCACAGGAAGACGTGTTTTCCATGCCCACGGGCCATTCACCCTTCTTTGCCGACCCCGCCGGGCTGGCCGCACTTCTGGACCGGATCACCGGCTGATATTGCGCCTCCGCGCAACGCGCGCCTCCTGCGCCCGGCGCCCTTTCCATACCCCACCCCGTCATAAATGACCCAAGGTCACAGAACCCTTGCGCTTTTCCCGAGCCTTGGCCAAGGCTATCTCATTGCTTAACTGAATTTCTCACAACACAAGATCGCCTGCTTATGTCCCAACGCCTGCCGATCCTCTTTATCGTGCTTACCGTGATGATCGACGCCATGGGGATCGGGCTGATCATGCCGGTCATGCCCGCCCTGATCGCGGAAATCGACGGTGGCTCTGTTGCGCAGGCGGCGGTGTGGGGCGGCGTGCTCTCCACCGCTTTTGCGGTGATGCAGTTCCTGTTCGGCCCGATCCTCGGCGCTTTGTCAGACCGCTACGGACGGCGGCCGGTGTTGCTGGTCTCGCTGCTGGCTATGGCGGCGGATTATGTGGTCATGGCGCTGGCGCACTCGATGTGGCTGCTGCTGGTGATGCGGATGATCGGCGGCATCACGGCGGCGACACATTCCACCGCCAATGCCTATATGGCCGACATCTCTGCCCCGCATGAAAAAGCGGCGCGGTTCGGGCTGGTCGCGGCCGGCTTCGGGATCGGCTTTGTGCTTGGGCCGGTGCTGGGCGGGGTGCTGGCCGAATACGGCACGCGCGCGCCTTTCTGGGCGGCCGGGGCGCTAGCGCTGACCAATGCGCTGCTGGGCTTCGCTGTGCTCAGCGAAACCGTCACCGACAAGATCCGCCGCGCCTTTGAATGGCGCCGTGCCAACCCGTTTGGCGCGCTTCTTGCCGTGACCCGTCTGGCGGGGCTGCGCGGGCTGATCACGGTCTATTTCCTGTTTCAGGTCGCAACAGCGGTCTATCCGGCGGTCTGGGCCTATTTCCTGACCGAAAAATTCGGCTGGAGCGAGGCAATGATCGGTGTCTCGCTTGGGGTCTATGGCGGTTTTTACGCGCTTGTCATGGCCTTTGCCGTGCGCCCGGCCATTGCGCGCATGGGCGAACGCGGCAGCGTGATCTTCGGCCTCTGGATCGAAATCTTCTCGCTCGTCGTCCTCGCCTTTATCGGCAATGGCCTCTTGCTGATCACCTTCATCCCCGTGGCCGCGCTCGGCGCGCTCGCCCTGCCCGCGTTGCAGGCCAGCATGTCACGCGCCGTGCGCGATGATGCCCAAGGTGAATTGCAAGGTGTGCTCGCCTCGGTCACCTCGCTGGCGATGATCCTCGCGCCGCTGGCCATGACCCAAACCTTCGCGTTCTTTACCAAGGCCGACACCGCGCTCTACCTGCCCGGCGCACCGTTCCTGCTGGCCGCAGGGCTGATGCTGGCCTGCGTTCTCGTTTATTTACGCAATTCCGCGCCGTCAGAGCCATAAAATGTCGCTTTTGAGACTTGCGCGGGGGTGAGTCTCCGGCGCAGGTTTGTGCAAACGGACCGCACAGGGAACCACCAATATGACCGCCATCAAAGCCGCCGTCTGCCACGAATTTGGCGCACCACTCAGCATCGAAATGGTCGAGCTGCGCGCGCCCGAAATGGGCGAGGTCGAGATCACACTCGACGCCGTGGCCATCTGCCACTCCGACATCTCCTTTGCCGAAGGGGCATGGGGCGGCTCGCTCCCTGCGGTCTATGGCCACGAAGCGGCGGGCCGGGTCTCGGCGGTGGGCACAGGGGTGCGCGACTTTGCAGTCGGCGACGACGTGCTGGTCACGCTGATCCGCGCTTGCGGCACTTGCACCTCCTGCTCGGGCGGCAAACCGACGAATTGCGAAACGCCCTATGATGGCGACAAGGGGCCGCTGACCATGCCCGACGGCTCGAAACTGCATCAGGCCATGGCCTGTGGCGGCTTTGCCGAGCGGGTGGTGGTGGATCAAAGCCAAGTGGTCAAACTGCCTTCGGAGATGGAAAAAGACGTGGCTTCTCTGCTGTCGTGCGGGGTCATCACCGGGGTGGGTGCGGTGGTTAATGCCGCCGGGCTGCGCGCCGGCCAAGACGTCGTGGTGATTGGCGCGGGCGGCGTTGGGCTCAACACGATCCAAGGCGCCCGCATCGCCGGCGCGCGCCGCATCGTCGCCGTCGACATGACCGAAGAGAAGCTGGCAGACGCGATGGAATTCGGCGCGACCGACGGTGTGCTCGCCACCGAGAAAAGCCCGTGGCGTCATGCGATCAAAGCAATGGGGCGCGGCGCGGATGCTGTGTTCGTCACCGTTGGCGCGATCAAAGCCTATGACGAAGCGCCCCGTTATCTCGGTCGCGGTGGCAAAGTGCTGATGGTGGGGATGCCGCATTCGGATGCAATGTCCACCTATTCGCCCGTGATGATGGCCGCCGTCGGCCAAGGTATGATCGGCACCAAAATGGGCGACGTGGTGATCCGGCGCGATATCCCTTGGATGATTGACCTCTACCAACAAGGGCGACTCAAACTTGACGAGTTGATCTCAAATCGCTGGACCTTGGAGCAAATCAACGAGGCGATCACCGATACGAAATCCGGCGCCGCGCGGCGCAACGTGATCCTGTTCTAATTTACGTTCGATGCCGTAGAAGGTTTTGCGCCGCACTTCGTGCGTCGCCAGGGGGGGCCTCGCTTCGCTCGGCCCTTCCGGTTTTGGCTGTTGTTATACGCCATGGGCCAGCGTTCCGGGGAAGGCAGGCGTAGAATATGGGTATTTGAGCCATTAAAGAAACAACAGGTTTGCGCCCTAATGCGGCCTCTCATCTTTCTCCAAAGAACACTGAACTCAACCCGTGCTGCACATCAAGTCCCCTCAGCCTGAACGCATAGCCCCCGGCGCACGCGGGTGGGTGGGTGGGGCGTGTGCCGGGGGGCGGGGTGACGTTTTATGCACAGCTTCTGACGCGGGAGGGCTTGTGTTTCGTTTGCCCCGCGGGCGAGTGTGGGCGCTGACACATCGTAAGGGGCACCTTGCGCCATGAAGCTGACTGATCTTGACATAATCATCACTGCGCCGCCTGCGCCCGGCTGGGGGGGCGCTATTGGATCCTCGTTAAACTGGGCACCGATACCGGGATCACCGGCTGGGGCGAATGCTATGCCTCCTCCGTCGGCCCCGAAGCGATGCGCGCTGTGATCGAAGATGTCTTCGCACGCCACATGCAGGGCCAATCGCCGGAAGACATCGAACTGATGTTCCGCCGCGCCTATTCTTCGGGCTTTACCCAGCGCCCGGATCTCACCGTTATGGGCGCGTTTTCCGGCCTTGAGATCGCCTGTTGGGACATTCTGGGCAAGGATCGCGACCGCCCTGTGCATGCCCTGATCGGCGGGCGCATGAACGAGCGTATCCGCGCCTACACCTATCTCTACCCGCAACCGGGGCAGGATTTGGCTACGTTCTGGACCGACCCGGACGCCGCCGCCGTTTCGGCTCTGGCGATGGTCGAGAAAGGCTACACCGCCGTTAAATTCGACCCCGCCGGCCCCTATACCATGCGCGGTGGCCATATGCCCGCCATGTCCGACATTTCCACCTCGGTTGCCTTTTGCAAAGCGATCCGCGAGGCGGTTGGCGACCGCGCCGATCTGCTCTTTGGCACCCACGGACAGTTCAACACCGCCGGTGCAATCCGCTTGGGACAGGCGCTTGAGCCCTATTCGCCGCTCTGGTTCGAAGAGCCCACCCCGCCCGACAATATCGACGACATGGCCCGTGTCGCTCGCAACCTGCGCATCCCCGTCGCCACCGGCGAACGGCTGACCACCAAGGCCGAATTCGCCGCCGTCCTGCGCGCCGGTGCCGCTGAGATCCTGCAACCCGCCCTTGGCCGCGCCGGGGGCATCTGGGAGATGAAGAAAGTCGCCGCCATCGCCGAAGCCTTCAACGCCCAAATGGCCCCGCATCTCTATGCAGGCCCCGTGGAGTGGGCGGCAAACATCCAACTCGCCGCGTCGATCCCCAACATCCTCATGGCCGAAAGCATCGAAACCCCCTTCCATCACGACCTGATCAAAGGCGCGATCACGGTTGAGGATGGCTTCATCACGCCCCCCACCACACCCGGCCTTGGCATCGACGTTGACGAGGATTTGGCCCGCGCCCACCCCTACACCGGCACCGGGCTGCACCTTGAGATGCAGGAAGCGCCCTGCGACTATAAAGGCGGCAACAACTTCCAAGGTGGCGCACCGGCGATACCCGACTAGCGCCAAACCCGCCTCAACGCTTGAACTCGCCTTGTCCCGCGCCATATGCTAAAGTTGGAATGGATCAAAACGAGGACAGCGCGTTGGACGCAACCACCACCGCCGCCCCACCCGCGGAAATGGCCCGCAATGCGGAACAAGCCGCCGCATACCTCAAAACGCTGGCCCATGAGGGGCGGCTGATGATTTTGTGCCATCTCGGCTCCGGCGAGAAATCTGTGGGCGAGCTGGAAACCCTGCTCGATTGTCGCCAGGCCGCGGTAAGCCAGATGCTCGCCCGCCTGCGTGAAAAGCGTCTGGTGAACACCCGGCGGAGCGGTAAAACCGTCTATTACAGCCTCGCGGATGACTGCACGCGCACCCTTATCGCGCTGCTCTATCAACAGTTCTGCGGCCCCGACGGGCTAGACGCGAACAACGCCACCCCCTGCGCATAATCGCGCGGCCCCGCACCGGCCAAACACCGCGCGGCCCTATCACAAAGCCGTGCAGGTGCTTTATGGAGCGCGCGGTTTTGCTTATCTTGAAGACGGCAAACACCGCCCGATCACCACCCTGACCGCCAGCCCACCCGCCGCCCGACCACCAGCCCGACCGCCGCCCAACCGCAAAGGAGAGCCGCCAATGCAACGCCGCCCCATCACGCCCGCACCCAAGCGCCCCCACATCACCCGCCGCGCCGCGCTTGCAACGGCCGCTGGCGGGTTGGTTACGCTTGCCTCCGGCCTGCGCATCCCGGCCCGCGCCAAAACCCTCGCACCCACGGCCTCCATGCGCGGCGGCGCCAACAACTACCTGCCCGGCGCTCCGATCGTGAAGCGGATCGGCAGCGGCGGCTTCTGGATGAGCGGCACCGTGCGCCGCGCAGGTGACGGCGCCCCCTCGCCGGTCAGCGGATCCAGATCTGGGCCCATACCACCGAAGGCAACGAGCGCGACAAACACAGCCACGGCGCCACGCTTAGCGACGAAAACGGCGTGTTTCGCCTTGAAATGCCCCAGATCGTCCCGGCGTTCGGCCAAGCACACGGGCATCTTGCCTATGACAGCGATGCCTTCGAAACGGTGTTCCTACGCCCGGTGATGTCCAGCCCGCGCGACACCAGCCTCGAAGCGCATTTCGTCCTGAAACCGGCCTGATCGCGGGTGACGCGCCGCGCCAAACCAACTGCGCGCACCCTGCTTGTCTGGGCGTTGCTCATCGGCGTGATCGCCGCGGCCATTGCCGGCGCCGCGATCAGCCCCCTGCTCGCCTATCGTCAGCCGGTCTATATCCTCGGTGGCTTTGCCGGCATCGTCGCGCTGGCGCTTGTGGTGGTGCAACCGCTGCTCGCGGCGGGGCTATTGCCCGGCCTGCACCCGCTGCGCGCTCGGCGCGTGCACCGCTGGGCTGGCGCTGGCCTGATCTCTGCGGTGGTGGTCCATGTCGCCGCGCTCTGGCGAACCAGCCCGCCTGACGTGATCGACGCGCTCCTGTTCCGCTCGCCAACGCCATTCTCGGGGTTTGGCGTCACCGCTATGTGGGCCGTTTTCGCCGCTGGCGCCCTTGCAGTCCTCCGCCGTCGCCTGCGCCCCGCACTCTGGCGCGCCATCCACCTCTCGCTCGCTGTGCTGATCGTCACGGGCACAATCGCCCACGCGCTGCTGATCACCGGCACGATGGAAACGACCACAAAATCGCTGCTCTGCCTCGCCGCGCTCACCGCCACGGCGCTTGCTTTGACACAACGCTCAAAGAGCCGGCGCAAACCTGTGAATGGCGATCCCTGAAGGACTCGAACCCTCAACCTGCTGATTAGAAGTCAGCTGCTCTATCCAGTTGAGCTAAGGGACCGCTTGCGCCCCTATTTGAGCAAAGCCGCCCGACTTGGCAAGGGCCAGCAGGCCGCAGAGCTGCGTTTTTGTCGCCAAGCTAGGGAACACTGCACCCGGTCTGCTGCACAGGCGCCGACCTGACCGGCTCATGACACAGGAAAACGTGGGACAGGGCATATCAAAAGCGGAGCAGGAAAAAGCGGGCAGGACAAAAACGGGCACGACAACAGCAGACCTAACGAAACGGCCAAGCAAAAACTGTCTTAGAGCGTCAGATTTAGTGCGACCATGGCTCACGCCGGTTGGTCGCAAAATTCTCACCATAACCGCCGGACCGGATGATGGGCTTGCGCTTGTGCGGCTCGCTGACCACCGCTTCGATCCCATGCTCAGCCGCATAATCCAACGCGGCTTCCTTGCTGTCGAATTTCAACCGCACCTGCGCCTGCGTATCGCTGGATGAGGTCCACCCCATCAGCGGATCAATGTTGCGCGCGCTGGCGGGCGCATGTTCCAAAACCCAATATTTGGTTTTCGCGGTGCCCGAGGACATCGCTGTGCGTGCGGGCTGAAAGATACGTGCAGGCATGGCTGGTCTCCGTTTGATGCCCTTGGTTTAACCCCAAGAGCGCCCCGCCGACAAGGCGCAAATGTGCCGCATTGCGCCGAATTTCCGGCCCTTGCCCGGCCTTTAGGCCCCTAGCCCCCATAGGCCCCGATCAGTAGCAAGACACCAGAACCGTAAAGCTCGACGTCTGGCGCGCGATGTCTTCGGGGTTCATTGTCGCCTGCCCCTGCTTCAGAAGCGGCAGTACGTTGTTGCTTGTCATGAACTCCTTGGCCAGCCGCCCGCGAATGGCGAAATTGACGTTCTGGGCAATGTCGCCCGAGCGGTCCGCCAGCGATTTGGCGTTCAGCTTGGACACCACCACGCCGACAATCGCACCCGTCCGGTCCACCACCGGCCCGCCCGAATTGCCCGGCTGAACCGGCGCGGAAATCTGCATCCGCCGGTCGTCCCCGCGCAGCCCTTTTTCCGAACTTACCGCCCCGCGCGTCACGTTCAGCCCGCTCAGCAATCCGGTCAGCGGGAAGCCAACAACCGTCACATCGGAATTAAGCCGCGCCGGAGACGGCGCGAACTCTGCCACCGTGGCCACATCGCTTGGCGACACTTTGATCAGCGCAAGATCCCACTCGGCGTTGGCGGCGATAACTTCGGCCTGTTTGCCCTTCACCTTCACCGCGCCACAGTTGTCGATCACATGCTCATTGGTCAGGATATGCCCACCCCGGCTAACGACAAACCCCGTGCCGGTTGACTTCCTGCGCGAGAAGTCGGGCTTGGGGCCGTCGCCATTGCGGCGTGGCGGCTCGGCGCGTTCCGGGGTGCGGCGCGGCACACCGGCAAATTGCCGTCCGCCGTCATCATCCTTTGACCCGGCAACTGGGGCACGACCCGTCGGGGCGCGCCGGTCCGGGGCTGGGTTCAGCCCGCCCATATCGTCGCTTGAATCCGGCCCGCGCGGCGCGGGCTTTGGCGCGCTGTTATACCCGCCGCCATCGTCGCTGGATCGTGGCGCAGGTTTTGGCTTATTCAGGCTCCCGCCATCGTCGCTCGCCCTTGGTGCGCGGTTCGGGGTGCGCGCCACACCGCCGTCGTCGCTCGCTTGCGGCACGCGCGAGCCTGCAGAATTGTTGCGCCCCGGCATCAGCGGCGTGCGCCCGCCCGTGTCGTCGCTGCTGCTTGGCCCGCTGGCCACCCGCGCCGATCCCGGCACAGGTTCCGCCATCGGGCGTTCCGCCGCATAGCGCCCCACTTGCTCAAGATAGCTCTTGCCAGAGGAACACAACGCATCCGCCGGCACCTCTCCGCGGGTCTTCAACCGCTGCAAATGCGACGCCGACGTGGCCTTGGGAATGATCTTCCATGTGATCGCATACCAGCCGTTCTGGCTGCGATAAATCACCGTGTCCCGGTCGTTCCAACGCAGCTTTACATCGGCAATCGCCTCTTTCCGGCTCGGCTTGGACGCCAACACAACAGTACAGCGGGTGTCGGGAATAAATGACTGCGCCTGCACCAGTCCGGGCAGCATCATCGCCCCAACCAACCCCAGTGCTCCGATCAAATTGCGCTTCATGAAAAAATCCCTTCTCACCAATCCTTACCTCAGGTTAAGCCAAACCATCGCCTCCTGCCAAGCCAGAGCAGAGCGAATTTTACCAACGGGTGCAAAACGTGATGATCCGCGCGCCGCTCTCCTGACACCCTACTGTCAGCATGCCGCGCCCAATTGGCCCGCCCCCCCTTGAACCGGAACATAAAGTGATCAAATCTGACACACTCGCCACCCCACCCCCGAGTCGCCCCTGCTGACTTGTCTCCGCTGAACCACCGCCCGAAAGGTCCGCCCATGCCGCATGTCCATACCGACAGCTCAATGCCCATGATGCACGCCCCGGCCGAGGATGTGAAAACGCGTGAAAAACTCGAAGGCGGCAAGCGCATCGTGATGCACACCGAATTCACCGCCGCCGGGGACCAACCCACCGCGATTGCCGAACTGACAGCAGGCATCACCGAAGGCGAGCGCAATCAGGTGCTCTTGGGCGCGACCGGCACGGGCAAAACCTTCACCATGGCCAAGGTGATCGAAGAAACCCAACGCCCGGCCATCATCCTCGCCCCCAATAAAACCCTCGCCGCCCAGCTTTACGGCGAGATGAAGAGCTTTTTCCCCGAGAACTCGGTCGAATATTTCGTCAGCTTCTATGACTATTACCAGCCCGAAGCCTATGTCGCGCGCTCCGACACCTATATCGAGAAAGAAAGCCAGATCAACGAACAGATCGACAGGATGCGCCACTCCGCTACGCGTGCGCTTCTGGAACGCGACGACGTGATCATCGTCGCCTCGGTGTCGTGTATCTACGGCATCGGCTCGGTCGAAACCTACGGCGCGATGACACAGGATTTGAAAGTCGGCGCAATGTATGACCAACGCGCCGTCATCGCTGACCTCGTGGCCCAGCAATACCGCCGCAATGACCAAGCCTTCCAGCGCGGCTCGTTCCGGGTGCGCGGCGACAGTCTCGAAATCTTCCCCGCCCACCTCGAAGACCGCGCATGGCGGCTGTCTTTCTTCGGGGAAGAGCTTGAATCCATTGTCGAATTCGACTCCCTCACCGGCGAGAAAACCGGCACGATGGAGCATATCCGCATCTATGCCAACTCGCATTACGTCACCCCGAAACCGACGATGACCCAAGCGATCCAGCACATCAAGACCGAGCTCAAACAGCGCCTCGACCAGCTGGTGAATGACGGCAAACTGCTCGAAGCGCAACGCCTCGAACAGCGCACCAATTTCGATCTCGAGATGCTAGAGGCCACCGGCGTCTGCAACGGGATCGAGAACTACTCCCGCTACCTCACCGGCCGCGCCCCCGGTGAGCCGCCCCCCACCCTGTTCGAATTCATTCCCGACAACGCCATCGTTTTCGCCGATGAAAGCCACGTCTCCGTGCCCCAGATCGGCGGCATGTATAAGGGCGACTACCGGCGCAAATTCACGCTGGCCGAACACGGCTTCCGCCTGCCGTCCTGCATGGACAACCGCCCCCTCAAGTTCGAGGAGTGGGACGCCATGCGCCCGCAATCCGTCTTTGTCTCTGCCACCCCCTCGGCGTGGGAGCTTGAACAGGCCGGCGGCGTCTTTGCCGAACAGGTGATCCGCCCCACCGGCCTGATCGACCCACAGGTCGAAATCCGCCCGGTCGAAACCCAGGTCGATGACCTCCTCGACGAAATCCGCATCGTCGCGGAAAAGGGCATGCGCGTGCTCGTCACCACGCTGACCAAACGCATGGCCGAGGATCTGACCGAATATCTGCACGAACAGGGCATCCGCGTGCGCTATATGCACTCGGACATCGACACGCTGGAACGCATTGAAATCCTTCGCGATTTACGCCTCGGCGCGTTTGACGTGCTGATCGGCATCAACCTGCTGCGCGAAGGGCTCGACATTCCCGAATGCGGCCTCGTCGCCATTCTGGATGCGGACAAAGAAGGCTTCCTGCGCTCGGAAACCTCGCTGATCCAAACCATCGGTCGCGCCGCGCGAAACGCCGAAGGCCGCGTCATCATGTACGCCGACCGCATCACCGGCTCGATGGAACGCGCCCTTGGCGAAACCGACCGCCGCCGCGCCAAACAGATCGCCTATAACGAGGAACACGGCATCACCCCCTCGACGATCAAGAAGAACGTCGAAGACGTGCTGTCCGGCCTCTACCAAGGCGACACCGACATGTCCCGCGTGACGGCCAAGATCGACAAACCCCTGCACGGCGCCAATCTCGAAACCGTTCTCGAAGGCCTGCGCACCGACATGCGCAAAGCCGCCGAGAACCTCGAATTCGAAGAAGCCGCCCGCCTGCGCGACGAGGTCAAACGGCTCGAGGCGGTCGATCTGGCGATTGCCGACGACCCCCTCGCGCGGCAATATGCGGTTGAAAAGGCCTCAGAGGCCGCCGTAAAGTCCAAAGGCCGCTCAACGGCCGGACGGCCGGGGCAAAGAGGTGGGAATGTGAAGCGGAGGGGGCGGTAATCTCACCCTCTCACCCAAGGATTAGTCTTTCTCAATCTTCTAGCAGAACTAGAGGCAAAGTAGCCGTTCCAATTTTCTTAACAAACTTCTCGTCAAGATAAGGAGTTTTCTTTCGTAGTTTCCATTCTGGAAAATGAGATTTATGCAGCCAAACCAGATAGTCTTGGTGCAAACGCGTTACCAATTTACTGGCCATAATCCCCCAATCAATCCAGCCCTCCAAAGCACTAATTACTTCATTCCTACCGCCGTGTTCACGCGCGACACCCGCTATGAAAACGTATTCTTCACCTAATGGGTGAAAAGAGTTTCCAACACTTTTGTGCAGGTACATCTTCAAAACAGAATTTTCGGAAACGTGCGGTAAGTTCGATCTAGTGATCGATTGCAAATAATGATTTGTTGAATTATTTCTTATAGTTCTTGCCAATTCGTATGCCTTATCATTTACTATTTTTTGATACTCAGAATCGAATCTACTTAAGAAATCGGCCCTGTCTTTTTGTACCGATCGTGTAAGTATCGTCTTGTAGTCTTCGAATATTCTGAGAGATTCAAAAATTTTGGCGTTCAATGCTCTCATTATAGTAAATTGATTTATCATGAAAAGCTGAATGGAATCATCATCTTTGGGCTTATCCGTGAATGTTTGTATAAGTAACTTTTTGAAAACGGCAGCTTCATCCACCGCAAAGCTCAGAGTGGCGATAAACGCCAGTTCTTCATCAGGTATTTTATTCTTGTCGTTAGCATTGATGGCCAACTCTCCAATATGAAAAATTTTCCTATTCTCCAACACATTCACCTCTTTCTTTCAAATTCTAATCTTTACAACGTATCACAATTTTGGCCAGCCACTAATAAACTAAACCTGACGTTTGCCACGCCCCTTTTTAGAAGTTTAGAAATTTCGAATTTTAGGCGACCCGCCCCCACCGCCCGGCGCCGCCAGCCACCGCCCGACCTCCCCCAGGAGGGCGCTTTAGCACCGTTCCCCCACCAAACCACCGTCACACCCAAACAGAGCCTCCGCCCACCACAAACCGCCCGCATGCGCCCTCCAGGTCGGGCGCGGCCCAACGGCGCCTCCCGCACAGCAAAACCCGAGTATTCCCCTCGGAAAACTACCTGACAAAAACACTCAACTACTTGATTCCATTACATTTTTTGCTTTACACCCCGCCCCGACACGCGCTATCAATCCCCCAAGACGCATCGCAAGCCAGACATGGCCGCCAGCCACCCAGCAAGGCACACCCTCAGACATATACCCAAGGGTCACCCCAGCAAGGTCGCCAGCCACCCAAATCCAGCCAGCCGCGTCTTATTTCCCTAAAATTGTCAAAGGCCCTGCAGAGTCAGGCAAAGCGCAGTTCAACCCCGCGCCCGTCCACCTGCCCCGGCACAAGAAACCCTTCGGTCCCCAGCCACTCGAACCGGCCGGTGTAATCCCCATAGCGTGCGTTGCTCACCACCCGCGCGCCCAGCGCCTCGGCCCCGGCCAGCAAAGCCGCATCGGCGCGCCCCTCCGGCACCACCATCACCTGCCTGCGCGCCACGCCCAACGCCCGCGCCAAGCCCGCATCGCTCTGCCCGACATCGGCGTCGAACCACACGACCGGCACAAAACCTTGCACTTCCAATGCCTTGACCACCCGCCGCACGGTTGCAAGCCGCGGCGCATCGCCCCAACCCATCACGTCCGACCCGTCGATTACGATGTAACCCCGGCTCACCCGTCGCCATTCCCGCCACGCCAAGACCAACGCCGCCGCGCCCGAGAGCAGCGCAAGCAACACCTCGTCGCTCAACACCCCGCCTTGGGTGACAAAGGCAAACCCGGCGACCAGAAGCGAGGCCAAAAACAAGATCAACGGCAGCACCATGCCCTTACCATAGCCCGCCCGCGCCATCCGTCAAATCCCGCCGGTCAAAGTGCCCGTCTTCACTCGCCCGCCTCTTCACTCACCCGTCACGGTCAAGCCCAGCATCCGCCAGCCCTGCATCCCTTGCCGGTAATACATGATCCGCTCCGCCGGAAAGCCCGCCTTGATCATCCGCCGAATTGCGGTCGGTGACTGCCCGCACCACGGCCCGTTGCAAAACAACGCCACCGTCTTGATCTTCTCGGGCAGGCATTCAAACCCGTCGAAATCCGGCTCACAGCCAAGCTCGCCCAGCCGGTCGGCCATCTCGGTATAGGGCATGTTGACCGCACCGGGAATCGACCCCCCCTCGAAATTCGGACGAATGCGGCTGTCGATTACCATCACATCGGGGTCTTTAAGCGCGTCCAGAAGCTCCAATTCGCCAATCGTCGTCACCCCGTCGGCGGGCACCATCGGCTGAATACAGAAGTTCGGGCAAGGCCTTGATGTGCGGGCGAAATCCCCGCTGATGACATGGCCCGTGTCCTGATTGCGGCTAATCTCAACTGCGCCGCCATCGGTTTCAACAGTGACCGACATCACCCCTTTGGTGATTTGAACCGGATCATCCGCCAGCACAGGGCTGGCCAGCATGGCGACACAGACAAGCGTGGATCTCAACATCGGGGCATTCCTTTCGCAACAGGGGTTCACCCGCCAGCTTGCCCCATTCATTCACTCAATGGAATGCGTCATAGCCGCCACTTGCGGCGCATCAGTCGAAATCGAATATTTCTTCGAGAATAGACTTGCGCCGCTTCTTCTTGCGATACGTCCCGTCATCAGAATATTTGCCCTTGTACCGCTTGCCCTTAGGCGCGCGCGCCTCGCGGTAAGGTTCCTGCCAAACGCGCGGCTCCGGTGCGGCCTCGGGCGCTGGCTGCGGCACCGGCTCTGGCTCAGGAACTGGCTCCGGGTCTGGCAACGCCATATCGCCCACCGCCTTGTCGATGATCTTGTCCAATTCACCCCGGTCAAGCCACACACCACGGCAGCTTGGGCAATAGTCAATCTCAACCCCGTGGCGTTCGCTCATGCGCAGGGTTTCACCGTCAATCGGGCATTTCATCGGGCGCGGCTCCTTTGTCGCTTTATCCCCGATGATATGGGAAAGGCCACGCGGTCTCGCAACCCGTGGCCTCCGCTTTGCCGCCGTAGGGCGGGGTTTCACCCCGCCCTACGGCCCTGCTGGATCAACGCAGCACATGCACCGCACATTGCGCATGGCGCACCACGCGCGATGCGGTCGAGCCGAGGAAATAGTCGCTGATGTCCGGGCGATGCGAGGCCATGACGATGCAGTCAATCTTGGCCTTAGCGGCAAACTCCAGAATGCTGCGGGCCGAATGCCCCTCGATCACCTTGATCACCACATCCCCCGCCCCGGCAAGGTCCTCTTTCAACCCGTTCGTCACGGCCGCCATGGTCTTTTCAAACTGCCCCTCGGGCAACTGGCTCGCCACATAGCCCGGCATCGTCTCGACCACGGTCAGCGCGGTGATCGTCGCGCCCTCTCCGGCCAACGCCCGCGCCACCTTCAGCGCCGCATCGGTGTTGGGGTCGTGATCTGCTGCAATCGGGACCAGAATATTCTTATACATCGCGTTTCTCCTTCGCTTCTCGCAAAGGAGCATGGCGCAAAACGCGCCCCCGCGCCTTGATTCAGGTCATGTCAAAGGGCTCAGTCATACGCCTCGCTCACCTCATACATCACCGGCTCGAAGCTCTTACACAGCTCGGCAATCTTGCGGTTGCGCTGGCGCATCTCGTCACTGCGCAGCATCGCCTGAAAATCCTCGCGCCGCTGCCATTGCGAATAATTGGCAATCCGCGTCTGCGCGTCATTGATATGCAGCCCCGCCCCGATGAACCCCGGCTGTTTTGAGATAAACTCGGCATAGGCCGCACTCAGCGCATCCATCAAATCCTGCGCCGTGCCCGGTGTCATCTCAAACGTGGTGATCACCGTCTGGACCGGGCTGTCCTTGGCTATTGTCGGCATGTCGTACCTCCTTCACTCCGCGCAACTCCAAAGCCAGCCTAGCGGATCACCCGCCACTGGGGAACCTCCCGCAAGCAGCCACAAGGCACATCGCGGTCACTTTGCCCGCGTTAACCCGTTGTTTACCAAGTTTAACCCATAGTTGAGGCCCCAAGGCCCGATACGAGAGTGCGGCATGAAGCGCCTTTACCAGTTCATGAATGCAACCCTGCGCCCAGTGCGGCACCCTTTGCGGCACCTGGCGCAGCACCTGACGGCCCGCGCCACCGTCACCGCCATCACCGCCCTGATCGCCGTCACAGCCTGTCCCGGCGCCCCCGCCCATGCCGGCGCATGGCCGCGCGAAAAAGGCACCGGCTTCCTGTCCGTCTCAACCTATGTCTCGGGCACCTCGATCAACGGGCCTTATGCGCTTTATACCAGCACATATGGTGAATACGGGCTGGGCCGGACCCTCACACTCGGGGTCGATATCGGGCATGGCGTCTCGGGCAAATCCAAGGCCATCGTCTTCCTGCGCGCCCCCTTGCGCGAACCGGCACCCGGCCACCTCATCGCCGCAGAGCTCGGCTTCGGACAGATCGCAGGCGAATTGGTGCTGCGCCCTGGCCGCTCTTATGGCCACGGGTTTTCGCGCAAGAACGGGCGATCGGGCTGGATCTCGATCGAGGCGGTCAGCGAACACCGCCTCACCACCTCACAGGTCGACTACAAGGCAGATTTCACCTTTGGCCTCACCCATTCCGACCGCTTCAAGACGATCCTGCAACTGCAAACCGGCAAGAGCCATCGCGACCCGTTCTTTGCCCGTCTCGCCCCCTCAATGGTAATGCGCGTGACCCCGACGATGCATGTCGAACTTGGCGTCACCGCCGGGCTGACCGGCGATGACAGCTATGGGGTGAAATTCGGCTTCTGGCGCGATTTCTAATCGCCAAAGCCGGGACGCGCGGACCTGCACAGCGCCTACCTTTACAGCGCCAGCCTGAGTAACGCCCACCTGCACAGCCCCGACCTGCACAGCGCCCGCCCGCAAACCGGCAATGCGCAAAGGCCCAAAGCGCCGCTTATCCACGTCCCCTCAATCCATCCGCACTTTCACCGCCACTTCACCAATGACCGCCTGATCGAACACCACCTCGACCTGATCACTGTTCGGCCCGACCTTCAGGTTCACATACGGCTGCTCAAAGCGTTTCACATTCGCCGCATTCTTCAACGGCCCAATCGGCTGCACCGATTCCACGTTCCGCGCAAAGCCCCCGAACGGCAGGTTCGGCGCGCAATCCACCGTCCACACAGTCGACAACGTCGCCTCCTCATGGTTCACCAAAAGCGGATTATACGTCCCATGCTCGATCAGCTTGAACATATTGTCGCTAAACGTGACATTCACCGCCCGGTCGTGATCCAGATCGGCAAAGCTGGTGTCGACCTTCTCAACCTTGTCGATGCTGCCGCCAATGGTGCGGAACAGGTTGCCCTGCACCACCATCTGATTGACGTAATGATTAGCACCATAAGGTTTCACAATGATGAACGAAAACCACGGCGCAACGTGGCTCACCAAAAACACGTTGTCGCTGATGTTAAGCTGACTGAACGACAGCTCCGAATTGTAATCCGGCGCGCTGTCATGCTCGTTCGTCCACTCGATGAAACAATTGTCGACATAGTTGCCGTTCACAATCGCACGGCAATTGGTCGTGGTAAACGCGATCCCGGCAAGGCGCAGCCCGTCGTCGGCATTGTCCCCCTGATAGAAATGGTTGCCCGTGATGATCGACCCGGTGCCGCCCAGAATGGCAAAATGCCGGAACCGGGTCGAGCGGTTATCGCGCAGCTTCACGTCGCTACCTTGCGCGTTCAGCACGAGCGACTCGCGATCCTGCGCCAGCACCCCACCTTCCTCGCTCAGGAATTGACAGCGGTCCACCGTCAGCCCCTGACAGCCTTCGCCGGGGCTTGTGATCCCGCGACGCCGCGGCCGGCTGATAAAACAATCGCTGATCCGAAACGCCACGCCGGTCGGCGCAAGACAGATCCCGCTGGAGCGGAAATTACATTGAAATTCAATGCTTTCCAGCCCAATCTTATCAATTCGCTCGAACCCGCTGAAATCCAGCAGATATTTGAACCGGCGAAAGGTAAAAGTTTGCGTCCCATCCGCGTCATAAAGCTCGGTATTCAGGGTGATTTCCTGCGTCGCCTCGTTCTTGGCCCGCACATAAACCTCGCGCTCCACACCGCTGCCCTCAACCAGCGACCCGATGGCGATGTTGGCCACATTCACAACGCCGCTCAACACCTTGGCATTGCTCGGAGAATAGCTCGCCTGACTAGTCACCACATCGATATCCCACGCGGCGTTGTCATTGGCATAAAACTGCCCGTTCCGGATGACCCGGCGAGTCGAATAACTCACCCGATTGGGCACCGCCGCGCTCAAATCTATCGGCCCCTTAAGCTCGACCCGGCGCCCCCCATATCAAGCGATTCATGCCCCGAGCCGTTCAACAACGACTGAAACGCTTTCTCAAACGCCAGAACCTCATCGCCAAACGCCTCGATATAGGCCGGAAGATCGAAATTCTGCGTCATCGAAAAAATCGCCGTATCCGGCATGCTCACCGTGCCCTGAAATGTAACACGGCTCTCAAAGGTCATGGAATCGCTTAGAAAATGCTCGCCCTCCGGCACCAGAACGATGCGCCCATCGGCATCCGCATCCGCCGCCTCGAACGCCGCCAGATCGTCGGTCGCGCCGTCACCCAATGCACCGTAATCGCGCACATCCACCCATGGCATCATGTCGCGCAAAAACGCGCTGGTGATGTCTTCGATGACAAGATCGTCAATCCGCACCACGCCGCCGCTCGGCCCGGTCAAATCCAACCCGAAATGCCCATAAAGCGGCGCCGCGCCCCAGACCATATCGACCCCGCCACGCGCCCCCGCGCCGACAATCGCGCTGACCTCGACCACCTCGCCATATTGGCTCAGCGTCGTGCTCGCTCCCACCTCGCTCAGCCCCGCCACATGCACGTCCCCCGCGCCCCCGGCCCATGCGGCGATACGCACGCTGGGCAGGTTGCCACTCACCGCCTTCACCCGCGCCGTGATGCGCAAATAGCACCCGGGCAAAAGCGGCGTCTCCCCCATATAGCGCAGCTTCTGGGTCACCTCGGTCTTTTGCAATTCCAGACAGCCGCCAAAGTCCTGATCCGCCGGCACAAGTGCCGCGTTCAGCGCGCCATCATAGGTGTCCTGCCCCGCTGTGCCGTCCTGGCTCGACCAGACATCAAGCCCATTTGCAAATGCGGGCGGCATAAAGACCACGCCATCGGTGATTGCCTTGTTCATCTCGGGTTCCCTTTCCACATCCGCCACGGGTCCACGCCACGGGGCCGGGATGCTGGTTGACTGAATTCACTCATGTCCCAAGGCGCACGTCGCCCGGACAGGAAAGGGAGGTATCAACCAAATGTTAACGCTGTCTGAGACCACCGTGACGGTGCCCCGCATCGGCGCCCTTGCGTGCGTTGTGTTAACGAACGCCCCAGCCACAAATAGGCAGCGTCCCCCGACAGCCGAGAGTCAGCCGGATGTCAGCCGGGAGTCACCCCCCGATCTGCCACGCCAAACCCAAAGGTTAACCCGCGCCCACGCTCCACCACGGCCCAAGCCCCCCGCCGCACACGAAACCCAGCACAGACCGCCCCTCAACAAGCCGCGTCCATCGCTTCATCTGACTGAAAATATCCCGGGGGGTGTGTGGGGCTGGCCCCCCACCTTTACAGCGGTGTGGGGGGTTGGCCCCCCATTTATAACGGCGGCCTAGCGGGCTGCCCCACTCAAGCCAAGCCTGCGAACCCGCGCCCCACATCAACCACGTCAAACCGCCCTACAGCCTCACCCGGCGCAGAGACGATCCTTGACCATCGGCCCAACCGCGCCAAAATCCATCTGGCCGGTGTATTGCGATTTCAACTCGCCCATCACCTTGCCCATATCCCGGATCGAGCTGGCCTCGACCTTGGCAATCGCCGCATCGACGGCTTTTTCCACGGCCTCATCCGACAGCTTCTTGGGCAGAAACTCCTCGATCACCTTGATCTCGCTGCGTTCCCGCTCGGCAAGGTCAAGCCGGCTGCCCTCTTCATAGGCGCGCGCGCTCTCTTGCCGCTGCTTGACCATTTTGCCAAGAATCGCAAGGATTTCACCGCCATCAACCCCCGCTTCATTGCCTTCGCCTCGCGCGGCAATATCGCGGTCCTTGATCGCGGCATTGATCAAACGCAAGGTCGAAAGCCGATCCGCGGCCTTGTCCTTCATCGCCTGTTTCAGGGCGCTGGAAACGCGCTCTCTCAGATCCATCTTTGCCATCCCCATGGTTTGCAAGAATTTCGTTAAATAGCCAATGCGCCCGCCCCTTGCAAGAAATCTCGCTCCGGCGGACGCCACGGAAGCCTCCGCGCCGCCATTTTGCGCAGTCTTTGGCGCAATTGAACAAGGGCCAAAGCGCCCCCTTGACCCTTCCCAAGCGCGGCACTAGGTTCCGCCAAATTTCCCCGGAGAGAATAGCATGCCGCTCGACACCCATGCCCGCCCAACCGCCTGCCTCGCCCTCGCAGACGGGACTGTCTTTTACGGCCACGGTTTTGGCGCGGTTGGGCACACCACGGCCGAGCTTTGCTTTAACACCGCAATGACCGGCTATCAGGAAATCATGACGGATCCCTCCTATGCCGGACAGGTCGTCACCTTCACTTTCCCCCATATCGGCAATGTCGGCGTGAACCCGCAGGACGATGAAACCGGCGATCCGGTGGCCGATGGCATGGTGGTGAAATGGACCCGACCGAGCCGTCAAACTGGCGCGCCGCCGAACCGCTCGGCACATGGCTCGCCGCGCGTGGGCGCATCGCGATCGGCGGCGTCGATACGCGGCGTTTAACCCGCGCCATCCGCCAGCAAGGCGCACCGCATGTGGCGCTGGCCCATGACCCCGAAGGCAACTTCGACATCGAAGCCCTCGTTGCCGCCGCTCGCGCCTTTGCAGGCCTCGAAGGCATGGATCTCGCCAAGGATGTGACCTGCGCGCAATCCTATAACTGGGACGAAATGCGTTGGGCCTGGCCGATGGCTACCCGCGCCAGACAGCGGCAAAGTACAAGGTCGTCGCGCTGGATTACGGCGCCAAACGCAACATCCTGCGCTGCCTTGCGTCGGTTGGCTGTGACGTGACCGTATTGCCCGCCACCGCCACCGCCGAAGAGGTGCTGGCCCATAATCCCGATGGCGTGTTTCTCTCCAACGGCCCCGGCGATCCGGCGGCAACCGGCGCTTATGCCGTGCCGATGATCAAAACCATTCTTGATGACACCGACCTGCCGATTTTCGGCATCTGCCTCGGCCACCAAATGCTCGCCCGGGCGCTCGGCGCCAAGACGGTCAAGATGAACCACGGCCACCACGGCGCCAACCACCCGGTCAAGGATCTCGATACCGGCAAGGTCGAGATCACCTCGATGAACCACGGTTTCGCCGTTGACAGCCAATCCCTCCCCGCGGGCGTCAAGGAAACACATGTTTCACTTTTCGATGGTAGCAATTGCGGCATCCGCATGCTCGACCGCCCGGTTTGGTCGGTGCAATACCACCCCGAAGCCTCCCCCGGCCCGCAAGACAGCTTCTATCTGTTCGAGCGTTTTGCCGCAGAAATGGCCAAGCGGGCGGGGTGATCCCTTTGAACGCGCCGCGCGCCCTCTTGCTGGCGCATGGCGCGTTTCCTGCCTTTGACAGGCATTTGTTAACCGCCGGTTAACCAAAAAGGCGTATTTTCGCCACAATTTCGCGTCCAAACCGCATGATTTTTAACGAAATTTTAATTGGTGTGAACCAAACCTGAACCTTGGGACAAGCCGCCGCTCTGGCGTTTCACAAGGGGAAGGGATGACCATGCATCAGGCACTGCAACCTTCTGGCGAAGACACTCCGGGCGACGGGTTCGCGCGCTATCTGCTCTCTTGCGACATGGTCTCGGCCTCCGATCTGCTCGACGCCCGCGCGGTGCAATCACGCAGCCGCAGAACCCTTGATCGTATCCTGATCTCCGAAGGCCACGTCAGCAGTCAGGACATGGCCCGCGCCCTCTCGCGCTATCATGGCCTGCCCCGCGCGGACCTCCTCAACAACCCGCCCGACCCGGCGCTGGTTGGCGCCATTCCCTTGCGTCTCTGCCTCAACCGAAGCGTTCTGCCGTGGAAAATGCGCGGTGACACGCTCTGTATCATCGCCTCGCATCTTGACGATTTCACCCATGTTCTCAGCATCATGGGCGATGATGCCCCCAAGGCCGAACTGGCCATCGCCCCGGCCTGCGAAATTCAGGCCGCCCTCGCCCAGACCCATCGTGACACGCTCACCCAACAGGCCTCCGCCCGCGTTCCCGAAGCGGAAAGCTGCCGCACATGGCAGTCGTCGGGGCGACGACGCCTCGCGCTCACCCTGCTCGGTGTCGCGACCCTTCTGGCGCTGACGGTTCTACAACCGGCCTATATGTTCGCGGCCCTCGCGCTCTGGGCGACCTTCACGCTGATCGTCGCCGCCGCACTGCGCCTGTCGGCCTATCTTGCCCATATGTCGGCCCCCGATCCTACCGCCGCACAGGCGACTGATCCCGCGCCCGCCCCCTTGCCCGCGACCGGCCCGCCACAGAACCATTCACGCAGCACCCAACCCCTCCCGTTGCCGCGCGTCTCCATGCTCGTGCCGCTGTTCAAGGAAACCGAAATCGCCAGTCACCTCGTGGCGCGCCTGTCCCGGCTGACCTACCCCAAACCGCTGCTCGACGTGGTGCTCGTGCTGGAAGAGAACGACCACCTCACCCGCGACACCATCGCCGCCTGCACCCTGCCGCCGTGGATGCGCGTGGTCAAAGTCCCCGAAGGCGCGCCCAAGACCAAGCCACGCGCAATGAACTACGCCCTCGACTTCTGTGATGGCGAAATCATCGGCATCTGGGACGCCGAAGACGCCCCCGACCCGGATCAGATCACCCGCATGGTCGAGCGGTTCCAACAGGTGCCCGATGACGTGGTCTGCCTTCAGGGCGTGCTTGATTATTACAACAGCCAGCAGAACTGGCTCTCGCGATGTTTCACCATCGAATATGCCGCGTGGTTCCGCCTCATGCTGCCGGGCATGTCGCGCCTTGGGCTGGCGATCCCGCTGGGGGGCACCACGCTGTTCTTCCGCCGCGCCGCTCTGGAAGAATTGGGCGGTTGGGACGCCCATAACGTCACCGAAGACGCCGATCTCGGCTTCCGCCTCGCCCGTCACGGCTATCGCACCGAGGTGATCTCAACCACCACAAGTGAAGAGGCCAACTGCCGCGTCTGGCCATGGGTCCGCCAACGCTCGCGATGGCTCAAGGGCTACATGGTGACCTACCTCGTTCACATGCGAAATCCGCTGCGCTTTTATCGCCAGATGGGCGCGCTCCGGTTCTGGGGGTTTCAGGCGCATTTTATCACCGCCCTTTCGCAGTTCATACTGGCCCCCTTCCTGTGGTCCTTCTGGCTGGTGCTGCTTGGCCTGCCCCACCCGTTCGACCCGCTGTTCCCGCGTGAGCTGTTGCTGAGCTTCGGTCTGCTTTTCCTGATGATCGAAGTGATCAGCATCCTGATCAACGCCACCGCCGTTTCCGGGCCAAAACACCGGCACCTGCTGCTCTGGGTGCCGACGATGCATTTCTATTATCCGCTGGGGGCCATCGCCGCCTACAAGGCTCTATACGAACTGGTCGCGCTGCCGTTCTATTGGGACAAGACCCAGCACGGCCATTCGCTCGCCAACCGCGCGACCGGCCCTCCCAACACCGGGCCTGCCAACGCGGCCACAGCCATTGCCGCCGCGCCCACCGCCGCGCCCGCAGAAGGCCTAGTTTTCCATACCACCCGCGTCGAGCTTGAGCCGGGTCACGAACGCCTTTGAAATATGCGCCTTGAGCGCGGCTTGCGCCCCGTCTTCGTCCTTGGCCTCAATGGCACGCACGATCGCATCATGCTCTCCCAGCGCGGTCTTGCCCCGGCCCTCCACGGCCAAAGATGTGGTCGCCATCAACGCCATCGACTGATGCACAAGGTCAAGTTGTTGCTTGAGGAACCGGTTGTGCGACGCCAGATGCAACTGGCGGTGGAACCGCCGGTTCGCCTGCGCCAAGGCCTGTGGATCACCGGTCAGCTTGCGGTCCTCCTCGACCATGTCGCGCAACACGCGCACCTCCTCGTCGGTGGCATGTTTCGCCGCCAACCGCGCCGCCAGCCCCTCCAGCTCGGCGCGCACCACATAAAGCTCGGCCAGCTGATTGTGATCCAGCGACGCCACGATCAAACTGCGCCCGTCGCGGGTCAGCAACGCCTGCGTTTCCAACCGCTGCAACGCCTCGCGAATGGGCGTGCGCGACACCCCGAACCGCTCGGCCAGATCGCTTTCCACCAAACGATCCCCCGGCTTGAATTCGCCAAGGTCAATCGCGTCCAGCAACAGCGAATAGGCGTCTTTCTGCGCTGATCGTGCCTCTTTCATGTCGTCCCCTTTTCGTCCCGGCTGACTAGAACGCCAAATGCCCCGCGCATCAACCCCTCGCCCGGCTTTACGCCATTGCGCAGCCCGGCACACGGGCATAGGGTCCGGCCATGCCAAAACACCATTTCACTCATGTCGCTCACTGGGTCTTTGACCTCGATAATACGCTCTATCCGCCCCACGCGCGGCTGTTCGATCAGATCGAGGTCAAGATGACGCAATACGTGATGGACGCCCTCGGCGTTGACCGCGCCCACGCCAATTTTCTGCGCAAGGATTACTGGCAGCGCTATGGCACCACGCTGGCCGGTCTGATGCAGGAACATGACGTCGATCCGACCCCCTACCTGACCCATGTTCACGAAATCTCGCTCGACCACCTCGAACCCGATACCGAATTGCGCCGCGGCATCTCTGCCCTGCCGGGACGCAAGATCGTCTACACCAACGGCTCTGCGCCCTATGCCGAACGGGTAATCGCCGCGCGCGGGCTCAACGGGGTGTTCGATGCGATCTATGGCGTCGAACATGCCGATTTCCACCCCAAGCCCGACGCCCGCGCCTTTGCCGCCGTGTTTGCGCGCGATGGCGTTGAACCGATGCTCGGCGCGATGTTCGAGGATGACGCCCGCAACCTCGCCGTGCCCCACGATCTGGGCATGCGCTGCGTCCATGTCGCGCCCGAGCGCGGGACAGGCGATCATATCCATCACCACACGGTCGACCTCACCGAATTCATCACCCGCCTGACCCGCTAAACCCGAGACAGGATGCCGCTTGGCAATCCCCGCACAGCCGCACTACCTTGAGCGTCAAGGAGCCTTTGACCATGACCAAAACAGACGTTGATATCCTTGTGTCCGGCGGCGGCGTGGCTGGCCTCACGGCGGCAGCCGTGTTTGGTACGGCGGGCTTTTCCGTGCTCTGCGTCGATCCCACCCCGCCGATCACCGAACGCGACGTGCAAGGCTCCGACCTGCGCACCACCGCCTTCCTGCAACCGGCACAGCAATTGCTCGATTTCGCCGGCCTTTGGGAGCGCCTCGCCCCCCATGCCGCCGACCTGCAAATCATGCGGATCGTCGATGCCGGAGGAGAGCGCCCCGAACCCCGCGCCACCCGCGATTTCAACGCCTCCGACATCTCGGAAAAGCCGTTTGGCTGGAACCTGCCCAACTGGCTCTTGCGCCGTGAAATGGTCGCCCGGCTGGCCGAACTGCCCAACGTCGACTTCCGCCCCGGCACCGGCACCACCGCGCTCTTTACCCGCACGAATGAGGCCCGCGTCACCCTCTCGGACGGAGCCAAAGTAACCGCCCGCCTTGTTGTCGCCGCCGATGGCCGCGCCTCGCCCATGCGCAGGGCGGCGGGCATCCCGGTCAAAACCACCCGCTACGGGCAAAAGGCGCTGGCCTTTGCCGTGACCCACCCGATCCCGCACGCCAATGTCTCGACCGAAATCCATCGCTCCGGCGGCCCCTTCACCCTCGTGCCGCTGCCCGATTATAACGGGCTGCCCTCGTCCGCCGTCGTCTGGATGGAGCGCGGGCCAGAGGTGGAACGCCTCGCCGCACTCGACACGCCCGCGTTCGAGACCGAGATGAACACCCGCTCCTGTCAGCTCTTCGGCCCGCTCACGCTGGCCTCGCGGCGCACCACTTGGCCGATCATCTCGCAACTCGCCGAGCGGATGTCGGGCGAACGCCTCGCCCTTGTCGCCGAAGCCGCCCATGTGGTGCCACCCATCGGGGCACAGGGGCTGAACATGTCACTTGGCGATATGCGGGTGCTGCTGGATCTGGCACAGGCCAACCCGGACAGCCTCGGCGATGCCGCGATGCTCGACACCTACCACCGCCGCCGCCACATGGAGGTGCGCGCGCGGGTGACGGGGATCGACATCCTCAACCGCGCCTCAATGATCGAAAGCCGCCCCTTGCGTGATTTGCGCGCCGCGGGTTTGAACGCGATCTACGCGCTGCCGCAAGTGCGCAAAACCATGATGCAACTCGGCCTCGGCGCACGCGGCTGACTGGCTCGGCTGACTGGCTCAACTAGACTGGCGCGCCCCTAGGGCGAGCACCCGACCGTAGCCGTGTGCTCACCCAGCGCCAAAGCGCTATCCGGGCCGGAAAGACTCTGGCAACCGCCGCCTCACAACACCTTATCAAGCACCGCCTTCAGCCGCTCCAGCGTCGCGGGCACATCATAAAGCTTGTCCAACCCAAACAGCCCCAACCGGAACGTGCTGAACCCCTCCGGCTCGTCACATTGCAGCGGCACACCGGCGGCAATCTGCATCCCCTCGGCGGCGAATTTCTTGCCGTTCTGGATCTCTGGATCGCTGGTGTAACTCACCACCACACCCGGCGCGCCGAACCCGTCGGCGGCGACCGACTGAACACCCTTTTCCGCCAGCATCGCCCGCACACCATTGCCCAACGCCCATTGCGCCTCGCTGAGGCGCTCAAAGCCATACTCGCGCGTCTCAAGCATTGTATCGCGGAACGCGCGCAAGGCATCTGTCGGCATCGTCGCGTGATAGGCATGACCGCCATTCTCATAGGCCGCCATGATCGAATGCCACTTCTTGAGATCAATCGCAAAACTGTCCGAGCTGGTCTTCTCCAACCGCTCCAACGCCCGCGCCGACATCATCACCAACCCGGCCGAGGGCGAGGCCGACCACCCCTTTTGCGGCGCCGAGATCAACACATCTACGCCGGTCGCCTTCATATCAACCCAGACCGCGCCGCTGGCGATGCAATCCAGCACCATCAATGCCCCCACCTCATGCGCCGCTGTCGCCAGCGCGGTGATGTAGTCATCAGGCAGGATCACCCCGGCCGAAGTCTCAACATGCGGCGCGAACACCACGTCAGGCTTGGCGCTGCGGATGGCCTCTGTCACCTCGGCAATCGGCGCAGGCGCAAACGGCGCACGCGCATCATTGCCGGTCTGGCGTGCCTTGAACACGGTCGTTTCGGCGGTGAAATTGCCCGCATCGAAAATCTGGCTCCAGCGGTAAGAGAACCACCCGTTGCGCACCACCATCGCATGGGCATCGCGGCCAAACTGGCGCGCCACGGCTTCCATGCCATAGGTATCCCGCCCCCCGGCACCAACGCCACACCATCGGCGTTATAAACCTCTTTCAACATCCCCGAGATGTCGCGCATCACCTGCTGAAACGCCGCCGACATATGGTTCAGCGAGCGGTCGGTGAACACCACCGAAAACTCCAGCATCCCCTCGGGATCAATGGTATCAAGCAGTGCGGCCATGGCTGGTCTCCTTTTCATAAAACCGAGCCTTCTTCTCACAGCCCCGCGCCGCAAAAGCAATCCGCTTTTCCTGTGGTATTTCCGACTCGCCCCGGCGCAAAATCACCGCCGCCCCGCATTTGCGCGTCCCAATCCCCGCCACTGCGGCTAGGATCGGCACAATCGAGGCAACCATGGGGCAACGACCCCTCCGGGCAGGAAAATGGCCGATACAACTCTGTTGTTAAACGGTTTCAGTATTATTGGTGACCCACATACAAATTCAAACGCCCGCGCGGGCAGCGAATTGATGATCCATGACGGCGAGGCGGTCTTTTCCTCTGGCGCCATCGTGGCCTTTCACGTGGAAAACGCCAACGCCGATGGCACCCTCAACGCCAACTCGGTGATCACCGGGGCGGTGGGTCTATGCCAATGCGTCCGACTACTACCTCGACGTGCCGCTCTATTCCTATTCCGGCAGCGCCGATATCGACACCGGGCGCAACAACATGGGCGACCGCTACCTCGAATTCGACGCCTCCGGCCTGACCTCTTCGGACAGCGGCGCGCCGGTGCTGGACGAACTTGCCCTCGTCGCCGGCATTGACGTGCTCGCCGCGATCAATGCGGAAAATGGCCCCTACCGCGTGCCCACCAACGAGGACATCGACCTCGATGGTGACGGGCAAATCACCGGGTCTGAAAACTCCGACGGCTTGTTTTCAAGCGAGCTTAACGTGCTCGCCACCGTCTGCTTCGCCCGCGGCACGCTGATCGACACGCCACAGGGGCCGCGCCTGATCGAAACACTGCAACCGGGCGATTTGGTCAATACGCTTGATGCCGGGCCACAGGCGATCCGCTGGATCGGCGGCGTCAACACGCCCGCCCGGGGCGTCAACGCGCCGGTGCACATCCGGGCCGGAGCGCTTGGCAATACGCGCGACCTGCGCGTGTCGCAAAACCACCGGATGCTGCTCACCGGCCCCCATGCCGAGCTTCTCTTCGGGCAGCCGCAGGTGCTCGTCCCGGCCAAGTTTCTGGTCAATGACAGCACCATCCGCATCACCCCCGCAGACGCGATCACCTACTACCACTTCCTGTTCGACACCCATCACATCGTGTTCGCCGAGGCCTGCCCCGCAGAAAGCCTCTTTCCCGGCAAACAGACCCTCGACGTGCTCGCCCCGCACGAGCGCGACGAGATCCTCGATCTCTTTCCCAATCTCGACAGCAGCCGCTGCATGGGCCCGACAAGCCGCTACACCCTGAAACAGCACGAGGCCCGCGCCCTGCTTCGCAGCGCCTGAACGCGCCTGACAGCCCCCGCTCGGGCCTCACCCCCCGATCGGCCCCTGCAAGCGTTCTTCGCTCAAGAGCACATTCGCCTCCACATCCCCCGCTCCGGGCAAGGTCATGATCCGGCGGCGCAAAATCCGCTCAAAATCGGGAATGTCCCGCGCCACGATCCGCAGGCGATAATCATAAAGCCCAAGGATATGCTCCACCGTCTGCACTTCCGGAATGGCCGAGACCGCCCGCTCGAAATCCTCCAATGACACGCGCCCCTTGGTGGCCAGCTTGACGCCCAGAAAAACCGTCACCCCAAATCCCAGCTTTTCCGCATCCAGCACCAGTCGCCGCCCCTTGATCACCCCGGTATCGCTCAGCCGCCTGATCCGCCGCCACGTCGCCGGTTGCGTCAGACCCAGCTTGCGCCCCAATGCCCCGGCGCTCTGCGTTGCGTCCTCTTGCAAGGCCCGCAGCACCGCCCGGTCGGTCGCATCAAGCTCCGTTAACGTTTCTGCGCTCATATTGGCCTCCTCAGATAAGCCCGTGTCATGCTGGCCCGCCTCATGCTGCCCCGACTCATACGGGCAACACTTCGTCGCTCTTGATCTTCGCGACATGCATCAACGCCTCGATATCGGCGATATGCGGAAGGGTCAGAATACGGGCGCGATACACCTGCTGATAATGCGGCATGTCCTTGGCGATCACCGACAGGCGCACATCGACCCGGCCAAGGAAGGTCTGGATCTCGATCACCTCCGGCACCTCACGCGCCGCCGCAATAAATTCGTCAAACGCCCGCGTTTGGGTCTTGTCCAACGTCACGCGCAGGCTCACCTCGACGGAATAGCCCAAAGCGGTCCAGTCGATGATCGCCTCTTGGCGTTTGATCACGCCACCGGCCTGCATCTTCTCCACCCGCCGCCAACAGCTCGCCGGTGACAAGCCGCACCGCTCGGCCAACTCGCTATTGCTCAGCTCCGGCGCGGCCTGCATCTGGCGCAGGATACGGCGATCCACATCATCAAGCATGATTTTCCCGATAACCTCAATTTGGCGAATAACTATTTCACCTTTGCGCAGGATTCAACAACAACAGAAATAATCCTCCGCCCATCCCCGCTATGGTGGCCACAATCGAACACCCATAAGCAAAGGAGCGCCAAAATGCGCGTTTATTACGATCGTGATTGCGACATCAACCTGATCAAAGACATGAAAGTTGCCATTCTCGGCTATGGCTCCCAAGGCCACGCCCACGCGCTCAACCTGCGCGATTCCGGTGCCAAGAATGTCGTCGTCGCCCTGCGCGAAGGCTCCGCCTCGGCCAAGAAAGCCGAAGGCGAAGGTCTCAAAGTTATGGGCATCGCCGAAGCCGCCGCTTGGTGTGATCTCATCATGTTCACCATGCCCGATGAGCTTCAGGCCGAAACCTACAAGAAATACGTCCACGACAACCTGCGCGAAGGCGCCGCGATTGCCTTCGCCCACGGCCTGAACGTGCACTTCGGCCTGATCGAACCCAAAGCAGGCGTTGACGTGATCATGATGGCCCCCAAAGGCCCCGGTCACACCGTGCGCGGCGAATACGTCAAAGGGGGCGGCGTGCCCTGCCTCGTGGCCGTTGACAATGACGCGTCGGGTAAGGCGCTGGAAATCGGCCTGTCCTATTGCTCCGCCATCGGTGGCGGCCGCTCGGGCATCATCGAAACCAACTTCCGCGAAGAATGCGAAACCGACCTCTTCGGTGAACAGGCCGTTCTCTGCGGTGGCTTGGTTGAGCTGATCCGCATGGGCTTTGAAACGCTGGTCGAAGCGGGCTATGCGCCGGAAATGGCCTATTTCGAATGCCTGCACGAAGTGAAGCTGATCGTTGATCTGATCTATGAAGGCGGCATCGCCAACATGAACTACTCGATCTCGAATACGGCGGAATACGGCGAATATGTCTCCGGCCCGCGCATCCTGCCTTACGACGAAACCAAGGCGCGGATGAAAGCCGTTCTGACAGACATCCAGTCGGGCAAATTCGTGCGTGATTTCATGCTCGAAAACGCTGTGGGTCAGCCGTCCTTCAAGGCGACACGCCGCATCAATGACGAGCACGGCATCGAAGCCACCGGCGAAAAACTGCGCGGCATGATGCCGTGGATTTCCGCCGGCAAGATGGTCGACAAAGAAAAGAACTGATCCCTTGCGATCCGTTACCTCAACAAAACAAGGCCCCGGTATCGCACCGGGGCCTTGTGCTTTTCACAGCGGCTTAACGCGGCCAAAACCCGCCGCGACCGGCTCAATACCGCCCGATGGTGATCGTCTTTTTCTCCAGCGTTTTACCGTTGGCGCCAATCGCCTTCAGCGTCGCGGTATACTTGTTGCCCTTGCCCCCGGAACAGGGCGGCAAATACCCTTTCGAGGCGTATTTGCCCGTGCCGCGCGCCTTCTTGTGAACCTTCACACCATGCGGCAACTTGTTGGTCAGGCCCGGCACCGATGGCAAAGTCGCGCTCGACCCCTTCGCCGGATAGATCAACGACCCGTGACCACCGTTTCTGGACAACGGGCTATAGGATTTGTCGTCATATTCGACCAAAATCGCAGCCGTCCCGGCGGGCAACCCCGTCACCTTCATCGGCGGCGTCGCGCCCTTGCCCCCATGCAGCGTGCATTGCTGGCCCTTGGGCACGGCCTTCCCGGTCCAGCCACCTTGCAAGCTCACCGACATGTCCGCCGCCGCCATCCCGGCCCCGGCCAACAACAATGCACCCGAAAGAAGTATCGTCTTCATAGATCGTCTCCCTGTTTTGCTGATCAAATCCTATTGACGCAATCTGCGCCCCGCAACCTCTCAAACCCCGCGCATCCATGTTTCGATCGGCGCCAAACCGATTGCGATTGACCCGGCCAAGCCGGGCAGATCAATTGCGCACAAAGGAGCCATGAAATGGGCGACGCGCCTGAAATCACACTAAAAAGCTGGCTGATGGTGCTGACGCTCGGCATCGTCTGGGGCGGGACATTCCTGTTTCAAAACCTCGCCCTCCGCAGCACCCCGCCGTTTTGGGTGGCCTCGGCCCGCATCGTTTTTGCCGGCGTGCTGACCTTTGCAATCTGGCGCTTGCGGGGGGGACGGCTCTTTACCACTGCCCAAACCGACTGGCCCCGCCTGATCGCGGTGTCGGTGCTGTCCTCTGCCCTGCCGTTCATGTTTCTCAGCTGGGGACAACTCCATGTCACCTCGGCCTACACCGGCGTGTCCATGGCCACCGTGGCGCTTTTCGTTTTGCCGCTGGCGCATTTCCTCGTCCCCGGCGAGCGTATGACATGGCGGCGCAGCGCAGGCTTCGTGCTTGGCTTTGTCGGCGTCGTCCTTCTGATCGGCCCCAAGGCGTTCTCCTCAACCGGTGAACCGCTTGAAGCCGCCGGGCGACTGGCCTGCCTTGCGGCGGCGGCCTGCTATGCGATCTCATCCATCATGATCCGCCGCCTGCCCCCGGTCGATGCCTTCGGGCTAACCTTCGCGGTGCTCGGCTTTGGTGCCATCGTGGTGTTGCCCGCAGCGCTCATCGCCCACGGCGCGCCGCCCAACCCCGGCCCCCAAGGGCTCGCCATCCTCGCTCTGCTCGGCCTCGTGCCAACAGCCGGGGCCAACCTCCTGCGCATCCTCGTCATCCGAAGCGCGGGGCCGGTGTTCATGAGCCTCACGAATTATCTGGTGCCGCTTTTTGCCGTCCTGTTCGGAGCCAGCTTCCTTGGCGATGCCCTGCCCACCTCGCTCGTCACCGCGATGATGTTCATCCTCTGCGGTGTCGGGCTCAGCCAACTCGGCGCGCTGCGTCGCCTGTTTGGCCGCTCACCCGCGCCATGACACGCCGCCGCTCAACAGGGTCGGGCGCGCCACAGCTGCTTTTGCACGACCGTATCAATCGACGCCAGCCTCCGGTCGATCTCGGCAATCAGGGTGAACAGCTCTGCAGACACCTTGCTGTCGACCTGTCGGGCAAGGTCATAACCCGCATCTTCCAACGCACTCACAAAGGTCTCGCGTATTTGAACCAGTCGAAAATCGACCGGCAGCGAGGCTATTTCGCGTTGTATCTCACGCGCAACATTCAGCGGCATTTCAACTCGATCTCCAATAGAACAACAACGGCTTCTGAGGGCCAGATTACTTGCATGGTTAATTAAATTAGATGCGTCTCCTTATAGGATCGCCGTCATAAAACCTGCGCGTAAACGACATTCTTTCACGAGTATACGACACAAAATGCCCGCCTCGCGCGGCACCGGCGAATACCCGCCTAGCCCATCGCCACAAAACGGCCTGAATTCACGGTCCCGTTACCACAACACGCGCGCCGCACCACGTTCTCAGGCAGCTCCAGCCCGCGCCACCGCAGTCCAAAGCGCCAACGCCTGACGGGTTTCCCTGACATCATGCACCCGCACGATCTGCACCCCCTGCGCCACCGCTCCCAGCGCCACAGCAACCGAACCGGGCATCCGCTCCGCGGGGTTTGACGCCGCGCTCAGCGTGCCAATAAAGCCCTTGCGCGACGCCCCCAAAAGCACCGGACAGCCCAGGCCATGAAACAGGCTGATCCCGCTCAGAATGCGCAGATTGTGCTTTAACGTCTTGCCAAACCCGATCCCCGGATCAACCACAATGCGCTCCCGCGGGATGCCCAGATCGCGCAGGAAAATCACCTGCGCCGCCAGAAAATCATACACATCCAGCAACACATCGTCATAGCGCGGATCAAGATGCATCGTCTCGGGGTCACCCTGTGCATGCATCACACAGACCGGCAAATCATTGGCCACGCAATATTGCGACAGCGCCTTGTCATAGGTGAAACCGGACACGTCATTGACCAGCATCGCGCCCGCCTCATGCGCGGCGCGCGCCACTTCGGCCTTGCGCGTGTCAATCGACATCGGCACTTCCAGCCCTGAGCGGATGGCGGCAATCACCGGCGCGGTGCGGGCGATCTCGGCCTCTTCCGGCACCGTCTGGGCGCCGGGGCGGGTGCTTTCGCCGCCCACGTCGATGATATCCGCGCCTTCGCTGACCATCCGCTTGGCATGGGCCAAGGCCGCCGCCGGACCGCTATGCTTGCCCCCGTCCGAAAAACTATCAGGCGTCACGTTCAAAATGCCCATGATCCGCGCCTGATCCATGCTCAGCCCGGCAATCGGCGTGCGTGGCGCACTCAACCGGCGGCGCGTTTCGTCGGGAATATCCGCCGCGCTCAGAAACTCTGACGGCCCCTCCCGCCGGATTGCCTCAACCGTGTTGAACCAACACGACGCGCCCCCGACAAGCGGCAAGGCATCATCGGGGCGGCGTGGACCGGTCTGAACAAGCGGACGATAGTAGGTTTCCATAAGCGCTCCTTGGGCCAAGCCCCCGGTTTTGGCAAGCGTTCACAGCGTTGCGCAACCAACATCGACCTGCTGCATGACAAACTCCGCCTCGGTTTCGGGCAAAGGCGCGCCAATCGCGCCAAACCGCGCTGCCTCCATGGCCTCGGCAAACCAAACCGCAAGGGCGACCGCATCGCCCGCCTTCACCGACGGGCCGTCCACCGCGTCCAGAATGATCTTGGATGGTGCCCAGACGCTGATCTGGTCATGCTTCATCGCCCAGTCAAACTCGGTCCGCGTCTCGACCACAACACAGCGGTCGTCCTGCGCCGCCAACATCCAAGCGTTTTGCTCAATCGCCAACAGATCAACCCGCCGTTGGGTCATCGCATGCCCCGTCTGCGGCGCATCCGCATCCGGCGGCCCAACACAGAGCAGCACCGGCGCCTCCCCCGCCTCCAGCTGATCCAGCCAGCCGCTCAACAGAGGTGAGCGGATCGCCTCGTTCGACAGAAACACGACATGCGGATGCGGCGCTTCGCCCGGATCGGGCGGCGCGGCAAAAACCACCGGATCGCCTTTGCCCCGCACAATCTCAACGCCCAAGGCACCGGGGCCACGATCCAGCTTCTCGATCCGTACAAACACCCGCTCGGCCTGTGGCTCCAACAGGATCCGCTCGGCCACCCGCTCCGCCAGCGTCTCCAACAGGTTCAGCCGCTCCGCCGCCAACTCAAACGCAATCGCCTCGGTGACCTTGTCATAGCTCAGGATGCGATCCACATCGTCGTCCACGCGGGTGTCCAGCGGACGCACCTCGACCACGATGTTGAAACAAATCCGCTGCGTCGTGCCGCGCTCTTTCTGGAACGCGCCGATCTCAACCTCAACCGTATGATCCCGCAGGGAAATTCGGTCGAGCGGATGCCCCTCTCCCGTCGCACGCGAGCGCGCATCCGGGTGGTCAAAGGCCAAAGCGATTTCATTGCTCATTGCGCATTTCCCCTCGTTTCGGGCCTTACCCTAGGTGAAAGATCGGTGGCTTAACATGCGCGACACGCCATGTCGCAGCCCATTTGCGGCGTCACTTGCAATAAGACCCCGAGCGATAGCGCGCTGTATCGAAATGAAAGTGGTCCCGGTGATAGCGGTTCGCATTGGGGCCAAGCACGGTGCCAAACGGGCCACAAGCCGCCCGGTGCATCTGGCGCAGCGCCTTGCCCTTCCAGCCCCCGCGCCAGTGTTTAAGCACCGACACCTCGGACCCGTCCTTGAGGTAAAACGCCGAAATATCAATCGCCCGCCCTTTGCCGTGCTCCGAGATTTTGCCGCCCCGCTTGTTGTTGCGATAACGACAGGCGTAATGCGCCGCGACCCGGATCTTGGTCACCCCGCCACCCTTGCGGCCAATCGACGGCTTCAACCCCTTGTCGACCCATCGTTTCAACGCCTTCGCCGTGCCGCAATCCATCACCGATTGCTGCGACAGCGCGACGCCGCTGACCGAACGCAGCTTGATTGCGCTTTTGACACCACAGCCCCCCAAGCGCCCCGGCACCCGGCCAACCACGCTGCCTTGCAGCGCTAGATCACCACAGACCATCCCCTTGCGCAGGGCGCGTTTCTTCTTGCCCGCAAACACGCTGACCCGTTCGGTGCGCGGCTTGGGGCGCAGGCTCTGAAACAGGCCTTTGCGCTTTTTGGTGGTCTCGGTGGTCACCACCACGGCGCGCCCGTCCTCGGTCTTGATCTGCGCACCCGCGCCCTGCGTTTCAACCGGCGTCACAACCTCAGCCGCAACCGGCGTGCTCACACCGACAGCCCCCTGCCCCCGCGCCACCGGGCGCAACGACGCATCCGGCGCCTGCGCCACCACCGACGTGCCCCACAGCACCGCAATCAGACCCGCTAAACAAACCGTTTTACCCATTATTTCGCCTTTACCCGTCCAAAGTCCGGCGCATCGGTGTCCTGACCCGCCTCGATGATTCCACGTCGAATGTCGCGCGTTCGGGTAAAATAATCAAAAAGATGATCGCCATCGCCGGTCCGAATGGCACGTTGCAGCGCAAAAAGCTCCTCGGTGAAGCGCCCCAGAATTTCCAAAGTGGCCTGTTTGTTGTTCAGAAAAACATCCCGCCACATGGTCGGATCGCTCGCCGCGATGCGCGTGAAATCACGGAAACCGGCGGCGGAGAATGCGATGACTTCCTGCTCGCTCACACGGCTGAAATCATCCGCAACCCCCACCATCGTATAGGCAATCGCATGTGGAATATGGCTGACCACAGCACACACAAGGTCATGATGCGCCACCTCCATCCGCTCGGTGTTCGCCCCCAGCGCCTGCCAGAACGCAACCAACCGCTCAACCGCAGCCTCGTCAACGCCCTCCTGTGGCACGATCAAGGTCCAGCGGTTGTCAAACAACTCCGCAAACCCCGCCTCCGGGCCGGAATGTTCGGTCCCCGCCATCGGGTGCGCCGGCACGAAATGCACGCCCTCGGGCAAATGCGGGCCGACCGCCTCGACCACCGCCTGCTTGACCGAGCCGACATCCGACACCGTCGCGCCTGGCTTCAGGTGTGGCGCGATCTCCGCCGCCACCGTCGCCATCGCCCCCACAGGCACGCAAAGCACCACCAGATCGGCGTCTTTGACCGCCTCCGCCGCGCTATCGCAGACCACATCAACCAAGCCGATCCGCCGCGCCGTGTCGCGGGTCTCTTCGGTGCGGGCATAGCCGGTGATCTCGCCCACCACCCCGGACCGACTCGCCGCCAAAGCCATCGACCCCGCAATCAACCCCAAACCGATCAACGCCACACGTTCGTAAATCACGCTCATGCTCCGGCCTCCCGCCATTTGGTCAGCGCCACAATCACCCGGCCCGTCTGCGCCGCGTCGCCCACGGTAATCCGCAAGCCATCGGCAAACCCATAGCCCGCGACCCGCCGCACAATGATCCCGTCCTCCTGCAGGGCGGCATCGGCGGCATGTGCCTGATCCTCGCTGCCAAACCGCGCCAGCACAAAGTTACCGTGACTGTCATCACAGGCCACACCCAACTGGCGCAGCGCACCGGTCAACCGCGCCCGCTGTTCACTGTTCAAACGCGCGCACGCCTGCACCCATTCCTGATCGCGCACCGCCGCCTCCGCGGCGGCCAACTGCAAGACCGACAGGTTAAAGGGCTGGCGGATCCGCGTCATCACATCAATCATCGCCTTGGGGCCATATCCCCACCCAATGCGCAAACCGCCCAACCCGTAAATCTTGGAAAAGGTCCGCGTCATCAACACGTTGGGCCGCGCGCTGGCCAAACCTACGCCACCGTCATAGCCCTCGGCGAACTCAACATAGGCCCCGTCCAGCACCAAAATCACATGCTCTGGCAAGCCATCTGCCAACCGCACCAGCTCCGCCTCGGATACCACCGTGCCGGTCGGGTTGCCCGGATTGGCGATGAACACCACCCGCGTGCGCTCGCTCACCGCCGACAGGATCGCATCCACATCCACCACCCGCTCGCGTTCGGGCACAGACACCGGCACCGCCCCCGCCATATGCGCCAGAATCGGATACATCGAAAACCCGTGCTCGGTATGGATCACCTCGTCGCCGGGGCCAGCAAAGGCCTGCACCACGAATTGCAACACCTCGTCCGAACCGACCCCACAAATGATCCGCTCCGGGTCCAGCCCATGCACCGCGCCAATCGCCTCGCGCAACGCCGCGTGATCGGTCGACGGATAAAGATGCGCCGTCCCCGCCGCCTCGGCCAACGCGGCCTTCGCACTCGCCGGCGCGCCCAACGGGTTCTCGTTCGAGCTCAGCTTCAGAACCTGCTCATGCCCGGCAAGGCTCGCCTTGCCACCAACATAAAGCTCGATCTCCATGATCCCGGGTTGCGGTTCGATTTTCGACATCGGCCTGTCTCCTTTGGCAGGGTTCTAACCCATGGACGCAAAATGAAAAAGAAATGAAAAAGGCCGCGGCGGTTTCCCGTCGCGGCCCTTTCGGATTGGATTTGGCGAAGATTAGTTCTTCGCGTAGAATTCCACGACGAGGTTGGGTTCCATCATGACCGGATACGGCACATCGCCAAGCTGCGGCGTGCGCACGAAACGTGCGGTCATCTTCGAATGGTCCACTTCGACATAATCAGGCACATCGCGCTCGGGCAGCTGAACAGCTTCCAACAGAACGGCCATCTGCTTGGACTTCTCGCGCACTTCCACAACGTCACCCTCTTTCACACGGTACGAGGGGATGTTCACGCGCTGGCCGTTAACCAGAACATGACCGTGGTTCACGAACTGACGCGCGGCAAACACGGTCGCCACGAACTTGGCACGGTAAACAACGGCGTCCAGACGACGCTCCAGCAGACCGATCAGGTTTTCACCGGTGTCGCCTTTGACACGCTCGGCTTCACCGTAAATGCGGCGGAATTGCTTCTCGGTCAGATCGCCGTAATAGCCTTTCAGCTTCTGCTTGGCGCGCAGCTGCAAACCAAAGTCAGACAGCTTGCCTTTACGGCGCTGACCATGCTGGCCGGGGCCATATTCACGACGGTTAACCGGGGATTTCGGACGACCCCAGATGTTTTCACCCATCCGGCGGTCAATTTTGTGCTTGGCAGACGTGCGTTTTGTCACGGCTGATCTCCTTTATAGTGGCTTTTCAGCTCGCTCCGAAAACCTGTCCCCATTCTTCGGGCTGAAATCGCATCTGCGCTTCAATCCGTGGGGGCGTGTTGGCGGAAAGCCTCGTGCCGTGTGTAAAGGGCGTTGTCCTTTGGCCGAAGCCCGACAGGCATCCCCTTGCGAGGGCCACCAACACCAATGAAGTCGCGCTTATAGCTCCCCGCGCCGCCCTGTCAACCACCAAAGCACCGCGCAACCTGACGCAGCTTAGCGTTCAAAGCGCCCGCCTTCATCTGACCGCAAATATCCCCCCGGAGGGTCCAACAGACACTCCGCGCACAACCCTCGGCAAATCTGGGGGGTCGGCCCGCGAAATTCTTCCTTCCCCACAAGGGGAAGGACAGGTTGGGGGTCAAGCAGAGAGCGCGCGCCCGCGCTCAATCCTTCAAACGCTCACGCCACATCATGCATGAAAATCGCCGCCTCGCTGGCCGACAAATTGCGCCGCGCCGAGGCGCCATAAGCCTGCGGATTGGCGCCAAATTCGGGGAAAGCAGCAAGCAGCCTCGCCCGGTCATCGTCGCTCAACGTGCTCAAAGCGGTGTTCGCCGGATGAAAACTCTCGGTCTCCACCCCATTGGCCCAGACGATCTGATGCGCGGGCAACAACAGGTGCACATAAGTCACCTCGCGCAGCTGGCTGTCCACGACCACGTTGCGATCGTTAATCAAATCCTTGGCCCGCACCAACACTTCATCCGTGTTGAACAACGCCCGCGCCACATGCCCCTTGACCAGCATCCGGTGCTCCGGGCTGACAATCAGCTCCTCTTCCGGGCGTTCCACACCCAACGCTCCGGCCCGAATACGCACCGGACGAAGCCGCGGCATCGCGAACAATCGCGCCCCGGTCATCCGCCGCGCCCCGATCCACTGGATCTCCTGCGCGCCGTTGTCCTTGGTTGCAACCATATCGCCTTCACAAAGGCTCTCCACCGCGCGCGGCCCGTCCGGCGTCTCAATACGCGTGCCAGGCGTGAAACAGATCACCCCGCCCGCGTCCGGTTCTAGAGGGTGGCCTTCACTGTGCTCAAAACTCTGATGAACCACCCAAAGCGCTTGCCCCTTCGGCGGTATCTCATCCACAAACATCAAAAGCGGCGGCTGCCCCGGCCCCACTTCAACCAACGTCACGGTATAACTCTGCGAGCCATTGGTGACGACAAAACTGTTGTCCTGAAAGATCGAGTCCATCTCGACATCATCCAACCGTTTCGTGCCCGAAACGGCAGCACCAACCAAACGGCGCACCATACGCGCCGCACGCTTGCGGATATTGCTTTCTCCGTCTGCCCCGTCCAATCGCAACAACTCACCCGGGCCATCAACCCGCACTGCGTCCCCATGCCAGAGCCATGAGACCCCAACCCGCAATGCAAACACCGGGGCGGCCTTAAGACCATCCACTTCCGTCTGCGACCAGGAGATGACAAACGTGCCCTTAAAGCCCGTTCCCATGCCTGTATGCCTGCCTTTTATCTTTTTTATTAACGATAGGTTAACAAAGGTGATTCGCTGGGCCAAGCCCATTGTGATCACCAGCGACAAAAACTGTTGCAAAAATCCTGACGCCGTAACGCGTCATGCGCCCCTACGCGCTGCAAAAGCACGTAGCAGCCGTTCAGGGCCCAGCCCGAATAGCACCGCAGGTGCCGGGCTGTCGCCGACCCGCCCCCGGGGCGGCGATTTGGTCAGGCTTGGCGCATGCTCTTCAGGTTACAAGGCTTTGGTGGGGATAAAGTGCCACGCTCAACGGGCTGGAACGCCCCCCGCGGCTCGGCGACAGCCCTGCACAGCAAACGGCCCAAGTCACCCCGCCCGTCCCAGCATGCCGAACAAATCGCGCGGGTCATCCGGGTCTGCGATCATATCCAGATCGGTGTAAAACGCCGTGCCCTGAATGGCCTTCAACACAAACCGCAACGCGCTGAAATCCTCGATCGCAAAACCGACCGAGTCAAACAGGGTGATCTGTCGCGCATCGCGCCGCCCCGGCGCCTTCCCGGCAATCACCTGCCACAGCTCGGTCACCGCGTGATCCGCATCCAACTGCTGAATTTCGCCCTCCACCCGCGTCTGCGGCGGGTATTCCACGAAAATATCCGAGCGCAGCAAAATATCGCGGTGCAGCTCGGTCTTACCCGGACAATCCCCGCCAATCGCGTTGATATGCACGCCATCGCCCACCATGTTGTCGGTCAGGATCGTCGCATATTGCTTGTCGGCGGTGCAGGTGGTGATGATCTCGGCCCCCTCCATCGCCTCCTCGCCGCTCTGGCATGGCACAATGTCCAAACCGTACCCGGTCAGATTGGCCGCACATTTTGCCGTCGCCGCCGGGTCAATGTCATACAGCCGCACAGTGTCGATCCCGCAGATCGCCTTGAACGCAAGACACTGGAACTCGGCCTGCGCGCCATTGCCGATCATCGCCATCGTCTTGGCCCCCTTGGGCGCAAGGTATTTCGCCGCCATCGCCGAACTCGCCGCCGTGCGCAGCGCAGTCAGCAATGTCATCTCGGACAGCAGCTTGGGGTATCCGGTGTCCACATCCGCCAACAGCCCGAAGGCCGTCACCGTCTGCAACCCCTCGCGCGTGTTCTTGGGGTGGCCGTTCACATATTTGAACCCATACATCTCCCCGTCCGATGTCGGCATCAACTCGATCACACCAACCTCGGAATGGCTCGCCACGCGCGGCGTCTTGTCAAACAACTCCCAGCGTTTGAAATCCGCCTCAATCTCATCGGCCAAAGCCCGCAACATCGGCTCGATCCCGATGTGATGCACCAACCCCATCATATTCTCGACCGACACAAACGGCACATAGGCCAACTCCGAAGGCTTCAACACCATGGCTTTTCCCTTGCTCATCTCAAAAACTCCGCGTCTTGCGATCCAGAACCCGCTGCCCGAACAGGCTCGCGGTCAATTCCACCATCAGACGCGCCGTGCGTCCGCGCTCATCCAAAAACGGGTTCAACTCCACCAGATCAAGCGATGTCACCCGCCCGCTATCGTGCAGCAATTCCATCACATGATGCGCCTCGCGAAAGGTCGCGCCACCGGGCACGGTCGTCCCCACGGCGGGTGCGATGTCCGGCTCGATGAAATCCACATCCAGACTGACGTGCAAAAGCCCGTTTTCCGCAATCACCCGATCCATAAAGTTGAGCAACAAGGGCCGGATACCGCTCTCATCAATCGCACGCATGTCATGCGCCACTGCGCCTGAGGCCCGCAGCAAATCGCGCTCCTCGCCGTCAACCGACCGCAGGCCCAGAATGCACACATTCTCCGGGCGCACCGCATGCGCTAACTTGCGCCCCAAAATCGGGTCAAACCCTTCCAAGCCACAGGCAAACGCAAGCGGCGTGCCATGCAAATTTCCACTTGGCGAACTGGCCAAGGTGTTGAAATCCGCATGCGCATCCAGCCATAAAACAAACTGAGGCCGCCCAAGCTCTGCCGCCGCTGCCGCATGCCCCGTCACAGTGCCAAGCGACAGCGCGTGATCGCCGCCAAGGTAAATCGGCAGGGCTGATCCCTTGGCCAATTCATAAGCATGGCTATGCAGGCTCCGCGCCCAGCCCGCCACCTGCTCCAACGCCTTCAGATGCGCGTGCTTTGTCTTCAGCGGTCCGGTCTCTTCCGCCACCGCATCGCCCAGATCGCGCACCTCGTGGCCCAACGCCGACAGCGCCTCGACAATACCCGCCGTGCGATAGGCCGCCGGCCCCATGGCACAGCCGCGCCGCCCTGCGCCCTCTTCAATCGGGGCGCCCAATAGGGAAATCTCGGTCATGGTCGCATCCTTTCAAGATCGCGTGAAACACATCTGCCCGACCCTCGTTTCACTTCACCCCAACTTGGGGGACGGCCTTAGCTGTGGAAAAACTATCAGCCCTTGATTGCTACTGAACACTCAAGAATTGCCATATGAACCAATCAATACTTGGCATTTTGCCCATGAATACCTAGCATATCGCCATGCACATCTTTGACGACCTCGACAAACGACTCATCGCCATCCTGCGCGAGGACGGGCGCGCGCCTATCTCGAAACTGGCTGAAATCCTCGGCGTGTCCCGCGCTACGGTGCAAAACCGGCTTGATCGGCTGCTTGATAGCGGCGCGGTGCTCGGCTTCACCATCCGCGCCCGCGAAGATCACGGGCCCGACGGCGTTCACGCCATCATGATGATCGAGGTCGCAGGCCATTCCACCACCACCGTGATCCGCCGCCTGCGCGGCCTGCCCGAGCTGCGCCGCCTGCACTCCACCAATGGCAAATGGGATCTGGTCGCCGAGCTTTCTGCCGAAAGCCTTACCGATTTCGACCGCGTCTTGAACGAGGTCCGCCTGATCGACGGCATCGCCAACAGCGAAACCAGCCTGCTGCTCAGCACGGTCTGAGCCAAGCGCACCCCATCGCAGGAGCGCCCCGGACCCTCTGCGTGATGCTGCAGAAACCCCGGAACAGGCTCAAACCCAAAGCAGGCTCACCCCGCCAGCAACGCCGCGTTGCCACCCGCCGCCGTTGTGTCCACGCACAAATGCCGCTCATGCGCCACGTCGTTCAGCACCGGCATCCCGGTTATCAACGGCGTGAGCGCCCCATCGCGCGCCGCCAAGGCACAGTCCAGCGCGCGCGCCTCCTCGCCCCACCAGACCACACCGTGAATATGCGCCAACTCGCTCAACGCATCCGCCGGAACCGCGCCCTCGCTGCCCACGGCCACACCGCCCAACGCCTCGACCGCCTTGATCTGTGCCGCCATCGCCTCTGCCCCCGGCCCCATGCAAAGCACCGGCCCCCGGCTAACAAGGCTCAACGTGTTGGCCTCCCCGGTTGGCCCCGGCATCTCTGTGACCGACAACAACGTCTCTTTTTCTGCCGCCGCGCTCAACCGCGCCCGCAACTCCTCTAGATCCGCCGCCTTGTCCCATGCCTGCGCCGCACCACCGGCCGGAGCCACAGCAAACCGCGGCACGTAATTCGGCCCGCCCGCCTTCGGTCCGGTCCCGGAAAGCCCCTCTCCACCAAAGGGTTGGCTGCCCACAACCGCGCCAATCTGGTTGCGGTTCACATATAGGTTGCCAACCTCAAGACTGTCAGAAACCTCCTGCACCCGGTCATCAATCCGCGTGTGCAAACCAAAGGTCAGCCCATAGCCCGTCGCATTCACCGCCGCGATCACCTTGCCCAAATCCTTGGCCCGATAGGTCGCAACATGCAAAACGGGGCCGAAAATCTCGCGCTCCATCGCCTCGATCCCGGCGACACCAATCATCACCGGCGCGATAAACGTGCCCGTTTCCGGCGCGGCAAGCTGGTGCAAGACCCGCCCCTCCTCTGCCGCCACGGCGATATAGTCTGCAATCGCATCCCGCGCTTCGGCATCAATCACCGGCCCGATGTCATTTTGTAAAAACCACGGGTCGCCTACCTTCAACTCGTCCATCGCCCCCTTGATCATCTCGATCAGGTTCGGCGCAATGTCCTCCTGAACATAGAGACAGCGCAGCGCCGAACACCGTTGCCCCGCCGATTGAAACGCCGAAGCGACAATGTCGCGCACCGCCTGTTCCGGCAACGCGGTGCTGTCGACGATCATCGCGTTCAAGCCGCCGGTTTCGGCGATCAGCGGCGTGCCCGGCGCCATGTGTTCTGCCATCGACCGGCGCACCAGCTTGGCCGTGCCGGTCGATCCGGTAAAGACCACGCCCGCCACCTCCGGCGCACGGGTCAACGCCGCACCAACCACCTCGCCGCGCCCCGGCAGCAACTGCACCGCCGATACCGGCACGCCCGCTTCATGCATCAAACGCACGGCGATGGCCGAAATCACCGGCGTCTGCTCGGCCGGTTTCGCCAACACACCATTGCCCGCCGCCAAAGCCGCCGCGATCTGCCCGGTGAAAATCGCCAAGGGGAAGTTCCATGGGCTGATCGCCACAATAACGCCCCGCGCCTCAAGTGCTCCCGCCTCGGCCTGCGCCGCATAATAGCGCAGGAAATCAACCGCTTCGCGGATTTCACCCACCGCATCAGGCAGGTATTTCCCCGCCTCTCGCGCCAGCGCCGCAAAGATCACACCATAGTTTTCCTCGTAAAGATCCGCGACGCGCCGCAACACATCTGCCCGCTCTTTCGCGCTTGCGCCCCACGGCGCGGCATCCTCGATCGCACGCGCAACGGTGGCGCTGTCCGCCTCCGTCACCTGCGCCACCCGCGCACCCGTCGCCGGGTTCACCACATCGCGCGCCGCACCGCTCGCGTCGCGCAAAGTTAGCGGCGCGGCATCAGGCAGCGCCACCTCCCGCGCCGTTTCAATCGCCGCCAAGGTCTCCTCGTCGGTCAAATCAAAGCCCTTCGCGTTGATCCGCCCGCCCCCGAAAATATCCGCCGGGTGGCGCAACCCTTCCGGCGCGCGCGCGCGCTCCAACTCTGCAAACGGGTCCGAGGCAACCTCCATCGGGTCGACCCCCTCATCCACGATCTGATGCACGAAGGACGAATTCGCCCCGTTCTCCAACAACCGCCGCACCAGATAGGCCAGCAAATCGCGATGCGCGCCCACCGGCGCATAAATCCGGCACCGCCCGTTGGTGTCGCTCAGCACAATGTCATGCAGCCGCTCGCCCATCCCGTGCAACCGCTGAAACTCAAACGCCCGGTCCCCGGCCATCTCAAGGATCGCGGCCACAGTATGCGCGTTATGGGTGGCAAATTGCGGGTAAATCCGGTCGGAATAATCCAACAATTTCCGCGCGTTGGCGATATAGCTCACGTCCGTCGCCACCTTCGAGGTGAACAGCGTGAAATCCTCCAGCCCCTCAACCTGCGCCAGCTTCATCTCGGTGTCCCAATAGGCGCCCTTGACCAGCCGCACCATGATCTTGCGGTCCAACCGTTCGGCTGTTTCATTCAGCCAATCAATCACCGCGCCCGCGCGCTTGCCATAGGCCTGCACCACCACGCCAAAGCCGTCCCATCCGGCCAACTCCGCGTCCGACAAAACCGCCTCGATCACCTTCAGCGATATCACCAACCGGTCCTGCTCCTCGGCATCGACGTTAAGCCCCATGCCCGCCGCCTTGGCCTGCCGCGCCAGATCGCGCACCACCGGCACCAGCTCCGCCATGACCCGCGCCTCCTGCGCCACTTCATAACGCGGATGCAGCGCCGACAGCTTGATCGAAATCCCCGGATTGGCCTCAACCGCCCCCTTGGTGCACGCCTTGGCAATGCCCGCAATCGCATCCTTATACGCCTTGGCATAGCGCGCCGCGTCGGCCTGCGTCATCGCCGCCTCACCCAGCATATCATAGCTATAGGTATAGCCCTTGGCCTCCATCTTGGCGGCCCGCTCCAGCGCCGCGCTGATGCTCTCGCCCAGCACGAATTGCTGGCCCATCTGCTTCATCGCCTGCCCCACGGCGACGCGGATCACCGGCTCGCCCAACCGCTTGATCGCCCCGCGCAGAACGCCCGCGATCCCCGGCTTCTGATCGTCCAACACCCGCCCGGTCAGCATCAATGCCCAGGTCGACGCATTCACCAGCGATGACGACGCCTCCCCCAGATGCTTGCCCCAATCCGACGGCGCCACCTTGTCCTCGATCAACGCATCCATCGTCTCGGCATCCGGCACCCGCAGCATCGCCTCGGCCAGACACATCAACGCAACCCCCTCGCGGGTCGACAATCCGTATTCCGCCAGAAAATGCTCCATCAGCGACGGCTTCGCCTCGCCCCTGATACGCCGCACCAATTCCGCCGCACGCTGGGTGATCGCGCCCCGATCCTCTGGCCCAAGATCGGCCTCTTTCGTTAGCCGAGCCAAAACCTCGGCCTCGGGCGCGAATTTTGCGGCATGGGTGAAACGGCGGGTATCGGCGGCGGTCATGGCATCACTCCTTATGCATTCCCACCTAAATACCCGATTGCAAATAGACGGTGCGCCTTTAAACACCTAATATATAGGTCTAATCGACTAAAATTTTCACGGAAAACAGGCCATGAACGCAGACCTCGACGCAATAGATCGCAAGATTCTCTCCGAACTCTTGCATGATGCCCGCATTCCCGTGGCCGAACTCGCCCGCCGGGTCGGCCTCTCCAAAACCCCTGTGGCGCAACGGGTAAAACACCTCGAAGACAGCGGGCTGATCACCGGATACCGCGCCATGCTCTCCCCGATCAAGCTCGGCCTCACCCATGTCACCTATGTCGAGGTCCGCCTGAACGACACCCGTGAGGCCGCTTTGTCCAGTTTCAACGCCAAGGTCCGCGACATCCCCGAGATCGAAGAATGCTATATGATTGCCGGCGGTTTCGATTACCTGCTCAAGGTCCGCTCCCGCAATATCGAAGAATACCGCCACATCATGGGCGAGAAGATATCGGCCCTGCCCTTCGTCAGCGCAACCTCAAGCTATGTCGCAATGGAAGCGGTGGTCGAACAATCTCTGGTCAACCTCTGAGGGGGAGCAAACCCGCCGCCTGCCCCACCGGCGACACCAAAATCTGACGCGCGGGCGCTCTTGGGCAATGTCTGGCGCTCTCGCGCCAAGCAATCCCCGGTCAATGCCTGAACCCGGACAAGCGATGCGCCGCGCTCTGCGCCTTTGACACGCTTAAATCTGCGGCCTCTGGCTTGGACACCCCTGCGCCTTCATACGCCTGTCGCGCCGCCACTCCCGAAACACCCCGCTCCGGTCCCGGCCCCACATCACCCTCTTGCTGCATCGCCCGCATGTCCGGCTTGAAAAACGTGTGGCACCCCCGCCCCCTGTGTTTGGAGGCATAAAGCGCAAGATCCGCATCCGCCAGCATCTGCGCCGCGTCCGGCCGCGTATAATCTTCCGACAAAACAGACCCGCCGCTGGCCGAAACCTGACAGAGCTGATCCCCAAAAGAAATCGGCATTTCCAGCTCTGCGATGATCCGCAACGCCACCGCTTCCAGCCGTTCAGGCCTCACCAGCCCGTCAAAAATCAGAACGAATTCGTCGCCGCCAACACGCGCCACACTGTCTTCGCGACGGGTTGCGCTGACCATAAGTTTCGCCACCTTCTGCAACACGAAATCACCCGCAGCATGGCCCAATGTGTCATTCACCTCCTTGAAATAATCAAGGTCGATATGCATCAAGGCAAAGGGACGATGCGCCGCGATCAACTGGCCCAGAATGTGGTCCATCGCCCGGCGGTTCTTCAACCCTGTCAACGTATCGGTATAGGCCTGCTCCTCTGCCGCGATCTTGGCGCTTTGCAGTTGTTCGTTCAATTGCCGTGACGCCGCCATCGCCGCCGATTTCGCCTCCACAAGATAGAGCATTTCGATCGCCAGATCGGTCGCCGCAAAATCCGCACCTGACAACGCGTATTCCTTCACACCCTCCAACAGCGAAATGCCAAAGGACAGGTTGATCAACATCCCATCCTCGCCCGGCAACGGCACCAAAACCCCCTTGAATGAGGTCGCCGGTGAATCGCGAAATTTCAACCGCAGCTTCACACCGCTCGACGCCAAAAGATCCGCCATGCTGCGCGCGTCGCGCGGTCGGCGCAGCTCGAACAGCTCAAAAAACTGCCGCCCCACCAACGGGTCCATCGGGCGCATTTTCTGCAAGGTCGGCCCCGCATGGCGAATATGCCCCGTCGGCTCGACAATCACATGCATCGGACAGATCACATCAAGACATCTGCTCATCTGCGCCGCGGGGAGCACACCCCCGCCCGCATCATGACCACCCTCCGGCTCCACTTCCGCAACACGGCCACCCTTGGGTTCGGTATTCGACATCTCCCGGCTCATGCGGCCCGGCCCCGCGCCGCAGCACTCTTGCCGGACATCGCCGATCTTCGCTCCGCAACCACCGCGCTCCCCGCGCCCAGCTCAAAATCGCGCCCTTCGGCAAACCCCGCCTCAACAAGGGTGATCGTGATCACCTCGCGCCCGCCATCCCCGCCATTATGATCCAGCAGAACAAGCGCGCCGTAATCATCCGCCAACGTCCGCAACACCCCGATCAACACATGCCCATACCCCGCCCTGCGCGCGTTTACCGTCAGGGTAAACCGATCCGGCGCATGTTCGCGCAAATCCAGCTGTGGCAGGTCCAGATCGGAAACAGCAAGCCGCGCCCAATCAGGAAGATCATCAAGCGAATGCAGGAATTCGACGAAATCATCGCCGCCAAAGCGCAACAACCGCCGCACCGCCTCTACATTGGGGTGGCTCACAAGATAGGTGCCAATATCCTCAAGCACCTCATCACGCGGCTTGCCAAGATCGCAACTCACGGCGTCCAGCGCCCGAAACGTCAGAGCATCCTCATAGATCAGCATCGCCTCAAAGTCGGCAAAGCCCAAATCCGCCGCAAGCCCGATGCGCGCCCATACGGCGTCACCATAGGTATCGCTCACAAAGCTCTGGATCGTTCGGTTGATCAGCCCGTGCATGGTTTCCGGCCCGCCTGCATTGCCCTTGGGCGCAGGATGGCGGCAAAACCCTTACAAAACCTGAACAAATCCAATTGTAACGGTTTAAATACCGGGTTTTGGACGCCCGGCCCTCAACAAAACAGCCCTCAAAACCCCAGCCCTCAAAACCCGGACAAAGCGCCTCAAACCTGGCTCAATGCCCGCCCAAAATGCCTGTGCGCACCGAATAATTGACCGCCAATTCGTAATCGGGGTCGTCATCGCTATCCACCACCAGATGCCCGGCGCGTGACAGCAGCCGGTGACAATCGCGGCTGAGATGGCGCAGCTGAAGCCGCTTCCCGGCGGCCTCATATTTCCCCGCAATCGCCTCGATCGCCTGCAACGCCGATTGATCAACAACGCGGCTGTCCTGAAAATCAACGATCACCATCGCCGGGTCATCTTTGACGTTGAACAATTCGCCAAACCCTTCGGCCGACCCGAAAAACAGCGGCCCTTGGATCTGGTAAACCCGCGCGCCTTCGGGGGTCTCATGGGTCACGGCATGGATCCGCCGCGCGTTGTTCCACGCATAAGACAGCGCCGAAACGATCACCCCGACCACCACGGCAATCGCAAGGTCATAGGCCACGGTCACCACCGTCACCAACAGCGTCACAAACGCATCGTTCAACGGCACCCGCGCCAGCGTCTTGATCGAATGCCACGCGAATGTGCCGATCACCACCATGAACATCACCCCGACCAAGGCCGCCAGCGGGATCTGCTCGATCAACGGGCTCGCGATCAGGATAAACGCCAGCAAAAACAACGCCGCCGCGATCCCCGACAGCCGCGTGCGCCCGCCGGATTTGACGTTGATCATCGACTGCCCGATCATTGCGCAACCGCCCATGCCACCGAAAAATCCGGTCACCACATTGGCCCCGCCCTGCGCGATGCACTCCTTGCTCGCCCCGCCGCGCTCACCGGTGATTTCCCCGACAAGGTTCAGCGTCAGCAAGCTCTCAATCAGCCCGATCGCCGCAAGGATCACAGCATAGGGCAGGATGATGTAAAACGTCTCAAGCGTCAGCGGCGCAAGCGCGCTGCCGTAAATCCCCATGCCCTCGCCAAACGGGTTATGAAAGCTCGGGAAACCGCCCTTAATCTCGGCCAAATCCTTGACCCGCGGCACGTCCAGCCCCGATACGATCACCACCAGCGCCACAATCGCAATCCCCGCCAGCGGCGCAGGCACCGCCCGCGTGATCCGCGGCATCACCCAGATCACCAGCATGGTCAGCGCCACAAGACCCAGCATCAGCACCAAGGGCGTGCCCGAAAGCCATACGCCCCCGCTCATCCCGTGACCGTCGTTCACCATGGTCCCCGGCACCTTGAACTGGCCCATCTGCGCCAGAAAAATCACAATCGCCAGCCCGTTGACAAAGCCCAGCATCACCGGATGCGGCACCAGCCGGATAAACTTGCCCCACTGCATGACCCCGGCAATGATCTGTAGCACGCCCATCAAAACGACCGTGGCAAACAGATACTCAACCCCATGCGACGCCACCAGCGCCACCATCACCACGGCCAAGGCCCCCGTCGCGCCCGAAATCATCCCCGGACGGCCACCGAAAATCGCCGTGATCAGCCCGACAATAAACGCTGCATAAAGCCCGACCAGCGGATGCACATCCGCGACAAACGCAAAGGCCACCGCCTCGGGCACCAATGCCAACGCAACGGTCAAACCGGCCAAAACCTCGATCCTGATGCGCGTGGCATTCATCGGCTCCTTCGGCATTCGGCGCAAGTCGGGAAAGTCCAGACGGTTGGCGATCTGTGCGAAAAAGCTGGTTCTCATGGGGCGTCCTGTGGCTGTGCTATATGGCTCGGCGCGCGCTTGGCGCGTGCAGCATTTCAAGGGCGCGTCTAGCGCTCCTCGCCGCGTTTGACCAGAGCGTTTCGCTCCAAGCCGCCTTGCAGCACAGGAAACCGGCCGCTCTATGGCCGCTCTATAGCGGTATTGCCCGCCAAACCAGCGCCCCATGATAGAGGCCAAGCCCGAAGACCGCGTGGGTCATTACGCTGCGCCACCGCGCCCCCCACGGATTGGGAAGCCGTGACGCCGCAATCCCCATGCCAAGACCCGGTTGCGTCGTGACCCAAGGCAAGATCACCGTGGCAAGCCCATAGGTAAACGCAGGCCAAAGCACCGGCGCGGCGAACCACCCCGCCCCGACGATCCCCAAAAACCCAATCGCAAGGCCGATCCCGACAAGGTAATGAAACGCCCAGCCCAATGGCCGCTCAAACGGCACCGGGGCCGACGCGGTAATGGCCTCATGCACGAAACGCCCGCGCACAACATGCCCCAACCATCGCCCGAACATGGCCCAATCAAGCGCCGGTTCTTTCATCATCCGCGCCCGAACCATGCCAAAAACATCAAGGATCACGGTCGCCCCAATGCCCACGCCCACCGCTTGCACAATTGCTTCCCCGTTGCTCTGCCAAATGCTCTGCCAAATTCCGATCATGCGCCTCTCCTAGCTTGCGTTGCCCTGTTCACCGTCGCAAACTGCCACTTCAAGCCAACTTGAGGTCAAGATGAAACTTCTCGATATTTCCCAAGTCAGCGCCCGCTCCGGCTTCGCCGCCTCGACCTTGCGCTATTATGAAGAGCGCGGGCTGATCGAGTCGCTGGCCCGCAAAGGTCTGCGGCGGCAATATGACTCCAACGTCCTCGACCGCCTCGCCCTCATCACAATGGGGCAAAGCGCCGGTTTCTCGCTCGATGACATCGCCGTCGCCTTTGTGGGTGACGATCGCTTCGACCTTGACCGTGACCTCCTGCTGGCCCAGTCGGACAAGCTGCGCGCGCAGGTCAAACAGCTGTCCCTGCTCAGCGACATTCTCGAACATGTCGCCAATTGCTCCGCGCCCAGCCATTCCGAATGCCCCTCTTTCCGGCGCATGATGGATGCCGCGCTCAGCCACCCGAAAAATAAATCCGCGAAAAGTCGCAAATCTACAGCCAAAAGTTAACGATTCGCCGCCCCCGCCACGCCATCTCCCCCGGCAGCCGGGAGTCAGCCGGATGTCAGCCGAGAGTCACCCCCCTTCAGCGCCCCTCACATCCCGGTTAACACGCCGCACGCCACCTTGCCTTTTGCCCCCACCCGCCGCACTAATGCGCCTAGGTTTGCGCAGAAGAGGGCAGCATGACAGAAACGATGATCGCCGTGATCGGCGGCTCCGGCATTTATGACATCGACGGGTTGGAAGGCGCTGAATGGAGCACCGTTGAAACCCCTTGGGGCGCCCCGTCGGATCAGGTTCTGACCGGGGTTCTGGGCGGCGTCAAAATGGCCTTCCTGCCGCGTCACGGGCGCGGCCATGTGCACACGCCAACCTCGGTGCCCTACCGCGCCAATATCGACGCGCTCAAACGCATTGGCGTCACTGACGTGATCTCGGTTTCGGCCTGCGGTTCCTTTCGCGAGGCCATGGCACCGGGCGATTTTGTTGTTGTAGATCAATTCATTGATCGAACCTTCGCGCGCGAAAAAAGCTTCTTTGGCCCCGGTTGCGTCGCCCATGTCAGCGTCGCCCACCCGACCTGCCCGCGCCTCTCCGCCGCCTGTCTAGAGGCCGGACGCGACGCCGGGATCACCATGCACAATGGCGGCACCTACCTCGCCATGGAAGGCCCGCAATTTTCCACACTGGCCGAATCCAAAATGTATCGCGAACATTGGGGCGCGGATGTGATCGGCATGACCAACATGCCCGAAGCCAAACTCGCCCGCGAAGCCGAGCTCTGCTATGCCTCTATCGCCATGGTCACCGACTACGACAGCTGGCACCCTGAGCATGGCGAAGTCGATGTGACTGAAATCATTGCCACTTTGATGGGCAACGCCGACAAGGGCCGCGACATGGTGCGCCGCCTCCCCGCCCTTCTCGGGGCTGATCGTGCGCCCTGCCCGCATGGCTGCGACCGCGCCCTCGAATTCGCCATTCTGACCGCGCCCGAAGCGCGCGACGCGGCGCTTGTTACCAAGCTTGACGCCGTCGCCGGACGGGTTCTTAACTCCTGAGAAACCATTGGAGAGTTACCATGCCTCTCGACCTCTGGCTCACCTTCGTGGCCGCCTCGACCGCCCTTCTGCTCATTCCCGGCCCGACCGTGCTGCTGGTGCTCAGCTATGCGCTCTCTCAGGGGCGGCGCGTGGCCGTGGCCTCGGCTTCCGGCGTCGCACTTGGCGATCTGATCGCGATGAGCGCCTCTCTCGCCGGACTTGGCGCTCTTGTGCTCACGTCGGCCGCGCTCTTTACGGCCACGGAATGGATCGGCGCGGCCTATCTGGTCTGGATGGGGTTGAAACTGCTGCGCGCCGGCCCCTCCCAAGGGCTCGTGCCGCCTGATGCACCTGATGTAATTCGCGCGCGCTCGGTCTTCTGGCACGCCAGCGCCGTCACCGCGCTCAACCCGAAATCCATCGCCTTCTTCGTCGCCTTCGTGCCCCAGTTCATCCGCCCCGGCGCGCCGATCCTGCCGCAGTTCACCATCCTCATTGCCACCTTCGTCACCCTTGCCGCGCTCAACGCGCTGGCTTATGCGCTACTGGCCGACCGGCTCCGCGCCACGATCAAACGCCCAAATGTCATTACATGGCTGACCCGCTCGGGCGGTGTCGCGTTGATCGGGATGGGCGTCATGACCGCAACGCTACGCCGCGCAACCAACTGAGAAGACATATGAAAACCGTCAAAGACTACATCCGCACCATCGTCGATTTCCCGCACGAAGGCATCATGTTCCGCGATGTCACCACGCTGTTTGCTGACCCGCGCGGCTTTCGCATGGCGATTGACCAGATGCTGCACCCCTATGCCGGTGTCGAGATCGACAAGGTCGTCGGGCTTGAGGCTCGCGGCTTCATCCTTGGCGGCGCGATTGCCCACCAACTCTCCACCGGCTTCGTCCCGATCCGCAAGAAGGGCAAGCTTCCCGGCCCGGTGATTTCCGAAGAATACACCCTCGAATACGGCGAAGCCGTGGTCGAAATTCACGACGACGCCATCAAACCGGGCGAGAAAATTCTGCTGGTCGATGACCTTCTGGCCACCGGCGGCACCGCCGAGGCCGGGATCAAGCTGATCGAACGTCTGGGCGGTGAAATCGTCGGCACGTCCTTTATCGTCGACCTGCCCGAATTGGGCGGTCGCAAGCGGCTCGAAGCGATGGGAATGGACGTGCTCGCCCTGTGCGACTTCGAAGGGCTCTAATACAAGGCGCGCGGCGCTCAACCGCCGGTGCCACGCCGCGTTAATCCTTTATAAGCCTCTCTGTGCCATTCATGTGCCATCCGAAACTGGCGCGATGTGGCTGCAATGAATGACAAATACGCCTTCATCCGCCCGGCGCTTGTCATTCTCTTTCTCGCCGCGCCCGCCGTGTCCCTCAAGGTGGTGAGCACTTATTCCAACGATCCATACCTGCAGCCGCTTCACATCACCAAAGAATCGCTCGCCGCCGCCGCAATGGGTGATGACTTCGACGGTCTCGCCGCGATCCGTGTCGATGTTGATTGGGGACAGGGCTTTGACGGCGCAATGACGCGGGACCGCCTTCGCCAGATGCTCAGCGCAACACTTGATGCGCAGACCGACTATTTCATGTTCAAGTTCCGCGATGTGCCGGGCAACCGGATCGGGGTCAGCTTTACAGTCGGCGCCAACCACTATGGCCCCTACCCGCCCGGCGGGTTGACCGATGGGCTGTATCTCGCGCTGACAGCACTTCGCATGACCAACAAATCAGGGAGCTAAAGCGGGGGCTTATACGTGCAATCACCCCCTTACACGCACATCCCCACGCCTATCCTCACGGCAATCCTTACGAGACCGAGCCGCCAACAGTCAGCCCGCCAATCAAGGTGGTCGGCTGGCCAACCCCCACCGGCACCCATTGTCCCGCCTTACCGCAATTTCCCATGCCCGGATCAAGCGCCATGTCATTGCCAAGCCCGCGAATATTGTTCAGCGCGGTCGCCCCATCTCCGATCAACGTCGCGCCTTTCACCGGCGCACCCACCTTGCCGTTTTCCACACGGTAAGCCTCGGTGCAGGAGAACACGAACTTGCCATTGGTGATATCAACCTGCCCGCCGCCGAATCCCACGGCCCAAATCCCATCCTTCATTGACGAAACAAGATCACCCGGCTCGGCCTCACCGCCCAGCATATAGGTGTTGGTCATCCGCGGCATCGGCGCATGGGCAAAACTCTCGCGCCGCCCGTTGCCGGTGGGCTCAACCCCCATCAACCGCGCGTTCTGCCGGTCCTGCATGAAGCCAACGAGGATCCCATCCTCGATCAAGGTCGTCTTGGAACTCGGCGTGCCCTCGTCATCAAACGACAGCGATCCGCGCCGGTCGGGAATCGTTCCGTCATCCAGCACAGTCACCCCCGGCGCGGCGATCCGCTCGCCCATCAGCCCGGCAAAAGCCGAGCTTCCCTTGCGATTGAAATCACCTTCCAGCCCGTGACCAATCGCCTCATGCAGCAGGATGCCGGGCCATCCCGGCCCCAAAACCACGTCCATCGCCCCCGCCGGAGCGGGCACCGCATCAAGGTTCACCAAGGCCACCCGCAACGCTTCGCGCGCCTTGGCCTGCCAGTCTTCCGGGTCAAGCAATCCGGCAAGCCCAAGCCGCCCGCCGCCCCCGGCAGAGCCGCTTTCGCGCCGCCCGTCCTGTTCGACAATCACCGACACATTCACCCGCGTCATTGGCCGCACATCGCGCAGATGAACCCCATCAGGGCGCAGGATTTCAATCTCTTGGCACGAGGCCGCGATCACCGCCGACACCTGCACCACCCGCGGATCAAGGCCCCGCACAAAGGCGTCGATCTCGCGCAAAACCTCAATCTTTACAGGGAATTCCGCGTCGCTAATCGGGTCCAGATCACCATACAGCCGCCGGTTCGTGGCCGCCGGCCCATCGGCCATACTGCCTCCGCCGGCCCCCACGGCAAGGCGGCAGGTGTCCACAGCCCGGCTCAGTGCCGCCTCGGAAATTTCGGTCGAATGAGCATAGCCCGCGACGTCGCCATTGACCGCCCGCAGGCCGAATCCCTCGCTCGCGTCATAGCTGGCCGCTTTCACCCGACCATCGTCAAAAACCAGCGATTCCCCCCGGCGACGTTCCAGAAAAATCTCGCCGTCATCGGCGCCATCCGTGGCCTGCCGCAACAGCTTCAGGGATTTCTCAAGGTCCAACGCCTGCTCGAACGGGCGGAAAGATAACTCTGTCATTCGGGTTCCATCCTCTCTTCCATGCCCCGGCGATTTGATCTATGTCAAAAAAAGCGTCCGTTTGCCGCAAGTGGAATTCTTGTTTCGTTGCACGGAATATGGTTACACAAGCGCGGCAAAACAACGGGTAATTCGCCAAACGCGGGCCGCCCGGACAAATGAAACGAAGACCACTCAAACCGATCAGGGTGACATATGCGACTTTTCTCCCACCTTCTGACCTTCTTGGCCACCGTTGCTGCTGCGCCTGCCATGGCTCAAACGGCCTTGGAAACCATCGGCAAACCAGTAGACGGTAAGCTCGGCTTCCAGCCCGCAGCGACCGAACTGGCCCGCGACATCCACTTTCTCGACCACATGCTGAACATCATCATCGCAGCCATCTGCGTGTTCGTGTTCGCTCTCATCGCGTTCATCATCGTGCGCTACAACCGTCGCGCCAACCCGACCCCCGCGACCTTCACCCACAACACTCCGGTCGAGGTCATCTGGACCCTCGCGCCGATTGTGATTCTGGTGTTTATCGGGGCGTTCTCGCTTCCGGTTCTGTTCAAACAACAGGAAATCCCAGAGGGCGAAGTCAACATCAAGGTCATCGGCCACCAGTGGTACTGGAGCTATGAGTATACCGATACCGAAAACGATTTCGGCTTCGACAGCTACATGATCGGCAACCCGGCCAGCCTCGACACCGATGTTCGCCCCAAGGACGCCGAGGTCACACCCTACGTGCTGGATGACACCATGCGCGCCAAGCTGGTGGATGCCGGTTTCAACAAGGACGAGTTCCTGCTCGCCACCACCACCTCGGTTGTTGTGCCGGTGAACAAGGTCGTCGTGATGACCGTCACCGCCGACGATGTGATCCACTCCTGGACCATCCCCGCCTTTGGCGTGAAGCAAGACGCCGTGCCCGGCCGTTTGGCCCAGCTTTGGTTCAAGGCCGAAAAGGAAGGCATCTACTTTGGTCAGTGCTCCGAGCTTTGCGGCAAGGACCACGCCTATATGCCGATCACGGTCAAAGTGGTCAGCCAAGACGCCTATGACAAATGGCTCGCACAAGTTGTCTCGACCGAAGAATACGTTGACGTATCGGCCGTAAACTGACCCAAGCCCAAGACCCGGCCCTGCACCACGCGGGGCCGGACCTGCCAGGAAAGCCCGAGCCATGAGCGACACCAGCATGACCGACAGCAGCATTCAAACACAGGCAAACACCGGCGACGCAGGTTTCCGTGATTTCTTTGCCTTGCTGAAGCCGCGCGTCATGTCGTTGGTTGTGTTTACGGCTTTCGTTGGCCTTGTTGCTGCCCCCCAAGGCGTCCACCCGTTGATCGGTTTCACCGCGATCCTGTTCATCGCGCTTGGCGGAGGGGCGTCTGGTGCGCTCAACATGTGGTGGGATGCCGACATCGACCGCGTGATGAAACGCACCCAAAGCCGCCCCATCCCGTCGGGCCGCGTCACCGAAGGCGAAGCGCTTGGCTTTGGCACGTTCCTGTCGGTGTTCTCGGTGGTGATGCTGTGGCTTGCCACCAACTGGGTGGCGGCGGCGATCCTTGCCTTTACCATCTTCTTTTACGTGGTCGTCTACTCGATGTGGCTGAAACGCTCGACCCCTCAGAACATCGTGATCGGTGGGGCCGCAGGGGCCTTCCCGCCAATGATCGGCTGGGCCGTGGCCACCGGTGGCATCTCGCCCGAGTCGCTGCTGATGTTTACCCTGATCTTCATGTGGACCCCGCCGCATTTCTGGGCGCTGGCGCTGTTCATGAAGGCCGACTATCAAAAAGCCAACGTGCCGATGCTGACCGTGACCCATGGCCGTCGCGCGACCCGCACGCATATCCTTGTCTACACCATCCTGCTGACCCCGATCGCGCTCGGCATTGCCGCCACCTCGATCGGCGGGCCGCTCTATCTTGCCACGGCGCTGGTGCTCAACACCCTGTTCCTGCACGGCGCTTGGACGATCTGGAAACGCGACGAGGTTCAGGCCCAAGCCGACGACTACCGCACCGAAAAAAAGGTCTTCGGCCTGTCGCTTCTCTATCTGTTCGGTCATTTCCTCGCCATTCTGGCCGAGGCCATGCTCAAAACCTATGGCATGGGAGGCTGGTAAGCACATGACAATCAAAGTCGAACACGAGCTTCACAAACGCCGCCTTGGCCGCAATGTCGGCCTCGCGCTGGTGCTGATCGGCTTTGTTGCGCTGATCTTTGGCCTGACGCTGGTCAAAACCAAGCGCGGCGATTTTAACGTCCAACCCGAAGCGGGCGCACCGCAACAGGGAGACAGCTGATGGCGACAGACCCTAAAAACACTGACTCTACCAAGATGGACCCCAAGAAAAAGACCCTCGCGATGACGGTCGGTGTCGTTCTTGTCATGGGCGCGCTGGCGTGGGCCTCAGTGCCCTTCTACGACTGGTTCTGCCGCGTCACCGGCTTTGGCGGCGTGCCGCAAACCGCCGATTCCGCCAGCGACAAGATCCTCGAACGCACGGTCAAGGTGCGCTTTGACGCCTCACAGGCCAAAGGCTTCGGCTGGGAATTCAAACCCATGCAGAAGGAAATGGAGCTGCGCATCGGCGAAACCGGCCTCGCCTTTTACGAGGCGCACAACCCCACCGACCGCCCCATCGCCGGTCAGGCCAGCTATAACGTGACCCCCTACGAGGCGGGCTATTTCTTCAACAAGATCGAATGTTTCTGCTTTACCGAACAGGTTCTGCAGCCCGGCGAACGGGTCGAAATGCCCGTGACCTTCTATGTCGACCCCGAAATGGTCGATGACCGCGACGCAAAATTCGTGCATACGATCACGCTGAGCTATACTTTCTACGAAATCGACCTGCCTGCCGATGACAAAACCGCGCAGCGCAAGGATCGCGAACCAATCGACAACAACCAAGCCTCCAACGAGGGATAATAATGGCGCACGAAAAAAATCACGACTATCACATTCTGCCCCCGTCGGCCTGGCCCCTGCTGGGCGCTCTGGCCGGGTTCATCCTGCTCTTCGGGTCGGTGCTCTATTTCCACGACGTAACGCCATGGGTCATGATCCTCGGCTTCCTCTTCGTGTTCTACGTCATGTATGGCTGGTGGGCCGAAGTGGTCCACGAATCCAACACCGGCGACCACACCGAAGTGGTCAAGATCGGCCTGCGCTACGGCGTTGTGCTGTTCATCATCTCCGAAGTGATGTTCTTCTCGGCTTGGTTCTGGACCTTCTTCAAACACGCATTGTATCCGATGGGCCCGGAAAGCCCGATCGTCGATAGCGTCTGGCCCCCGCAGGGATCGAAACCTTTGACCCGTGGCACCTGCCGCTGATCAACACGCTGATCCTGCTGTGCTCGGGCATGGCCGCAACATGGGCGCACCACGCGCTGGCCCATGAAAACAACCGCAACGACATGAAATGGGGTCTGATCCTCGCCGTCGTTCTGGGCGTGTTCTTCACCATTCTGCAGGCCTATGAATACAGCCACGCGCAGTTCGGCTTTGCCGGCAACATCTATGGCGCGACCTTCTTCATGGCGACCGGCTTCCATGGCTTCCACGTTCTGATCGGCACGATCTTCCTGCTGGTCTGCCTGCTCCGGCTTCAGGCCGGTCACTTCACCCAGCAAAGCCATGTCGGCTTTGAGGCGGCGGCGTGGTACTGGCACTTCGTTGATGTGGTCTGGCTCTTCCTCTTTGCCGCGATCTACATCTGGGGCGGCTAAGCAGCCCGATATGCGAACCGCAAGCAAACGCTCCTCCAACCGGCGGGGCGTTTTGCTTTGGTGCAAAGGCTGCCTTCTACACCGCAAGCGCAGCCACCTTATGACTACGCGGCAAAGCCGATCACATCAGCCAACGCCCCCTTCCCTCCCCCGCAATCGCGCCTACAAACGCGCTGCACTCTGACCAAAGAGCCTCCCTATGCGCCGCAACCTGCCCTTCTTGATCTTTGCCGCCGCGATCCTCGTGGCGCTTGTCTCGCTCGGCAATTGGCAACTCCGGCGCATGGGGGAAAAGGCCGACTACCTCGCCGCGATCGAAGCCCGCCTCAGCGCGACCCCCGTGCCCGTACCGGCCACGCCCGCCCCCGAAACGGATCGCTTCCTCGCCGTAAGCGCCACCGGACAACTGACCGGCCCTGAGACGCATATCCTCGTCTCCACCCGCGACTTCGGCGCCGGGTTCCGCATCATTCAGGCGTTTGAAACGGACGGTCGCAAGATCCTCGTTGATCGCGGCTTCATCCCGACAAACCGCAAATCCACCCCCGCCCCGGCGCGCGAATGACCATCACCGGCAACCTCCACTGGCCCGATGAAACGGATGGCTACACGCCCGAAAAAGACCTCGCCGCCAATATCTGGTATGCCCGCGATGTGCCTGCCCTCGCCCAGCATCTCGGCACCGAACCCGTTCTGCTCATCGCCCGCGAAACCGCGCCCAAAGACACCTCCGTCGCGCCCTTGCCGGTGGACACATCCTCTATTCCCAACCGCCACTTGGAATACGTGCTCACCTGGTATGGCCTCGCGCTGACCTGGGTGGTAATGACCACCTACTTCCTGCGGCGTCGCCGCTCTGATGACGACAGCCAGAACAAAGGCAAAAGCGGATGAAATACATCTCGACACGGGGCACCGCACCAGTGCTCAGCTTTGAAGACGCCATGCTCACCGGGCTGGCGCGTGACGGTGGGCTCTACCTGCCCGAAACCATCCCCACGCTCAGCCGTGATGAGATCGCAGCGCTCGGCGGCCTCAGCTACCAAGAGACCGCCTTTCGCATCATGCGCCCCTATCTTGGCGACACGTTCAGCGATGATGAGTTCCGCACCATCATCGCCAAGGCTTATGAAGGGTTCAACCACGCCGCCTATGCGCCGCTCGTGCAACTCGCACCGGGCCACTTCCTGCTCGAACTGTTCCACGGGCCGACGCTGGCGTTCAAAGACTTCGCGATGCAGCTCATCGGCCAGCTGTTCCAAGCCGCGCTTGAACGCAACGGCAAACGCGTCACCATCGTCGGCGCGACCTCCGGCGATACCGGCTCTGCCGCGATCGAGGCGTTCCGCGGTCTCGACAATGTCGATGTGTTCATCCTCTACCCCCATGGCCGGGTCAGCGACGTGCAACGCCGCCAGATGACCACCCCCTCGGAAAGCAATGTCCACGCCCTCGCCGTCACCGGCGATTTTGACGATTGTCAGGCGCGCGTGAAAGACATGTTCAACCATTTTGAGTTCCGCGATGCCGTCGGGCTGGCAGGGGTGAACTCGATCAACTTCGCCCGCGTTCTGGCGCAGCTGGTCTATTACTTCTCCTCTGCCGTTTCGCTCGGCTCGCCCGACCGCAAGGTCAGCTTCACAGTGCCCACCGGCAATTTCGGCGACATCTTCGCCGGGTATCTGGCCAAGCGTATGGGCCTGCCGATCGACCGGCTGGTTGTGGCCACAAACCAGAACGACATCCTGCACCGCTGCCTCTCGACCTCGGATTACAAACCCGATGGCGTCACCCCGTCGATCAGCCCGTCGATGGACATTCAGGTCAGCTCGAATTTCGAACGCGCCCTGTTCGAGTCCTATGGCCGTGACGGATCCGCCGTGGCTCAGCTGATGGACGAGCTGAAACAAGGCGGCTTCTCGGTCAGCCAAGGCGCTTTGCAAGCCCTGCGCGAAAACTACGACTCCGGCCGCTGCTCCGAGGAAGAAACCTCCGCCACCATCGCGCACCTCAAGGACACAACCGGCGAATTGCTCTGCCCGCACTCCGCCGTTGGCGTCAAAGTCGCCGAAGAACAGCGCGACCCGGCCACGCCGATGATCACGCTCGCCACCGCCCATCCGGCGAAATTCCCCGATGCGGTCAAAGCGGCCACCGGCATTCACCCGCCGCTGCCCCCGCATATGGCCGACCTGTTTGACAGGGACGAACGTGTGACCCGCGTCGAAAACGACCTGACCGCCATCGAAACCCTGATCGAGGAGCGCAGAAAGCGTTGAGCCAGACCATCACCACCCTGCCCAACGGCTTTCGCATCGTCACCGAACATATGCCCGGCCTGCAATCGGCCTCGGTCGGCATCTGGGTCACCGCAGGTGGGCGCAACGAGCGTGTCGAGCAAAATGGCATCGCCCATTTCCTTGAACATATGGCGTTCAAAGGCACCACACGGCGCAGCGCCGTGCAAATCGCCGAAGCCATCGAAGACGTTGGCGGCTACGTCAACGCCTATACCAGCCGCGAGGCGACAGCCTATTACGCCCGCGTGCTGGGCGCGGATGTGGGCCTTGCGATTGACGTGATCGGTGACATCCTGCGCGACCCGCTGTTAGAGCCGGGCGAGATCGAGGTCGAACGCCACGTGATCCTGCAAGAGATCGGACAGGCGCTTGATACGCCCGACGATGTGATCTTTGACTGGCTGCAGGAACGCGCCTACCCCGATCAACCCATCGGGCGCACCATCCTCGGCCCGCCCGACCGGGTGCGCGGTTTTGATCAAAGCGACCTACGTGGCTTTATCGGGGAACACTATGGCGCCGACCGGATGATCCTCGCCGCTGCTGGCGCCGTTGATCACGCCGCAATCGTCAAACAGGCCGAGGCACTGTTTGGCGACATGGCCGCCTCTTCGGCCCCAAGCTTTACCGCCGCACGGTTTTCCGGCGGAGAGATCCGTCACGAGAAAACGCTGGAACAAGCCCACCTCGCTCTGGCCTTCGAAGCCCCCGACGTGCGCGACCCGGCGATCTATACCGCGCAAATCTATGCCAACGCCCTTGGCGGCGGCATGTCCTCGCGCCTGTTTCAGGAGGTGCGCGAAAAGCGCGGCCTCTGCTATACGATCTTTGCACAGGCCGGGGCCTATTCCGACACCGGCCTCATGACTGTCTATGCTGGCACCTCGGGCGAACAGGTCGGCGATCTTGCCGAGCTTACCATAGACGAGATGCGCCGCGCCGCCGATGACATGAGCATGGCCGAGCTTGACCGCGCCCGTGCGCAGATGAAAGCCGGGCTGCTGATGGGGCTGGAAAGCCCCTCGAACCGGGCCGAACGTCTGGCCCGCATGATCCAGCTCTGGGACCGCGTCCCCTCGATTGACGAGATCGTCGCGCGGATCGACGCGGTGACTCTGTCCGAGCTGCGCGATTTCGCCGGTCATATGGTCACCGGCGCAAGCGCGGCGCTCGCGCTCTATGGCCCGGTCGCCAGTGCGCCTACCCTCGAGGCGCTCAACGAAAGGCGCGCGGCGTGATACTGTCACGGGGCCGCAAGAAAATCCGGCTGGAAACCGACCGGCTGACCCTGCGCGCACCCCTGCATTCGGATTTCCACGCCTGGACCGGACTGCGCCGCGACAGTTGCGATTTCCTCCAACCTTGGGAACCGGCCTGGGCCGATGACCACCTGTCGCGCCGCGCCTTCACCAACCGCGTCTACTGGGCACAGCGTTCAATCTCGGCGGATACGGCGCTGCCGTTGTTTCTTGTGCGGCGTGATGATGCCACTCTGGTCGGGGCGATCACCCTCGACAACATCCGCCGCGGCCCGGCACAGGCCGGCACGCTGGGCTACTGGGTCGGACAGCCCTTCGCGCGGGCGGGCTATATGCGCGAAGCCATCGAAGCCGTGGTGCACCACGCCTTCCGCCACATGGACCTCAGCCGGATCGAGGCCGCCTGCCTCCCCGAAAACGCCGCCTCTCGCGGGTTGTTGGAGAAAACCGGCTTCAAATACGAAGGCGTCGCGCAGAGCTATCTCCAGATCGACGGGCGCTGGCGCACCCATGTGCTCTATGCCTCGCTGCGCAGCGATCGGCGCGGCCGCACGGATGTTGGCTGAAAATTGACCAGCCAAGCGTGGGCGGGGCAAGTTTGGAGGGCAAGGGTGGGGTGAAACCCCACCCTACGGCGTTTTATGCTATAGTTGGGGCCATGATACGTCTTGCCCTTCTCCTCACCCTGCTGCTGACCGGCATAAGCACAGGGTTTGGCATCAGCCCCGCCAATGCCCAGACCCGCACCGCGTCGCACTGTCTTGCCATTGCCGACGCGGCCCCCGGCCTCACCTTCCTCCACCGCGCCAGCTATCGCGATCCCCTGCCTGATCACACGGTGCGCATCAGCTACCTCGCCCATGCGTCCTTCCTGATCCAGTCACCCGGCGGCATTGCGGCGGTGACCGACTACACCGGCTTCATCGGCAAAACCGATCTGGTCCCCGACATCGTCACCATGAACCACGCCCACGGCACCCATTGGACCGCCGATCCTGATCCACGTATCCCCCATGTGCTCAAGGGCTGGGGCGAGACGTTTGGCCAAGGCATCTGGCACAGCCTGCAACACGGCGACATGGCCGTGCGCAACGTGCCGACCAATATTCGCTCAGGCATGGGTGGGGTCGAACCTTCCGGCAATTCGATCTTCATCTTCGAAGTCGCCGGACTTTGCATCGGGCATCTGGGGCACCTGCATCACGAACCAACGCCCGAACAATTCGCCGCACTTGGGCGGCTCGACGTGGTGATGGCGGCGGTCGATGGCGGCATGACCGTCGATCTGCCCACCATGATCGCCATTCTCAAACGGCTGAAATCCTCGGTGGTCATCCCGATGCACTGGTTCGAAGGCTGGACATTGCAAGCCTTCGTCACCGGCATGGCGGACGATTTTGCCGTGGTGGATACCGGCGCGACAAGCCTTACCGTTTCGCTGCGCAGCCTGCCGAACAAGCCGACGATCCATGTGCTTTACCCGCGCTTGCTGCGTGATGACGCCCCCTGACAAGCGGCAGCGCATTTGGGCAAAATTTCAGGATTTTCCGAGTATTTGCACCAAGTCCGAAACAGCGGCACCTGCACGCTCGACAGGGCGGTGCAACCTGTTACAAACGGGGCATGATATTGTCCCCTGCTGATCAAACCTTCGTCGAGCTTTTACGCCAGAACCTGCCTGAGGCGGCCCTACGCGAGGTCGAACCGCGCTACCTCGAAGAGCCGCGCGGCAAATGGCACGGACAGGCCGGCGTGGTCGTCGCCCCGGCCAATACTGCAGAAGTGGCCACAGCCATCAAATGCGCCGCCAAAGCCCACGTCGGCGTGGTGCCCTACGGCGGCGGCACCGGATTGGTCAGCGGACAGGTCATGGAAACCGGCCCCGCTCCGATGATCCTGTCGCTGGAGCGCATGACCCGGATGCGCGCGATCTATCCCGAAGAGAACGTCGCCATTGTCGACGCAGGCGCCATCTTGCAGGACATTCACACCAAAACCGAGGCGGAGGACCGGCTGTTCCCGCTGTCGATTGCGTCCAAAGGCTCGGCCCGGATCGGTGGCATGCTGGCCACCAATGCCGGCGGCGTCAACGTGCTGCGCTATGGCAATGCCCGCGACCTTTGTCTGGGGGTCGAGGCGGTGTTGCCGGATGGCTCGGTCTATGACGGGCTGACGCGGCTGCGCAAGGACAACACCGGCTATGATCTGCGCAACCTGCTGATCGGCTCCGAAGGCACATTGGGCGTCATCACCGGCGCCGCTCTCAAACTGGCGCCCTTGCCAGAGACCGCAGGCACTGCCCTTCTGAGCGTGGCAAACCCGCAAGCCGCGCTCAGCCTGCTGACCATGTTGCGCACGCGCGTCGGCGACGCGGTCAGCGCGTTTGAGCTGATCGACGGCGAAGGTTTTCGCTTCCTTGAGGAGGTGATCCCCGACCTGCGTCGCCCGTTTGACCCGGCCCCCGACTGGATGGTGCTGATCGAGCTCGGGATGTTCGGCGGCCAAGACCCCGAAGCCGCTCTGGCAAGCCTGTTTGAGACAGCCCTCGACGCCGGCTTGGTCAGCGATGGCGTCATCGCGCAATCGGGCAGCCAGCGCGACGCGCTCTGGGACATCCGCGAACGTCTCCCCGAGGCGAACCGCCTGATCGGGTCGATCTCGAGCCATGACGTCTCACTGCCGCTCAGCGAGGTTGCACCCTTCATCGAAACCACTCGCAAAGCCTTGACCGAATTGGGTGATTTCCGGGTGAACTGCTTTGGGCACCTTGGTGATGGCAACCTGCATTTCAACGTCTTTCCCGCCAAAGGTAAACGCCGCGATGACTATCCCGGCATGGCCGATCCGGTGCAACACCTCGTCCACGAGGCGGTGGCGGCGCGGGGCGGCTCCTTCTCGGCCGAACACGGTGTCGGGCGGCTGAAAGTGGGCGAGCTTGAGCGGTATGGCGATGCCACCGGGCTGGCCGCGATGCGCGGCATCAAAGCGGCGCTCGACCCGCTCGGGATCATGAACCCGGGCGCTGTTCTGCGGCAAAACTGAACCGGACGCGCAGGTTTTCCCGGCGCGGTTTACCTCCCGTTAACCATCCGTGCGCTAGATATGATTCTGCAAGAAGGCGGAGTCATGATGGCGAACGAGTTTCACTCTTCCACTCACCCCCAACTCCCACCCACCACGGAAGATGAGAAGCTGTCGTGGCTCCGTCTCTTGCGCTCCAAACGCGTTGGTATATCGACCTTCTTTCGCCTGCTTGGCGAACATGGCAGCGCGCGCGAAGCACTTGGCGCATTGCCCCATGTCGCGGCAGAGGCCGGGATCAGAGATTACACCGCCTGTTCAGAAGAAACCGCCATTGGTGAGCTGCGCGCCGGGGTCCGGCTCGGCGCCCGGCTGGTCGCCTTGGGCGAGGCGGACTACCCCATTGCACTTCATGATCTTGAGGATGCGCCGCCACTGCTCTGGATCAAGGGCAACGGCGATGCCCTGACGCGCGCGATGGTGGCCATCGTTGGGGCGCGCAATGCCTCATCCCTTGGCCTGCGCATGGCCAAATCACTGGCCCGCGATCTGTCGGAACGTGGCGTGGTGATCGTCTCAGGGTTGGCGCGGGGCATCGACACAGTCGCCCATAAAGCCAGCGCCGAGGCCGGCACCATCGCGGTGATGGCGGGCGGCGTTGACGTGGTCTATCCGCGCGAAAACGCGCAACTGGCGGAGGAGATCAGCACCGCTGGGTTGCTACTGTCCGAACAACCAATCGGGCTGTCCCCAATCGCGCGGCATTTCCCTCGCCGCAACCGTCTGATCTCGGGGCTTAGCACCGGCGTTGTGGTGATCCAAGCCGCCGCCAAATCAGGCTCGCTTATCACCGCCCGCAATGCGCTAGACCAAGGGCGCGAGGTGCTGGCCGTGCCCGGCCACCCGTTTGATGCCCGCGCCTCCGGGTGCAACATGCTGATCCGCGACGGCGCGCGGCTGGTGCGCAATGGCGACGATGTGATGGAAGCCCTCTCCCCCATCGCCCCGGATGCGCCCATGGCGCAATCCGAAATGCCACTCGCCTCACCAACCGAAGCGGCGCCCGCCCCGCCCCCACCCGAACAACGCAGTCTCAGGGAAACCGCCGCGCTGCATCAGATGATCCTCAACCGGCTCGGCCCCTCTCCCGTTGCCGAAGACCAACTGATCCGCGACCTCGGCAGCCCGGCCAATTCGGTGGCCCCCGTCTTGCTCGACCTTGAACTGCAAGGCCGCGTCGCACGTCAGGCCGGCGGATTATTAAGCCTTAGGGAAAGGAAATAACCACCGCCCAAACCGCCTGCTTGCCCTGCCCAGACAGCCAGCGTTTTATCCGCCGCAAGCCTCTGGCAAAACGGCAAAATAATGCTCGCAAAATTCGGCGGCGGTATACCAGGCATCGGTCGCCCCCAGCGCCCAATGCACCGCGACCCAGGTCTTGCCGACCTTCATCAAAAGCGCCTGCGACGTGCTGCCATCCATGTACTCCGGGTCAATCTGCCCACGGGCAAATCCCGGCGTCTTGCGCATATCAATCGGCGTCCCGCCCGGCCGCTGCGCCGTAACCGAAACAAACCCAACCGGGCGCGACAACCCCTGCCCCTCGGCCAGCCGCGCATCATGGACGACAAACTCCACCGGCATGCCCAGCATCCACTCCACCCGCGGGCGCAGCGCATCAAGCATCCCCTTGCGATCATAGCTGCCACGCTTCGGCTCGACATAATCCGCCTGCAAGGACGACGCCGCAAAAACGCAAATCAAAAAGACAAATCGCCACATCCTGAAATCCTTTCTATTCTGCCAAAAAATCCGCCTAAACGGCGGGGTTGCACCCAATCATAATGCAACCTTTATATAGAGCGCATTGACAATCCCCCCTCCGGCGACACATGTTCCGCCGCCAGATGGGCGCGGAAAAATGCGGTCGAGTCGAAAGGAATTTCATGCCAGTTGTCGTTGTCGAATCCCCCGCCAAGGCCAAGACCATCAATAAGTATCTCGGCAAGGATTATACCGTTCTGGCGTCTTATGGCCACGTCCGCGATCTTCCGGCCAAGAATGGATCGGTCGATACCGACAATGATTTCGAGATGACATGGGAGGTCGGCACCGACTCGCGCCCCCATATGAAAGCCATCGCCGACGCGCTGAAAGATGACCAGAACCTGATCCTCGCCACTGACCCCGACCGCGAGGGAGAGGCGATCAGCTGGCACTTGGAAGAAGCCCTGCGCAAACGCCGTGCTCTCAAGAAAGACAGCCAAGTCAGCCGCGTGGTGTTCAACGCCATCACCAAATCCGCCGTGACCGAAGCGATGAAAAACCCGCGCGAGATCGACCAACCGCTGGTTGACGCCTATCTCGCCCGCCGTGCGCTCGACTATCTCGTCGGCTTCAACCTCTCGCCCGTGCTCTGGCGCAAACTGCCCGGCGCGCGCAGCGCGGGCCGCGTGCAATCGGTCTGTCTGCGCCTGATTGTCGAGCGTGAGATGGAGATCGAAGCCTTCAACGCCCGCGAATACTGGAGCGTAAAAGCCCAGCTCGGCACGCCGCGTGGTCAGCAATACGAGGCCCGCCTCACCGTTCTGGCTGGCAAGAAGCTCGATAAATACGACATCGAGAACGCCACCCAAGCCGAAATGGCCGTGCAGGCCATCGAAAGCCGTGACCTCTCGGTCACCAGCGTCGAAGCCAAACCGGCGGCGCGCAACCCGTCGCCGCCCTTCATGACCTCGACCCTGCAACAAGAGGCCAGCCGCAAATTCGGCATGGGTGCGCGCCAATGCATGAGCACCGCCCAGCGCCTCTATGAGGCCGGCCACATCACCTATATGCGGACCGACGGGATCGACATGGCCCCCGAAGCCGTCAGCGCCGCCCGCGATGCGATCGCCGGTCGCTATGGCGCCGAATACGTGCCCGACAGCCCGCGTATTTACAAGAACAAGGCCAAGAACGCGCAAGAAGCCCACGAATGTATCCGCCCCACCAACATGGAGGCCGATGCCGCGTCCCTGAACCTGCGCGAAGACGATCAGCGCAAGCTCTATGACCTGATCTGGAAACGCACGCTCGCTTGTCAGATGGCAAGCGCCCGGCTCGAGCGGACCACCGTCGAAGTCGGCAGCAAAGACGGCCAAATCGGCCTGCGCGCCACCGGACAGGTCGTGTTGTTCGACGGCTTTCTTGCGGTCTATGAAGAAGGCCGCGACGATCAGGTGGTCGATGACGACGACAAGCGCCTGCCCCAGATCATGGAAGGCGACGCCGCCGACAAGAAAGGCGTCACGCCAGAGCAGCATTTCACCCAGCCGCCCCCCCGCTATACCGAGGCAACGCTGGTCAAACGCATGGAAGAGCTCGGCATTGGCCGCCCCTCGACCTACGCCAGCGTGATCACCACGATTCAAGACCGCGAATACGTTCGCAAGGACAAGAACCGCCTATTCCCCGAAGACAAGGGCCGGATCGTCACGATCTTTTTGCTGAACTTCTTCCGCAAATATGTCGGCTATGAATTTACCGCCAATCTCGAGGAAGAGCTTGATGACGTGAGCGCGGGCAACCGTGACTACAAGAACGTGCTCAAACGCTTCTGGCAGGATTTCAACGCTGCCATCGCCGAAACCTCTGAGCTGCGAATTTCCCAAGTGCTCGACGTGCTTGATGATGCGCTCTCCGATCAACTCTATCCGCCGCGCGAAGACGGCAGCGACCCGCGCGTCTGCCCGAAATGCGGCAACGGTCAGCTTCACCTCAAATCCTCGCGCACCGGCGGCTTCGTGGGCTGCGGCAACTACCCCGAATGCACCTATACCCGCCCCATCGCGGGCGAAGGGGCCGAGGGCGATGAACGCCTTCTGGGCGAGGATGCAGGCGACGAAATCTGGCTCAAGGCCGGGCGCTTCGGCCCCTACGTCCAACGCGGAGAGCCGACGCCAGAGAACAAGAAACCGCCACGCGCTTCCTGCCCAAAGGCTGGGACAAGGACGCGATGGACCTTGAAAAGGCGCTCACGCTGCTCTCCTTGCCGCGCCAGATCGGTGACCACCCCGAAGGCGGCGCAATCAGCACCAATTTCGGCCGTTTCGGCCCCTATGTGATGCATCAGCTCCCGGACGAGGCCAAGCCGGTCTATGCCAACCTCAAAGACCCCAACGACGTCTTTGAACTGGGCATGAACCGCGCGGTCGAGCTTCTGGCCGAGAAACGCGCCAATCCGGGCCGACGCGGAAGCCGTGCCGCCGCCAAACCGCTCAAAGAGCTGGGCGAACATCCCGAAAGCGGCGGTCCCGTTAACGTGATGGAGGGGCGCTATGGCCCCTATGTCAAATGGGACAAGGTCAACGCGACTCTGCCCAAAGACACCGAACCTGCGGATGTCACAATGGACATGGCCGTGGCCCTGATCGCCGAAAAGGCCTCTAAAAAGGGCACCGCCAAAAAATCGGCTAAAAAACCGGCCAAGAAACCGGCCAAGAAAACTGCGGCGAAAAAAGCGGCACCGCGCAAGACCGCGACCAAAAGTTAACAGCAGCGGCGCAAGATCGCCGTTACACGCGAGTGTGATTGGCCTTTTGCGCCGCGCCGAATATAGCTTTCGGGAAATAACCCCTTTCAGAGCACCCCCAGAGCCCCCCTCTGGCGCTCTCTCAGAACATCCCGGAGCAGACCCCATGTCGACCCCACCGTTTTCCCGCCGCGCTTTTCTTGCTACTGCTGGCTCTGCCACGCTTCTCCCTGCAAGTCTTCGCGCTCAAGAGAGCGATTTTGCGCGTAACAACATCTCCTCTTTCGTGATGCAGGACTGGCGCGAGCATTTCGACGACCTCGGCAAAGCCGCGATTGTCTGCGACACCGTCTCGCGGGCGCTGCATTACTGGTCGGCAACGGGCGACTACCGGGTCTATCCCACATCGGTTCCGAAAACCGACGAGCTGACAAAGCGCGGCTATACCAAGATCGTGCGCAAAAAGGTCGGCCCAAGCTGGACACCCACCGCCTCGCAAATGCAGCGTTTCCCCGATTGGAAACCCATCGGCCCCGGCCCCGAAAACCCGCTTGGCACCCATGCGATGTATCTCGACTGGCCCGCCTATATCATCCACGGCACCCATGACACCCGCAAGATCGGGCGGCGCTCCTCGGATGGCTGCATCGGCCTCTATAACGAGAAAATCGCCGAGCTGTTTGCGATCACCCCCATCGGCACTCAGGTGCGGGTTATCTAAGCACGCATCACGGTCCATCAGAATGCGCAGCCCGCAAATCGCATAGGTAGAAACGCCTAAGCGGTGCGCGCCATGTTGACTCCGCCTTTCCCCCGCGTCACATACGGGCGCAACCAAGGGCGCTTTCTCTGGGTTCTCCGGGATCTCCGGGCCGGACCGGTGCTGCGCCTGCATTTGCGAAACGCTTTAGGGAGTTCTCCATGAAAAAAGTGTATTCATCCGCCGCCGAAGCTCTCGATGGTATTCTGCGCGACGACATGCTCATCGCCGCCGGTGGGTTTGGCCTTTGCGGCATCCCCGAACTGCTGCTTGAGGCGATCAAGCAAAGCGGCGTCAAGGATCTGACATTTGCCTCCAACAACGCCGGGGTTGATGATTTCGGCATCGGCATCCTGCTCCAGACCAAGCAGGTGCGCAAAATGATCTCCTCCTATGTCGGTGAAAACGCCGAATTCATGCGCCAGTATCTCTCGGGCGAGCTTGAGCTTGAATTCAACCCCCAAGGGACGCTGGCCGAACGCATGCGCGCCGGCGGCGCGGGCATTCCGGGCTTTTATACCAAAACCGGCGTCGGCACCGTGATTGCCGAGGGCAAAGAGCACAAGGATTTCAATGGCGAGACCTATATCCTCGAAGAGGGTATCTTTGCCGATCTCGCCATCGTCAAAGCGTGGAAAGCCGACACCACCGGCAACGCGATCTTCCGCAAGTCCGCGCGCAACTTCAACCCGCCCGCCGCGATGTGTGGCAAGGTCTGCATCATGGAAGTCGAAGAAATCGTCCAACCCGGCGAACTTGATCCCGACAACATCCACCTGCCCGGCATCTACGTGCACCGCCTGATTCAGGGCGATCACGAAAAGCGGATTGAACAGCGCACCACCCGGCCTGCGGCCTAAAGGGGGCTGTGATGGACCGCGAAGACGCTCTCAAACGCCGCGCCGACCTGATCGAGGATCGCACGGCAGACTATATTCACCGGGCCAAGCGTATGGCGCTCGATGCTTTCGGCATCGACGCCTCCAGCGATCATTCCCTGATCGTTGCGCAACTGGCCACGGCCATGATCCAGCTTGAAGCGGCAGAATTGAACGCCGCCTCCCTGCGCCGGATCGCCAGAATCTAGACGAAAAAGGAGGCTGAGACATGCCCTGGGACCGCAATCAAATGGCCGCTCGCGCCGCACAGGAACTCGAAGACGGAATGTATGTGAACCTCGGCATCGGTATCCCGACGCTGGTGTCCAACCACATTCCCGAAGGTGTCGAAGTGACGCTGCAATCGGAAAACGGCATGCTCGGCATGGGCCCGTTCCCGGTTGAAGGCACCGAAGACGCCGATCTCATCAACGCCGGCAAACAGACCATCACCGAGCTGCCGCAAACCTCCTATTTCGACAGCGCGACCAGCTTTGGCATGATCCGTGGCGGCAAAATCGCCATGGCCATCCTCGGCGCGATGGAAGTTGCCGAAAACGGCGATCTCGCCAACTGGATGATTCCCGGCAAGCTGGTCAAAGGCATGGGCGGCGCGATGGACCTTGTCGCCGGTGTTGGCCGCGTGATCGTGGTCATGGATCACCAGAACAAACATGGTGACTCCAAAGTGCTCAAGGAATGCACCCTGCCCCTCACCGGGCAAGGCGTTGTTGACCTGATCATCACCGGCCTTGGCGTGCTCGAAGTCACCGACAAAGGGCTCAAGATCGTCGAACTCGCCCCCGATGTCAGCGAAGCAGACATGCGCGCCGCGACCGAGGCCACGATCATCTGATCACCGCGCCACGCACGGCCAAACGATCAAACAAGGCGCCCCCAGCGGGCGCCTTTTTTCATATGCGCAACACCCGGCGTCACGCGGCCACAGCCGGGCAAGAAATTGTTTCCTATTCCGCATCAAATTCATATTCTTGCCCAAATCTGTCTCTATCCGGGCAGCAATGAGCATGAGCAGCGCCAACACCACATCTTCCCGGCCCCGCCGGATGCGTGACCTCGCCCTTCTGGGCGGGCTTTTCGTGCTGGTGATCGGCGGGCTGATCAGCCTCGCCGCCGCCACCGGTTGGGAGGAAACAGCCGAACAGCTGGCCAAACTCGGCCCGGTGCAGATCGCCGTGCTGCTGGCGCTTTCCATCGCCAACTACGTGCTGCGCGGGCTGCGCTGGCATATCTTTGCGCGGCGCCTCGGCCTGCCGCTGGGCCTTGGGGCGAACCTGCGCCACTTCCTTGGCGGGTTTGCCATGTCCGTCACGCCGGGCCGTGTGGGCGAGCTGATCCGCATGCGCTGGATCGCCCGCGAAACCGGCTGGAGCTTTGAGCGCACTGCGCCCCTTGTGCTGATCGACCGCGCCTCTGACCTTGCGGCGATGGGGCTGATCCTCTGCATCGCATTGTCGCTGGCCGCTGGCGGCATCAAACTCGGCCTGCCCGTCGCGCTGCTGGCGCTGATCGGCGCGGTGATCGTCACCCGCCCCGCCCTTCTATCCGGCCTCGCCACGCGGTTCTACCGCGCCACGGGCCTCTTCCCGCGCCTGATGATCCGCATCAAACGCGCCGCCAATAGCCTGCGCGCCTTCTCCCATCCGCAAACGCTCGGCTTTGCCGCGCTGCTCGGCCTGATCGGCTGGCTCGCTGAAGGCTACGCTTTCCACCTGCTGCTGGGCTGGTTCGGGGCCGATATCGGTTTCTGGACGGCGGTGATGATCTTTGTCTTCTCAACCCTCGCAGGCGGCCTCACCGGCGCGCCCGGCGGCATCGGCGGGGCCGAAGCGGCCATGGTCGCCCTCCTCTATATGGAAGGGATCGGCCCCGAAATCGCCGTCCCCGCCACTGCCGTCATCCGCGTCACCACCCTGTGGTTCGCCATTCTCATAGGGCTCTGCGTGTTCCCCCACGCCGAAACCAAATCAAAAAGGAGCGCGCCGATGCGCTGGAAATCTGACCGCTATACCGGCTGGGGCCGTGTGATCGAGGCCGAAGGCGATCTCGCCCGCCCCGAACGCCTCTCCGCCCTGCGTGACCTGCCCCCCACCCCCGCCATTGGCGCGCGCCGTTCCTATGGTGATGCCTGCCTCAACTCCGATGGTCGCGCGGTCGATATGACCCGGCTTGACCGGGTGCTGTCGTTTGATCCCGCCACCGGCGTGGTCGAGGCCGAAGCCGGTGTGCCCATCGGTGAACTCGCCCGCCTGTTTGTGCCCCGCGGCTGGATCCCCGCCGTCATGCCCGGCACCGGCTTTGCCACCGTCGGCGGCTGTATCGCGATGGATGTGCACGGCAAAAACCACCACCGCGACGGGGCCTTTGGCGCGCATGTGCTGTCGATCACCCTCGTGCATCAGGGCAAATTCAAAACCATCACGCCTGACAAGAACCCCACCCTGTTCCGCGCCACAACCGGCGGCATGGGGCAAACCGGGATGATCGTCTCGGCACGGCTGCAAATGGCCGCCTGTTCCGGCGAAACCATGAAAGTCCGCGAATCCCGCGCCGGCGATCTTGATGAACACCTCGCCCTGCTGGACGCCTCCGACGCCACCTATACGGTCGGCTGGATCGACGCCGCCGCCAAAGGCGCCGCCCTTGGCCGTGGCATCATCGAGGAAGGCGAGCACAGCCTCGACCCCGCCCCGCGCCCCGGCAAGCCGAAATCCGTGCCCTTCAACGCGCCGCACTTTGCGCTGTCCAAACCCATCGTCAAGGCGTTCAACGCCCGCTACTATGGCCGCGTCCCCGAAGGTGGGCGCACCCGGTTCCGCACGGTCGAGGATTTTTTCTTCCCGCTCGATCGCGTGCTCAACTGGAACCGCCTCTATGGCAAACGTGGCTTTCACCAGTTTCAATGCGTCCTGCCCACGGGCGAGGTCGCCGTGCTGCGCGAATTGCTCGAAGTCATCGCCCGCTCCGGCCTTGCCTCTCCCCTTGCCGTCCTCAAACGGCTCGGGCCTCAGGGCGACGGCCTGATGTCCTTCCCGATGGAGGGCTATACGCTGGCCGTTGATTTCCCCAACCGCGACCGCGCTCTTGATATGATCCGCTTCCTTGGCACCAAAGCCGGGCAAGCGGGCGGGCGGGTCTATCTCGCCAAGGATTCGCTCGCCGATGGGGCGATCGTGCGCCAAATGTATCCCGGCCATGCCAAATGGGCCGCCGAGGCCGCCAAGGCCGACCCCAAACGCCAGCTGGAAACCGATCTGACCCGCCGTTTGGGCCTAAGGAGCGTATCATGAAAGAGACCTGGATCATTCTCGGGGCCACGTCCTCGATGGCGCGCGCGCTGGCGCGGACATTGGCCGAACAGGGCCACAGCCTCTTCCTCGCCGGGCGCGACATGGACGACATCGCCCGCATCGCCGCCGATTGCACCGCCCGCGGTGCGCCCCTTGCCCAAGCCGTAAAGTTCGACGCCCGCAAACCCGCGACCTTCACGCCGCTGATCGAAACCCTCGCCCAGCAAGAGGGCACGCTCAACGCCGCCGTCTTTGTCGGCTCTATGCCCGAGCAAGAAGCGATCGACGCCGATCCCGCCCTGATAGACGGCACGATTATGGACAGCTTCACCGGCCCGGCGCGCTTCCTGCAAATGCTCGCCCCCCTGATCGAAGAACGCGGCAGCGGCACAATCGTCGGCGTCGGTTCGGTCGCGGGCGACCGTGGGCGCGTGGGCAACTATGTCTATGGCGCGGCCAAGGCGGGGTTTCATACCTACCTCTCTGGCCTGCGCAACCGGCTCACCCGCGCGGGCGGGCATGTGGTGACGGTCAAACCCGGCTTTGTCGACACCGCGATGACATGGGGCATCGAAGGGATGTTCCTCGTCGCGCCCCCCGAAAAGGTCGCCGCCGACATCCTGCGCGCTGTGAAAAAGCGGCGCAACGTGATCTACACGCCGTTCTTCTGGCGCTACATCATGCTGATCATCCGCTCGATCCCGGAACCGATCTTCAAAAAGCTCTCGATCTGAGCGGGGCCTCGCGCCCCCTCACATCCCCAGCCCGCTCACATGCCCAGCCACGGCCCCAACAGCCCCGCGCCATACATCATTAGCGACAGGGTGATCAGGATCAGGCCCAAGCCCCGCTTGTCGCGCATGGCAAAAACAATCGGGTCGTAATCCTGCTTGCCGTAAAAGCCCAAGCGCACCATGCGGAACAACCACCCCGCCAGCGGCAGCATCGCCAGCCACAGGAATATCCGGTCCGGGTAAAGGCCCGACGCCTGCGGTGACACCGTATATAAGAAGAAGACGAGCAAAGACGCCGCCATCCCCACCACCGACAGGTTCAACAATGCCCCGCGGTCCGGGCGGCCATATCCGCGCCCCGGCAACGGGTCATCATTCTTGGCCAATGTCAGCTCGGTCAGCCGCTTTACCGCACCCAGCGTCAGGAACACGGGGAACACAAAGACGATCATGTAAAACGATGTGTCCACCGCCACAGCCGCCGCCCCGGCCACCACGCGCACAGTATAAAGCGAGGCCAGCGTGCCAATATCGACCCAACGCGCGCGTTTAAGCCGGAACGAATAAATCACCGACAAAGCGACATATCCCAGCGTGATCGCCACGAACAACCCGCCCAATCGCGCGCCCACACCCAGCGCCACAGCCACCAGAACAACAAACGCCCCCATGCCAACCTTTAGCGGAACAGCACCGCTCGCAAACGGGCGTCGGCATTTCTTGGCATGAAGCCGGTCCGCCTCAAGATCGAGCAGGTCATTCACCACATAGATCGACGACGCCGCCGCCGAAAACGCCACGATGCCCAGCAGAACCTGCACCAAGGCGGCCCATTCAAACCGGTGCGCCGCCAACAGCGGCAACAAAAGCAGCACGTTCTTGACCCATTGATGCGGCCTTAACGCGCGCAACAGATCGCGCTTGCGCCACGGCTGCGGCACGCGCGCGCCCGGCGCTTCGCTGACCCCGTCCAACCCGTGATGCGCAGCCAGCGCCGCCGCCAGCTCCGGCTCACCCTGCGCAGACAGCAAAACCTGCCGCCCCTCGCTGCGTGCCGCCGCGACCATCTCCAGCGCCTCGGCGGACACCGGCAACAGATCGACCCGCAACACACCGTCGCCCGTAATCCCGTCCAGCGCCCGCTCAAGCCCCGGATCGCTGCGCAAAAACCCGCCACCAAGGCGCAGAACCAACGGTTCGCTTGCCGTCATTACTGGCCCCCGCTCACATCTATATTAAAGACACAGCCATCCGTGACCAACTGTGGCCGGGTCAGGCACAGCCCCCGCGCCGTGTTGAACGCGGCCAGCACCTTGGGCACATAATCGCGGGTCTCGGCATAGGGTGGCACGCCCTTGTGGGTCTTTACCGCGCCCTCGCCCGCATTATACCCGGCCAACACCAGAATCGGATCACGGTTGAATTCCTTCATCAGAAAATCAAGGAACGCGACACCGCCCTTGATGTTCTGATCCGACTTGGTGATATCCGTCACCCCGAACCGCGCCGCCGTGGCGGGCATCAACTGCATCAACCCCTGCGCACCGGCGCTTGATACCGCGTCAATCTTGCCGGCGCTTTCCACCGACATCACCGCCAGAACCAAAGCAGGCGACACTTCGGTCCCCACGGTCGCAAGCAAAATCTCTGCACCACGCACGCGCGCCAGTTCCTGCAATCCCTGAAGCCGTGGCGATTTCACCCCACCCTTACCCCCCGGCGGGTTGGCAATCCGGTTCAGCGCCAGCTCAAGCCGCCCTGGCCCGCTCTTGTCCATATCGGGCGAGATCTTGTCCCAGAACCACGCGTAATGCCCCGGCCGGTCCTTGGCCCCCGGTTTCGCGGGCGCCGCCCCGGTGGCGGTTTTTTCTTCCGGCTTGCCCTTACGGCCAAGCTTGGGGTTCTGACGCGCCATATCTTCTGGCGTCACATGGATGGTGATCCGCTTCTTCTTGGTGCCCTTCTTTGGGGGGCCCACCTTCTTAAAGGTAAAATTCTCGAACGGCTTGGGCGCATCTGCCCAACCCTGAGACGCGATCGACAGCGCCAAAAGCGCGGCCACCGCCACTTTTTTTCCATTGCGTCGCATGTTTGCGATCTGCCCTGCCTCGTTATTATTACCGGAATACTCGCAGGTTCATGCGTTTCAAACCAGATCGACGCTCAAAATCCCCGAGAAATATGCCACATTTACCACGCCCAACCCCTAAAAACCCCCTAACAACACCTAACATTAACTTTTATTAACTAATTTTTAGCAGCAAAAACAGACACTTAACTCTTTTCTACCTGTCGCCCTGATTTTACACCTGAATTGCTAAAATCGCGCCCAATTCCTGCCTAATTCCAAGGGCTATATAGCTTCATCCAAAGCGGCAACGGGCCAATGAGAGAGAAACGGTCCAACGAACTTGCTGCTAAGGTTTAATTCAACTGATCCTTTGGAGGGACACACAATGATCAAATTCATCAAAAACTTCCGTGCAGACGAAGACGGCGCCGTAACAGTTGACTGGGTTGTTCTGACCGCTGCTGTGGTTGGCCTGGCCGTTGCTGCTTACTCCTCGATCGAGTCGGGCGCCACTGGCCTGACCGCGTCGACCGCGACTTACATGGGCAGCCAAGCACCGAACTAAGTTTCGGCTTAGCTGACCAGACAAAGGGGGCCGCGCTCGCTTGAGTGCGGCCCTTTTTCCGAACCTACACCTGGCACCTTCTGTTTTGCTCCATGTGATCTGTTCGGACCGTTATGCGCTTCGCATACACGCTGCCAAGGGAGACTACCTATGAAACGGTACTTGATTGACTTCCCCCGGACCTTCGCCGCAAGCGAAGATGGTGCGGTCACTGTTGACTGGGTTGTTCTGTCGGCTCTTGTTGTCACGCTTCTTGGGGCCGGCTACGGCGCTCTGGAAACAGGAACCAATGATCTGTCGACCGACACCGCGACCTATATGACCAACTGGACCTTCTGATCCGGTTTACACATTCAGCCGCGCGGTAAAACTGCGCGAGCAATGCAAGCTTCTTCACCGAGGCGCCTGGCAGAACGCCGGGCCGTTTGCGTGTATACAACTGGTCGGCGACCACCTCTTCCGCGCGAAACTGGAAACACTTCCGCTTCTTGTCCGGAATTGTCGATCAACCACCTCTCCTTTTCCTGATTTTCGCCATATTCGGCTGTCAGTTAAAGGCCGATATACCCCGCACAGGACTTCGGGGGACCGGTCAAAGAACCGGGACAATAATGAAAGGTTGAGACAATGCGAGCCGTATTTGGACTTGTTCTTATCGTGGGCCTGGGATTGGCCGGCTTTGCCGTGTACATGATCAAGAACCAGTTTGCCGCCTATGAGACCGAACTTCAGCGACAACGCCAGGCCAATGGCGGGTTGATTGATACCGTTGACATCTATGTGGCCAAGAAACCCATGAAATACGGTGACGAGCTGACCCCGGATGCCGTGGCCGTCGTCAAATGGCCCGCAAACCTCCAGCCCGCAGGCGTGTTTTACTCCGCCGAACGTGCCAAGGAATTCAACACCCCGCTTCTTTTCGCCCCCTCGGGCGAAAATCGCGTGCTCTTGCGCGCCATTGAAGCCAACGAAGCCCTCACCGCCGTCAAAGTCACCGAACCGGGCGAGATCGCCGGGATCACCTCGCTGCTCGAACCCGGACAAAGCGCCGCCTCGATCAAGGTTGACGTGACCTCGGGCGTTTCGGGCTTCCTGCGCCCCGGCAACTTTGTTGATGTCTACTGGACAGGCGAAATCCGCGGCACCGAAAGCAGCCGCGAAGTCACCCGCCTGATCGAAACCGGCCTCAAGATCATCGCGATTGACCAATCCGCCAATGTCGATGTGGCCAAGGCCGCTGTTGCCCGCACCGTGACCGTGGCGGTTGACCGGACACAGGCGCTGCGCATCAATCAGGGTCAAAAAACCGGGCGCCTTGCCCTGACCCTCGTTGGCGAACCCGGCCTTGATGGTGTCGCCGAAGGCCCGATCGAAATCGACCAGAACGCTCTCCTTGGTATCGCCGCAGCCGAGGCCCCGGCCCCTGCGCCCAAGGAAAAAGAGATCTGCACCATCCGCACCCGCCGTGGTGCCGAGGTGGTCGAAATTCCGATCCCCTGCACCAACTGATCGCGCCAAGCGATTGCTGTGCTACAATATCTTCGAACCGGGGGGCGCTTTGCCCCCGTTTTTATTGCCCAAGCACGCATGCCGCTTTTTTGCCGCTGTTGCCGGTTATCCACATAAGCTGGCGCTTGGAAGCCATTGATTCTTGCAAAAAAACTAAAATTGACGCAAGCTCCGCAAAACACGGGCACTAAGACCCGCAATCGAGGTGTGATCAGAGAGGCAGGTCACAATGCAGAAGAGAAGTATACTGACAGCGGCCCTTTTGGGCCTAACAATTGGGTTTGCCCATGTTCCGGATACGGGCGTGGCTGAATCCCTTCGCGTGGTAAAGCGTGGCACATCGTCTTCACTCAGCGTTCCTATGAACCGCGCGGTTGTGGTCGAAAGCGACGTTCCCTTCGCGGAACTTTCCATCGCAAACCCGTCGATCGCTGACATTTCATCGCTCAGCGACCGCACCATCTATGTGCTCGGCAAATCGCCGGGGCTGACCACGCTGACTCTGCTGGACGCCAATGGCCAGCTTATCACCAACGTGGATGTGCGTGTGGCGGCGGATATTTCCGAATTCAAAGAGCGCCTGCGCCAAATTCTCCCCGGTGAGAAGATCGAAGTGCGCACCGCAAACGACGGCATCGTGCTTTCCGGCACCGTGTCCTCGTCACAGCGCCTGCAACGGGCGCTTGATCTCGCGGAACGCTACGCACCAGAGCGGGTCTCGAACCTGATGGCTGTTGGCGGCGTTCAACAGGTGATGTTGAAAGTGCGCTTTGCCGAAATGCAGCGCACCGTGTCCAAATCGCTCTCCACCTCTCTGGCGCTTGACGGTGCCATGTTCGGTGGCGGTCTGGGCGTGAATGGCGGCACCAACAGCAACAACAACTCCGGCGCGGTCGGCACCTCGCTCGGCGGGGCCATTCCGGCCACTTCCGATAGCAACGGCGCCATGGTCTTTGGCTTCAACGCCGGCGCTGTTCAGGTCGGTGTCCTTCTGGAAGCCCTTGAAAGCAAAGGGGTTGTGCGCACCCTGGCCGAACCCAACCTCACTGCCCTTTCGGGCCAAGAGGCCAAGTTCCTCGCCGGTGGCGAATACCCAATCCCGGTCAGCCAGGACAACGGTGCCATCACCATCGAATTCAAACCGTTCGGGGTTGAGCTCAACTTCACCCCGCGCGTTGTCGATGGCGACCTCATCAACCTAGAAATGGAAGCCGCGGTCTCGTCGCTTGACCCAACCAACGCCGCAAACTTCAACAACTTCTCGATCAGCGCCTTCAAACGCCGCGAAACCTCCACCACCGTGGAACTTCGCGACGGGGACAGCTTTGCCATCGCGGGTCTGTTGCAGGATGACTTTCAGGATGTGAACGGTCAGGTGCCGTGGCTGGGCGATGTTCCGGTCCTTGGCGCTCTGTTCCGCTCGGCGTCCTACCAACGGTCACAATCTGAGCTGGTCATCATCGTCACCGCCCATCTGGTGACGCCGACTCGCGGCGAAGCACTGGCCCTGCCAACTGACAGGATCCGCCCGCCGACCGAGAAAGACCTCTTCCTGAATGGCAAGGTTGCCCGCAAAGGCACCCGCCCCACCCGCGGCGCAGCCGGGGAAGTGGCCAAGCAGGATTTCACCGGCTCTTACGGCTATGTAATGGATTGATGCAGGGAGCATGCACATGTTGAAACTGATTGCACCGATCAGCCTTGTGGCGCTCACTGCATGTGCAGTGAACACCCCCGGCGGCCAATCCTTCTTCCGCGAAGCGGGCGCAGGCATCGACGATGGTTACTTCGGTAACGCGACGATGAACAACACACAGATGATGTCGGGCGAGCGCAGCTACGTCCACGCTCTGGCAAGCCGCTTCGCTCAGGAAGTGCCCTCGACGGTCAATTTCGCCTTCGATAGCACGGTTCTGGACGCCGGCTCGCGCGATACCCTGCGCCAACAGGCCCATTGGATCCGCCAATTCCCCGAAGTCCGCTTCCGGGTCTATGGTCACGCCGATGCGCCGGGCTCCAGCGCCTATAACAAACGCCTCGGCCTGCGCCGGGCACAGGCGGTGGTGCGTTTCCTCTCGACCCAAGGCATCAGCCGCTCGCGCCTCGAAGCGGTTGCCTCGTTTGGCGAAACACAGCCGGTCATCATGACCCAAGGCCGCGACCGCCGCAATCGGCGCACCGTGACCGAAGTTTCCGGCTTTGCGCGCAAATACCACGGCACTCTCGATGGCAACTATGCCGCAGTGGTTTACCGCGAATACGTCAACAGCGCCGAGCCCAAAGCGGCCCTCTCCGGGATCAGCGGCCGGGACTTCAAGACAACCGAATAAACCGGATCACAGCAATCGAACCGGACTACCTCACTGGGCGCCTTCGGGCGCCCCAATTTTTTGCCCACCATTTGCCTAAAATATTCCCGGATACACGCCTATACCCTCGCACAGGGCTTCACTGGGCCTCACTGGGGCGAAATCCCCTCCCCCCGGCCAGCGCATTTTCCGCGCCCCGATCGCCGATCACACAGCGTTTCCGCCTCCGCAACCAAGGCACCCCCCCCCCCCTGATCGTCGCAGAATTCCGCACAATTTCGGTTTTTTAGCCCTAATGTTGCCCCAGTTCGCGAACAGATTGCCCCCATGTGAAAGAATGTGCGCCCAATGAAATGGGTGCCGGGTTGAGGCCACCTGTTGCGGAAAAATCCAACACAGGGATACGCGGCGCAAACCCGCATCAAAAAGGATTAGAGGCGATGACGAGTAATGAGCTTCTGCAAGCGGAAACGAGCCCGCTTCAAGCCTGTACGATCAGCCGTGACGTGCAGAATTTCGATCTTCTGATCGAAGATATGGAGACCGCCCTTGGTGAAAACTGGGGTGATCTCGGCTTTGCCGAGGCCAAATCTTTCTTCAGTCAGCCAGAAGCCGAATCTCTCGAATTTGTGGCAATTGCCATTGATGAGAGCGACGAGGAAAAACTCGTCATGCTGGGTGAAATCATCGAAACCGCCAAGGCCAAGGGCATCAAGGTGATTCTCATCGCCGAAGATGTCAGCCCCGCCGCGCTGCACCAGCTGCTGCGCCATGGCGCCGATGAATTCGTCCCCTACCCGCTTCCCGAAAACGAGCTTCAGGCCGCGATTCTGCGCCTGCAAACGCCCGAGCCTATTCCTCAACCCACAGCGGCCCCGACCAAAGCCACCGGACCGGGCAACCGCGATGGCGTCATCATCGCCGTGCATGGCCTTGCTGGCGGCACCGGCGCGACCACGCTTGCGGTGAACCTCGCTTGGGAACTCGCAACAATCGACAAGACCGACTCGCCCAGCGTTTGCCTGATGGACCTCGACCTCCAGTTTGGCGCCGTGTCGACCTATCTCGACCTGCCCCGCCGCGAGGCCGTCTATGAAATGCTGACCGACACCGACGGCATGGATGACGATGTGTTCAAGCAGGCCCTTGTGACCTTCGAAGAAAAACTGCGCGTGTTGACCGCCCCAACCGAGATGCTGCCGCTTGACCTGATCACCTCCGAGGACGTGACCGCCGTGCTCGACATGGCCAAAAGCCATTTTGATTACGTCATCATCGACATGCCCAAGACCCTGGTGCAATGGAGCGAAGTGGTGCTCAACGCCGCGCATGTCTATTTCGGCACGCTTGAACTCGACATGCGCTCGGCCCAGAACACGCTGCGCCTCAAACGCGCGCTGCAAGGCGAAGAGCTGCCCTATGAAAAGCTGCGCTATGTGCTGAACCGGGCGCCGAAATTCACCGATCTCAACGGCAAATCCCGCGTGAAGCGTTTGGGAGAAAGCCTTGATATCTCTGTGGAATTACAACTTCCCGATGGCGGAAAGCCGGTGATGCAGGCGGGCGACCACGGTCTTCCCCTCGCCTCGTCGGCGGCCAAGAACCCGCTGCGCAAGGAAATCGCAAAACTCGCCCAGAGCCTGCATGAAATCGGTCAGGACTCGGCCGAGGCGGCCTGAAGCAAAGGATAAAGTCAGATGTTTTCGCGCTACAAAAAGAACGACGCTCCCCGCAAGCCCGTCAAAGCCGCCGGCGGCAACGTCACCGAGCTTCCAAAAGCCTCCGACGCGCCCAAAGAGGACGTCGCGGCCTCCATGCGCCGCCCGTCTCAGAAAACGGCCGCGCGCGCAGCCCCTGACGACAAGGAACAAAAGCGCAAGGACCGCATGGGCGAGCTCAAGCTCGAACTGCACCGTGAGCTGCTGGAAAACCTCAACCTCGCCGCCCTTGATCAGGCAAGCGAGGCCGACCTGCGTGCCGAGATCAACGAGATCACCAACGAGGTTCTGAACCAGAAAGCCGTTGTGCTGAACCGCGAGGATCGCAATCAGCTCAATCAGGAACTGTTCTTCGAGGTCAAAGGCCTCGGCCCGCTCGAAACGCTTTTGCAAGACGATGGCGTGAACGATATTCTCGTCAACGGCCCGAAACAGATTTTCGTCGAACGTGATGGCAAGCTAACGCTGACCGACATCACCTTCAAAGACGAAAAACACCTGATGCGGATCATCGACAAGATCGTTTCCGCCGTGGGTCGCCGGGTTGATGAATCCAACCCCTATGTTGACGCCCGTTTGCAGGATGGCTCGCGTTTCAACGCCATGGTGCCGCCAATCGCGGTTGATGGCTCGCTGGTCTCCATTCGTAAGTTTAAAAAGGACAAGCTCGGCATCGACGAGCTGGTCAACTTCGGCGCGTTCTCCGAACAAATGGCCGCCTACCTTCAGGCCGCCGTGGCCTGCCGCCTCAACGTGATCGTGTCGGGCGGGACGGGCTCTGGTAAAACCACAACGCTCAACGCGCTGTCGTCGTTCATCGACGATGCCGAACGTATCCTCACAATCGAGGATACGGCCGAACTTCAACTGCAACAGACCCACGTCGGTCGGATGGAAAGCCGCCCCCCCAACGTCGAGGGCAAAGGCGAGGTTTCCCCCCGCGACTGTCTGAAAAACGCCCTTCGGATGCGTCCTGACCGGATCATCGTTGGGGAAACGCGGGGCGAAGAAGTTATCGACATGCTCCAGGCCATGAACACCGGCCACGACGGCTCGATGACCACGATCCACGCCAACAACGCCCGCGACGGTATCAGCCGTCTGGAAAACATGATCGCCATGGCCGGGATCGAAATGCCGCTCAAGGCCGTGCGCTCGCAAATTTCCTCGGCTGTGAACCTTATCGTGCAGGCCTCGCGCCTTCAGGACGGCTCGCGCCGGATGACTTCGATCACGGAAATCACCGGCATGGAAGGCGACGTGATCTCGATGCAGGAAGTGTTCCGCTTCCAACGCGTCGGCCTGACGCCGGAAAACAAGATCATCGGCCATTTCACCGCGACGGGCGTGCGCTCGCACTTCTCCGAACGTTTCCGCCTGTGGGGCTATGACCTGCCACCGGCAATCTTTGAACCCACATTGGCTGCGGAGTAAACCACATGTCCATCAGCGCAGAACCCCTTATCTACGGCCTGATTTTCATCGGCGTGCTCGTGCTTGTCGAAGGTCTCTACCTGACCATGTTCGGCAAGTCGATTTCGCTCAACAGCCGCGTGAACCGCCGGCTCGAGATGCTCGAAAAAGGCACCAACCGCGAAGAAGTGATGGAAAAACTCCGCAAGGAGATGCACCAGCACATGAAGTCGCGGAAAATCCCGCTCTACTCCCTCTTGGCTGACAAAGCCCAGAAAGCGGCGATTGCCTTTACCCCGGTTCAGCTCATCATGATCATGGCGGGCCTGTCGGCGGTGTCTTTTGTCGGGCTGACCATCGGCACCGAAACCGCCGTTGAAATCCGTGCCGCCATCGCCCCCGCAATGGGCATCGGCGGGGTCTATTTCTGGGTCTCCAACAAGGCCAAGAAACGCCTCTCGATGATCGAAGAGCAACTGCCCGATGCGGTTGAACTCATGGTGCGTTCGCTGCGTGTGGGCCATCCGTTCTCGTCGGCGATCCAGATCGTCTCGAAAGAGGTCAAAGATCCCCTCGCCTCGGAATTCGGCATTATCTCGGACGAAACCGCCTATGGCCGTGACATGGGCGAAGCGCTCAAGGATATGGCCGAACGTATCGGTCTTCAGGATTTGCGCTTCCTCGCCGTGGCCGTGACCATTCAACAGCAATCGGGTGGTAACCTCGCCGAAATCCTCGCCGGTCTCGCCGCGGTGATCCGTGCCCGCTTCCGCCTGTTCCGCCGCGTAAAAGCCATCACCGCCGAGGCCCAGTGGTCAGGCAAGTTTCTGTCGGGCTTCCCAGTGTTCGCTCTTATGGCGATCCTGCTGACCGATCCGGGCTACTATGATGAAGTGATGGATCACCCCTACTTTATTCCGGCATGTCTTTTTGTCGGTGGTTTCCTGACGCTGAACCTTATCGTGATGCGCTGGCTCACCAACATCAAAGTCTGATCGGAGGGCATACCAATGGACGCACTCAATAAAACCCTGACTGAACTGCTTGGCCCGATGGGCCCGCTGATCGCCGTCGGAATGCTCGGTGTTGTGATGATCCTCGTCACCCTGCCGCTTTTCCTTAAGCGCGAAGTCGACCCGCTGGACAAGCTCAAAAAGTCCCAGCAATCGGCCAAGAACGAGCTCGACCACAAGGACAAGCTGCGCAACAAACAGCGCAACGACAAACTCGAGAAATACGCGCAATTCCTTGAGCCGCAAAACGAAGAAGAACTCGCCGGCCTCAAGCTCAAGCTGCTGCAGGCGGGCTACCGCGACCGCGACGCCGTGCGCTACTTCCACTTTGCGCAATTCGCGCTTGGGATTGGTTTCCTGATTGCCGGGGTGATCTATTTCATCCTCGTCAAATCAGGGGGTGAAACCAACACGCAGCAAACGCTGATGTATATCCTTGGCCCCGGTGCCGCCGGCTATATGCTGCCCAAATACTGGGTGACAAAACGTCAGGGCAAACGTCAGGAAGAGATCACCAACGGCTTCCCCGATGCGCTCGACATGATGCTTGTCTGCGTCGAAGCGGGTCAGTCGATGGATCAGGCGATCATTCGCGTCGCCGCTGAAATCCGCGCCTCCTATCCGGCGCTGGCGGATGAATTCGAAATGGTCGCGCACGAAATGAAGGCCGGTAAGGACAAATCCAACGTCCTGAACGACATGTCCGAACGCTGCGGTGTGCAGGACGTCTCCAGCTTCGTGACCGTTCTGAACCAGTCGCAATCCTTCGGGACACCGATCTCGGACGCCCTGCGCGTCTATGCCGGAGAAATGCGCGACAAACGTGTGATGCGCGCCGAAGAGGCCGCCAACAAACTGCCGACCAAGATGACGCTCGCCACGATGATGCTCACCGTGCCACCGCTGCTCATCATCCTTGTGGGTCCGTCCGTGCACGGCATCTCGCAGCTCGGCAATATGGGCAACTGATCCGCGCCAAACGCGATCAAGTGATGCACCCAATCCTCGGTCCGGCTTGAAAAAAGCCGGGCCGGGGATTTTTTGTTCTCAACGACAATATTTCGGGTCATTCTTGCCTCAAACGACAAAACCAAAAAACAACCTGTCGAGCCAACACATGACCCGTATGGGCCTTATTGTTATTTTCTGCGCGTGTTTGTCTGCGTGTTCCGCGCCCCTTGGGCCGTCACGCAACAGCCCCTTTGCGCCCGGCACCAAGCAAAATGCAGACGCCGTTGACGGGTTAATCGTGGGCCATCGCCTTATGGCGGCGGGCGAAAACGAACTCGCCCTTCAGGCCTTCACCCGCGCCGCCGCCGAGCATGGGTTGACCGTCGATGTGCTCTCCGCGCTTGGCTCTGCCAATCTCGGGCTGGGGCGACTGGGCCAGTCGGAAAAGCTGTTGCGCCGCGCGGTCAAGGCCGATGACACCATCCCCGAAACATGGAACAATCTCGGCGTTGTCCTGATGGAACAACGCAAATTCCCCGAAGCCGAACAGGTCTTTCGCCGCGCCTATGCGCTCGACAATGGCGAAAGTGACTCAATTCGTGATAATTTACGCTTGGCACTCGCAAAATCCGAAGAGTCAACGTATGATGGGGTCCAAGAACAAGACTATAAATTGGTACGGCGCGGAAGCAGCGACTTCCTGATACGTCAGATACCATGAGCAGATTGAGGCTGAGGCAGTAAAAGGACGCAGGAAACATGCGCCACTTCAAGATTCTTTCCCTGTGCCTGACGGGTGCGGTATTTCTGACCGCCTGTGACAAGACCCAGAACGGCGACGTAAACCGCGCATTGCAAAATGTGAACGTGGTGGATGAGAGCAATCTCAACGACATCATGCTCACCGTGGCTGACCCCAACGAAGCGGTCACCTATTTCCAGCGCGCAACCAAGGATCACCCCGAACGGATTGATCTGCAACGTGGGCTGGCGCAATCGCTGGTGCGCGCCAAACGCGCCACCGAAGCGGTCAGCGCCTATCAAAAGGTGGTCAAACTCGACGGCGCAACCGATGACGACCGCGTCGATCTGGCCGATGCCCAGATCCGCGCCGCCGATTGGAAATCCGCCGAGGCCACGCTCAACACCGTGCCCCCCACCCACGAGACCTTCAAACGCTACCGCCTCGAAGCGATGGTTGCCGACAGCAAGAAGCAGTGGAAAAAAGCCGACAGCTTCTATGAAACCGCCGTTGGTCTCACCACCCGCCCCGGCGGCGTGATGAACAACTGGGGCTATTCCAAACTGACCCGTGGCGATTTCACCGAGGCCGAGCGCCTGTTCGGTGATGCGATCAAACACGACAAAACGCTCTTTACCGCCAAGAACAACATGGTTCTGGCCCGCGGGGCGCAGCGCAACTATAACCTGCCCGTCATCCCGATGAGCCAGTCCGAACGTGCGCAACTGTTGCACACGCTGGGCCTCTCGGCGATCAAACAGGGCGACGTCGAAACCGGCAAAGGCCTGCTGCGCGAAGCGATCGACACCCATCCACAACACTTCGAAGCCGCCGTGCGTAGCTTGCGCGCGCTGGAATCGAACGTGACCAACTAAGCCGGCGCAAGATGGAGATCACCCAGCTTTCGGCGATGTGGTTTGCACCCTTCGTCTGGCCCGTCTGTGCGTGGGTCGCGTGGTCCGACATGGCGACCATGCGCATCCCCAACAAGGCGGTGATGACGCTGGTGGCGATCTTCCTCGTGATGGGGCTGTTTTTCATGCCCCTCCCCGAATTCGCATGGCGTCTGGGACAACTCGTTCTCATCCTTCTGGTGGGTATCGTGATGAACGCGGCGGGGATGATTGGCGCGGGGGATGCCAAATTCGCCGCCGCCGCCGCCCCCTTTATTGCCAGCGGCGATCTGCGTCTGATCCTGCCGCTGTTTGCCGCCAACCTGCTGGCCGCCTATGCCACCCACCGGCTGGCGCTGCACAGCCGCCTGCGCAATCTTGCCCCCAATTGGGAAAGCTGGAGCCGCGGTTGGGATTTCCCCATGGGCCTCGCGCTCGGCAACACGCTGGCCGCCTACATCGGCCTCGGCATCTGGTACGGAAGCTAAGCCGGTTCACCGGCTGATTTCGTAAACCACCATCAGGTCATTCTCGAAATCCTGCGTCAGCTTCACACCGCTCAGCTGCATCATGATGCGCTCGTTCATCCGCGCACTCAGCCGCTTGTCGATCGGGCATTTGGGCACCACCAGCACCTCGGCCTCATCAAAGCCGGGCAAGCCGCCATAGACCCACGGCGCCCCGTTGCGTAGCCGCTCGACATCGCCAAACAACCACAGCGCGTTGAACAGATCGGCCACGAACACTTTCGCCTCGCCGTGCTGCGCCTCAACCAAAGCATCGGCCTGTGCCCGCATCCAACCCACGGCCCCGCCCGCAAGCTGACACTTGCCGCCCTCCTTGGCCAATGCCATGCGCCCCTCAATCGTTTCCATCCGCGCGGTCACGGCAAACACGTCGCTGCGGCCCTCGGCATCGGGAAACATGCGTGAAAACACCGCCTTGGGCTGCACCAGCTGCCGCGCCGGGCTGATCGCGATGTTCAACGCCACCGGCAGGATCAAAGCCACGGCCACAGCCCCGATCACCCTCTCCCGACCCCAGCCAACTGCCGCCTCGGGCAGGGAGAACATCACCACCGCCCAGAACAGCAACCACATCGGGTCATTGCCAAAATTCTGATACGTCGCATAAAGCGCGCCGGGCAGCATCAGCGCCAGAACCAGCCAAACACCCCGGTGCTCCGGCCTTCTGCGCAGCATCATCACCGTCGCCACAGCCAGAAATGTGCTGCCGGCGTATTTCGGCGACAGCACAACCTCGGCCCATGCCGCCCCCGCCGGGGCCGCCCGCACGTCCGAACCCATGACCGCCAGCAAATCACCGACATAAGCGGACCAAATCGCCCCCCCAAAGGAAAGCGTCAGCACGCCGAGCACCCCAAGCCCCGCCAATGCCGCCACGCCCAAGGTCCGCCCCATCCCACGCAGGACCAACCCAACCAAAACCGCCGGGGCAAAGGCCACAAAATACGTCGCCTTGATCACCGCCAGCGCAGCCATCGCCAAGCCAACAACACACCCGTCAGCCAACGGCGCTTCGCGCTCTGCGGGCAAGGCCACAACGGCCAACGCCAAAAACGCCAACGCCCAGGCCCAGCGGTTGTAATGCATCGACAGCGACAGCTTGGTGTCGGTCCCGCCATAGACCATCCCTGCGGCCAACAGCACGATCATCAGGCCAAACGCGATGGCCACCGGCATCGGCATGCGCCGCACCGCGACCCACCACGCCGCTGGCGCCAACACAGCCGCCACCAATACCTGCCCCCAAACCAACGCCGCCCCCAGCTCAAGCCCCGCGCGATGCAACAGCGCGAATGGCTCAAACGCCAGCACCCCCAAAGGGGTCATATAATCTATATGGGGCACCTCCCCCGCGGCGCGACGCAGGACAATATCGAACAAATGAAGCGTATCGGTCTCATGCTTGGCGACCCAAAAACCTCCGCTCAGCGCGGCAAACCCTGCCAAAACCGCGACTGCGGCCATAATGACGCCCAAAACAATCCTTGGATTTGCCTGCATTCGCTCAACCGTTCCATTTTTCCTGCACTTTATTGAGGCATTCTAACCATTGCACGGATTTTGTTTGGGCGGTTCCCGCTATCGCGGTAAACTCCTGCACATAAGCGCGAAACGCGCAGTCGAGCATTCAGGGCGCAGCCTATCGCGCCATAACCAAGTAGAGATACAGGCGTATTGCGATGAACATGCAGCCCACAGCCGTTATGGCGCCCCCGCCGCCCAAGAAGATGGAAGAGATGAAGCTTCCCGTCGTGATGATGCGCGACATTCTTCTAAAAACCATCTTCCGCAAGAACGTGACCGAAGTGACCGAACTGGCCAAGGCCGTGTGCCTGCCCCGGCAGGTGACACAGGAACTGGTTGACCTGTCACGCGAACAGCGTTTGCTCGAAGCAACCGGCACGCTCAGCGCCAACTCCGGCGGCGAAATGGGCTACCAGCTGACCGATGCGGGCAAGGCCCGCGCGCTCGACGCGCTGGCCCAATCGGAATACTTCGGGGCCATGCCCGTCCCGCTCGAGGTTTACCGCGAACAGGTCAAGCGACAGTCGATCCGCAATGTCCAGATCACACGTGACCAATTGACCGGGGCGATGGGCCATCTGGTGCTGCCGCCCGAATTGCTCGACCACCTCGGCCCGGCCGTGGGCGCGGGCCGCTCGATCCTGATGTATGGCCCGCCGGGCAACGGTAAATCCTCGATCTCCAATGGCATCCGCGATGCCATGGGCGACAAGGTCTATGTGCCGCGCGCCATAGAATACTCGGGTCAGGTCATCACAGTCTATGACCCGATCGTGCACTCCGCCGCCGAAGAAGACGCCGACGACCCCAATTCGCTGCGCCGTCGCACGCAATTCGACACGCGCTATGTCCGCTGTGACCGCCCCACCGTGATTACCGGCGGTGAGCTGACACTCGACATGCTCGACCTCGTCTACAACCCGACCGCGCGAACCTATCAGGCGCCGCTGCAACTCAAATCCACCGGCGGCATCTTCATCGTCGATGACTTGGGCCGCCAACAGGAACCGCCACAGGCGCTCGTCAACCGCTGGATCGTTCCGCTGGAAGAAAGCAAAGACATCCTCGCGCTGCAATCGGGCGAAAAATTCGAAGTGCCCTTCGACACGCTGGTTATCTTCTCCACCAACTTCCACCCGAACGAGATCTTCGACCAAGCGGCCCTGCGCCGGATCTTCTTCAAGATCAAAATCGACGGCCCGAACCAGGAAGACTTCCTCAAAATCTTCGCCATGGTCGCCCGAAAACGCGGCATGGAACTGGACGAGGCGTCGCTGGTTCACCTGCTCAAAGTAAAATATCCGACGATCAAGAACATCTACGCAAACTACCAACCGATCTTCCTGATCGACCAAATGATCTCGGTCTGCGACTTCGAAGGCATCCCCTACAAGATGTCTCCCGAACTGATCGACCGCGCATGGGCGAACATGTTCGTCAAAAACGAGAAGATCGTGAAATAAACCCCCGCCACCCCCAAGCAAAGGCCTGCCCCAAAATGCGCAGGCCTTTGCCCTTCATCTGACTGGAAATATCCCGGGGGTGTGGGGGCTGGCCCCCACTTTAACCCGCGTTTGGGGGCTGGCTCCCCACTTAAACCAGCGTGTGGGGCTGGCCCCAAGTTAAGCCTGAGCGTGTCGCACCGAAGGGACGCAAAGATACTGTCTGGCCCCCGTTTTCAGGTCTTGCGCCGCCTTCGGCGTCGCCGGGGGGCGCCTCGCTTCGCTCGGCGCATGCTTGTGGCAAAGGTTGCGCTTACGCGGCGAACGGTGTCACAACGCGGCGTCGTCGGATTTGGGTATTTTTACAATTGAAGAAACCCGACCGTGCGCTCCATTAACTTAATGACGCGTTCATAAATACCGGCTCAGACGGCAGCCGGGAGTCAGCCGGATGTCAGCCGCGAGTCATACACTTTGATTTGAGGACCTGAACGCAATTAACCCTCTCGCACGATGGTGCAAGCTTCTCTAAACCATTGGGTATGACAGCCCTGCCTTCCCCTCTTTCTGATTGGTTTGATGCCCGCGGCTGGTCTGCGCATCCTCATCAGCTTGAGATGTTGGCACGCGCCGATGAACCTGCGCTGCTTTTGATCGCGCCGACTGGCGGTGGCAAAACGCTTGCAGGCTTTCTGCCAACCCTTTCCGAGTTGGCCTCTGAACCGCATAAGGGCTTGCATACGCTCTATATTTCGCCGCTCAAAGCCCTCGCATCGGACATCAAACGCAACCTTCGCACCCCGGTTGACGAGATGGGGCTACCCATCCGAATTGACGATCGCACCGGCGACACCACCGCAACCCGCAAGAAGGCACAGAGAGTCGATCCGCCGCATATTCTCCTCACCACGCCAGAAAGCCTTGCGCTTTTGACCTCCTACCCCGACGCGCCGCATATTTTCAAAGGGTTACAACGCGTTATCGTCGATGAAATCCATGCGCTGGCTGAATCCAAACGCGGCGATCAGCTGTTTCTCGCCCTGTCGCGGCTGCAAACCCTCGCGCCCGGACTGCGGCGCGTCGGGCTCTCGGCGACGGTCGACCGACCGGATGACATCGCCGGTCTTCTGGCCTGTCATCCCGATCCCTGCGCAGTAATTTGTGCCGACCCTGGTCCTGCCCCCGACATCGCCATGCTAGACACCGCCGAAGCACCGCCATGGTCGGGCGGCGGCGCGGCTTATGCGATCCCCGCGGTGCTTGAGCAGGTCAAGGCGCACAAGACCACACTGATCTTTCACAACACCCGCGCGCAGGCGGAAATTTTCTTTCATAATCTGTGGCTTGCCAACGAAGACGGCCTACCCATCGGGATCCATCATGGCTCTCTCGACCGGGCCCAGCGTGAAAAAGTCGAAGCCGCCATGGTGCGCGGCGACCTGCGCGCCATCGTGTGTACCGGCAGCCTCGATCTCGGGCTCGATTGGGGCGATGTGGACCTTGTCATTCAGGTCGGCGCGCCCAAAAACGTCAAGCGCCTCGTCCAGCGGATTGGCCGCGCCAATCACCGCTACAACGCACCCTCCAAGGCGCTTCTGGTGCCCGCCAACCGCTTTGAGGTCATCGAATGCCATGCCGCCCTTGCAGCGGCGCGTGAGAACGATCTTGATGGCGACCCGCGCGGCAGCGGACCGCTTGACGTGCTCTGCCAGCATATCCTCATCGCGGCCTGTTCCGGTCCGTTTACCGACGATAAACTATTTTCTGAGATTGTGAGCGCTGGCCCCTATGTGACCCTGTCACGTGACACTTTTGACGCCTGTCTCGATTTCGTCGCGACCGGCGGTTATGCTTTTCGCACCTATGACCGCTGGCAAAGGTTACAGGAGCGCAACGGCGCCTGGCAATTGCGTGACCCCCGCGCCGCCGCGCGTATCCGGATGAATATCGGCACCATTCAGGATGCCGACCTGCTAAAAGTGCGCATGCGCGGGCGCGGTCCCGCTCTGGGCGAGGTTGAAGAGGCATTTGCCGCCTCGCTTTCCCAAGGCGATACATTCCTTATCGGCGGTAAAATCGTGCGATACGAAGGCCTGAAGGAAATGACAGTTGAGGTCTCTCGCGATAAGGGGCGCAAGCCGAAACTTGCTGTTTTCTCAGGCACGAAATTCGCCACCTCAACCCAGCTGTCACAGCGCGTCTTGCGGATGTTCAAACAGCGCGACTGGCCCGAATTGCCCGACCATACCCGCGAGTGGCTGCACCTCCAGACCCGCGTTTCCAGCCTGCCTCAGCCGGGGCGTTTGTTGGTCGAAAGCTTCCCTCATGACGGACGAGAGCATATTTGCGTCTATGGATTTGCGGGCAAGAATGCCCAACAAACATTGGGCCTTTTGCTTACCAAACGGATGGAGGAAATGGGCCTCGCCCCACTCGGCTTTGTCGCGACGGATTATGCCACGCTCATCTGGGGGCTTGACCCGATCGACGATGCCGCGCCGCTGTTTGACCTCGCGCGCTTGCGCGACGGGCTTGACGGTTGGCTCGCCGGGAATGCCGTCATGAAACGCACCTTTCGCGGCGTGGCCACCATCGCCGGGCTGATCGAACGCAACATGCCGGGACAGCGCAAAACCGGGCGGCAGGCTACGTTTTCCTCGGACATCCTTTATGAAACGCTGCTGAAATACGACGCCGATCACCTGCTGATGCAAGTCACCCGAACCGAAGCCATGCGCGGCCTTGTCGATTTCGCAAGGATCGAGGACATGGCCCGCCGGGTTCACGGGCGCATCGAAACGACCCGTCTTGACCGCGTCACCCCCTTGGCCGCACCGCTGTTCCTCGAAGTTGGCAAGGTCCCGGTTCAAGGCGAAGCCGAAGAGCGCCTGCTCAAACAAGAGACCGAGCGCCTGATGCAGGCCGCCGGGTTGGCCCGGCCTGATCCACATCTGTAAATCTCGCTGACGCTCCGCGAATAGCCCTTGCAATACAAGGTTCTAGCGGTCAACAACAGGGCATGGACGGATACGAGTTCACCCTGTCTGGCGCAGATTTGCAGGCGCGCGGATCCGGCGCGCTTTATTGGCCTGCGCGCAACTTGCTTTGCGTGTCCGATCTTCACCTTGGCAAATCCGAACGGTTGGCGCGGCGCGGTGGCGCCACCCTGCCCCCGTACGAGACCCACGACACCCTATCGCGCCTCGATGCCGAACTGGCCGCAACCGAGGCGCAAACCGTTGTTTGCCTTGGCGATACCTTTGATGATCGCGACGCCGCGGATGCCCTGTCGGATCAGGAAAAACTGTGGATTTCGCGGCTTCAAGCCGGGCGCCGTTGGGTCTGGATCGAAGGCAACCATGATCCCGGCCCGGTCGACCTTGGTGGGACACATCTGGCTGAATTGCCGCTCAACCCTCTGGTTTTCCGCCATATCGCCCAAGTGTCGCAAGCCGGAGACATCTCTGGCCACTACCACCCCAAGGCCCGGCTTTCGACCAAGGGGCGCAGCATCACGCGGCCCTGTTTCCTGATCGACGGTGATCGGGTCATCATGCCGGCGTTTGGCACCTATACCGGCGGCCTGCACTCGCACGATACGGTATTGTCCGACCTCATGCGCGAAGAAGCAATTGCAGTGTTAACGGGACCATTTCCCGCGCCGATCCCGATGCCGCGCTAGAACGGCGCCCACCGCTCAGATAATGTTCTCGGCTTCCAGCGCCGGACTATATTTGCGGCTTACCGGCACTTGATCACCGTTGGCAAGTTGCAGGACGACACGCCCCTGCTCACGCTCCACCCCGACAATCGCCGCAAGCGCAACCCAATGCGACCGATGGGTGCGAACCCCTGTTACAGCTTCCATCTCTGCAATCGCATCAGCCAACCGCATGCGAATTGTCGTCAACCCATTTTCCGTAACAACTTCAACGTGGTGGTCCCGCCCCGACAAGCGAAGCACCGTGCCTTTCATATGCTCCGGCAGCCGCGCCATCAGCCGAGGATGGCTCCCATTTGCGGCGATCGGCACCTCAGCATCAGCGCGCGCCACCGCCCAACGGCGCACCACAGCGACCGAGATCGACACGGTCAGCACATAGAGCGTCATACGTTCAAATGATGGTGTCAGCCGGTTGGATACCCCGAGCAGCAGCGGCGTCAAAAACCACAGAATTACGGTAAGAACGAGCGTCATCGTGCTTACTGAGAAAATCTCAAGCCATATTGGATTCTGGCTCAGCACCCTCTCGGAAATGAGCCTAATCGCACGTCCCAAGAAGACCGAGAGCCCGACAACGACGATCCAATACGTCAGGCGGGTTTCAAACGGAAAGATTTCATAGGTGCCAAACGGGCCCGCCAAAGCGGCGACACCAGAGACCGACAGCCATATTACCACCGCGAGCGGGCGGAACACCGCGCGAAAGAAACTGGTGGGGAAATTTGCATAAGTGTCTGACAAAACAACGATGCTTTTTCGTGACTGCCCCGCTTAAATACCCCAAGCGGGGAGCTAGATGCAAGCAGGTGATCGCCGAATAGTTGTAGAGTCGTAAATTGACGTTACGCCGTTAGCTCTCTGCAATCGCATCAGCCAACCGCATGCGAATTGTCGTCAACCCATTTTCCGTAACAACTTCAACGTGGTGGTCCCGCCCCGACAAGCGAAGCACCGTGCCTTTCATATGCTCCGGCAGCCGCGCCATCAGCCGAGGATGGCTCCCATTTGCGGCGATCGGCACCTCAGCATGCGCGCCACCGCCCAACGGCGCACCACAGCGACCGAGATCGACACGGTCAGCACATAGAGCGTCATACGTTCAAATGATGGTGTCAGCCGGTTGGATACCCCGAGCAGCAGCGGCGTCAAAAACCACAGAATTACGGTAAGAACGAGCGTCATCGTGCTTACTGAGAAAATCTCAAGCCATATTGGATTCTGGCTCAGCACCCTCTCGGAAATGAGCCTAATCGCACGTCCCAAGAAGACCGAGAGCCCGACAACGACGATCCAATACGTCAGGCGGGTTTCAAACGGAAAGATTTCATAGGTGCCAAACGGGCCCGCCAAAGCGGCGACACCAGAGACCGACAGCCATATTACCACCGCGAGCGGGCGGAACACCGCGCGAAAGAAACTGGTGGGGAAATTTGCATAAGTGTCTGACAAAACAACGATGCTTTTTCGTGACTGCCCCGCTTAAATACCCCAAGCGGGGAGCTAGATGCAAGCAGGTGATCGCCGAATAGTTGTAGAGTCGTAAATTGACGTTACGCCGTTAGCCCCTCGGGCTCTTGCAGCCCGTTCGCGCGGCTACAGGCCGTGACGGTATTGGCAAGCAAGCACGCAATGGTCATCGGCCCAACGCCGCCTGGCACCGGGGTGATCGCACCGGCCACCTCGACGCAACTGGCAAAATCCACGTCACCCAAAAGCCCCTTGCGGCCCTCGACGCGGTTGATACCTACGTCGATCACGGTCGCCCCCGGTTTGATCCAGTCGCCCGGGATCATTTCGGGCCGTCCAACAGCGGCCACAACAATATCCGCACGGCGCACCACGTCGGGCAAATCCTTGGTCCGCGAATGGGCAATTGTCACGGTGCAGCTGTCACCAAGCAGAAGCTGCGCCATCGGTTTGCCCACAATGTTGGACCGGCCAACCACAACCGCATCCAACCCGCTCAAGCTCCCGTGATGCTCTCGCAGCATCATCAAACAGCCCAAAGGCGTGCAGGGCACCATGCTTTTCTGGCCCGTGCCCAACAACCCAACATTCGAGATGTGAAACCCATCGACGTCTTTGGCTGGATCAATAGCGTTGATCACAAGGTCTTCGTTCAAGTGTTCCGGCAACGGCAATTGCACAAGAATTCCATGCACATCCGCATCATTGTTCAACTGTTCAATCAACGCCAAAAGATCGCCTTCCGGCGTCGCCGCGTCCAGCTTGTGCTCGTAGGAATTCATGCCGACTTCTGCCGTCATTTTCCCCTTCGAGCGCACATAAACTTGGCTTGCTGGATCTTCACCCACCAGCACCACAGCCAACCCCGGCGTGATGCCATGATCTGACTTGAGGCGGGCGACATGCCCGGCGACTTTCTCGCGCACAGTTGCGGCAAAGGCCTTGCCGTCAATGATCGTTGCCGTCATCTGATTGTTCCCTCCGCTGGGCTTCACCTGACACCCGCTCTACTTGCCCTGCAACGGGCGGGTGTCAAGCCGGTTTGCTTAGAATAGGCCCTCAATATCGCCCGCATCGTTCAACCCGATCTCAAGCGCGGCAGGTTTGCGCGGCAAGCCCGGCATCGTCATGATCTCACCACAGATCACCACGATGAACCCCGCCCCAGCAGAAAGCCGCACTTCACGCACCGGCACGCTATGCCCGGTGGGCGCGCCACGCAGGTTCGGATCGGTCGAAAAACTGTATTGAGTCTTGGCCATACAGACCGGCAGATGGCCAAACCCGGCCTCTTCCCATTGGCGCAATTGATCGCGGATCTTCTTGTCCGCCAGCACCTCGTCAGCGCGATAAATTCGCTTGGCAATGGTCTCGATTTTTTCGAACAAGCTCAACTCATCGCGATAAAGCGGCGCGAACTGCGACACGCCCGCATCGGCAATCTCGGCAACCCGGGTGGCCAGTGCGGCGGTGCCTTCGCTGCCTTTTTCCCAATGCTGGCAAAGGATTGCTTCCGATCCCTGACCTTGGACATAATCGATCACGGCTTGAACTTCGGCGTCTGTGTCGGTGACGAAATGGTTGATCGCCACAACCACGGGCACGCCGAATGCCTTGAGGTTCCCGATATGCCGCCCGAGGTTCGGACACCCATCATTGACCGCCTGCACGTTTTCCTGACCAAGGTCCGCCTTGGCCACCCCTCCGTTCATCTTCATCGCACGAACCGTGGCAACAAGGACGACACAATCAGGCGCAATCCCGGCCTTGCGGCACTTGATGTTCATGAACTTCTCGGCCCCAAGATCGGCTCCGAAGCCGGCTTCGGTCACCACGTAATCGGCGATTTTCAAAGCTGTCGTTGTCGCGATGACCGAATTACAGCCGTGGGCGATATTGGCGAACGGTCCACCATGCACAAAGGCCGGGTTGTTCTCCAACGTCTGCACCAGATTGGGTTGCATTGCATCCTTCAACAGAACGGTCATCGCGCCATCGGCGCCGATGTCACGGGCGTAAATCGCCTGCCGCTCGCGGGTGTAGGCGACAATAATATCCCCCAACCTTTTTTGCAGGTCTTCAAGGCTGGTCGCAAGGCACAGGATCGCCATGACTTCCGAGGCGACAGTGATATCAAACCCCGTCTGACGCGGGAACCCATTGGCCACCCCGCCCAACGACACAACCGTGTCACGCAGCGCGCGGTCATTCATGTCCATCACCCGACGCCACGCAATCCGGCGCTCATCAATCTCAAGCTCGTTGCCCCAATAAATGTGGTTGTCGATCAGCGCACTCAGCAGGTTATGCGCCGAGGTGATAGCGTGAAAATCACCGGTGAAATGCAGGTTCATTTCCTCCATCGGCACCACTTGAGCATAGCCACCACCAGCGGCCCCGCCCTTCATGCCAAAGCACGGCCCAAGCGAGGCTTCGCGAATACAAATCGCCGCTTTCTTGCCGATCCGGTTCAGCCCATCACCCAGCCCGACAGTGGTTGTCGTCTTGCCTTCGCCTGCGGGGGTCGGGTTGATCGCGGTCACAAGGATCAGCTTGCCATCTTTGTTGCCCTGAACCGAGTTGATGAACTCCTGACTCACCTTGGCTTTGTCGTGGCCATAGGGAAGCAAATCGTCCGAACCAATGCCAAGTTTTGCTCCGATCTCTTGAATCGGGCGTTTCTTGGCCTCGCGGGCAATTTCGATATCTGACTTATAAGACATGGGCGCGCACCTTTTCCTGCTGCGTGGGCATGATCGTTATCTATCGCTCTTACGCTGCTGTCATGGCAATCGCGGGAGCGAATCCGACATTTTCAGCACCGGTAGCGGCGGCGGCACTGCAACGGGTTTCGCATCGGAAAGAAAATTCGCGCAATCAACCTGCTCGACGCGGCCACAGGCCTCGCACTCACCCGCCGCGCGCGGCCTCAAGATGCGGCCACGCCGGTTGATCAGGAATGTGAAGTCTCAACTTGTCACCAAGGGCGATCCCACCGGGGCGTTCCACCCATGCCGTCACACCGCGCAGGGCATTGGCGGCGGCTTTGAACCGCTTGCCAAAGCCCGGATGCGTCTCTTCTATGACAGGAGCGGGCAAATGGCAGGGACGGTTTTCCATGTCCACAACCAATGTTGCACCAGAGGGCGCTTGCAGCCGTGAACTCGGTGGCAGATGGGTCAGGTCCGGCAAACCCGCAAGCACAAGCGACGCGCCAAGCCAGCTCGGCTCTAGCATGCCTTCCAACTCCATACGCGTCGCAATTTGCGCCAGATCCTCAGTCGATAGGACCGACAGTTGCCGCACATTGCGAATTTCCGTGCCACGCGGATGTTGATCCAGCACGCGCGAGCACGACGCTCGCGTCACCCCGCCATGCGCTTCTCCAGCGATCCCGGACCACTCCAACTCGGCACTTTCAAGCCGCTCGGCAGCCAAAGCCGCTTCGCGATTGGCCACGCGCCCAAGCCAGGTGATTTCTCCATAGAATTCTGTCGCTTTCAAAGCAGGCATATCGAAATTTCCTTGTTGATGTCCCGCACCCTGTCCTGCAATGGAGCAGGGTTCAAATCATCTTTTGTGACCCGTTTGAAACTGGCGGCGATGCCAGCCGCAAATCAGCAAAGGGTCAGCGTTCGGTCAGCTTCAGTTCGATCCGACGGTTTTGCGCACGAGCAGCCTCGCTATCGCCCTGCGCCACCGGTTGGTATTCACCAAACCCGTTTGCAGACAGGCGAAAGGGCGGAATCCCAAGGTTCTGGCTAAGGTAACGCACCACGGACAACGCCCGTGCCTGCGACAACTCCCAATTGTCAGCGAACTCCCCCAATCCTGAAAGAGGCACGTTGTCGGTGTGCCCATCGACCTGAATGATCCAGTCGATGTTTTCCGGAATATCGCGGGCAACCTCCTGCAAAAGCTGCGCGACATCGCCGATCTGTGCCTGCCCCTCACGTGACAGCCCCGCCTGCCCCGGTGGAAATAGGGCCTCGGACGAGAACACAAACCGGTCGCCCACGATCTTCACGCCTTGTTTGCTGCCAAGCACATCGCGCAGCCTGCCAAAGAATTCAGAGCGGTATTTCTCAAGGTCTTTCTTTTCTGCCTCAAGGCGACGCTTTTCTTCGGCCAATCGCTTGGCCTCGGCTTCCTCAAGTTGGCGACGCTTGCGTTCCTCTGACACGGCCCGCGCCAGCGCCGCGTTCAAATCCGCTCCCAAAGTCTGCAACTGAACCTGCGCCGCCGCATCGCGCGTTTTGTAATCGTCAAGCAAAGCCTGAAGTCCGCCAAGCTGAGTGCGTAACGCCGCAACCTGCTGATTGAGCAGGGTGTGCTGTTTTTGCGCTTCAGTGACAGCATTGGTTTTGCGACCCAATTCATCCTTGGCCGTTGATAGCAAAGCCGCTTGCGTTTGCGCCTCGGTGAGCGCGCGTTGTGCCTTCTCTTCCGCAGCAAGTTTCGCCGCCAGCGCCGCGCGGAGCTGATCCCGAAGCGCAGTGCGTTCGACCTTGCCAACATTAGCCACCTCTATATCTGCAAGCGCCGCCGCCAGCCGCGCCTCAAGCGCTGCGCGTTCACTGGCCGATTTCTCGCTCGCCACAGCAGTCTCGCGTTTTGACGCAGCCAACGCCGCCTCGGCAGCGGCCAGCTTCTCTTCAAGCGTGGTCGCGGTTTGTTCAAGCGTCGCTTTTTCCTTAACCGCGGCATCCAACGCCGCTTGCACGGCCGCCAGCCGCGCTTCGAATTTGGATGCTTCGGTGGTCATGCCGCTCTGTGCGGCCTTAAGCGCGGCGTCCGAGGCGGCAAGCTGTGTTTGCAGCCCTGCCGCCTTCGCTTTGGCGTCCGACAACGCGGCCTCCAGCGTTGCAAGCCGCGCTTCCAGCCCGGATTGCGCCTTTTCGCTCTCTAAAAGAGCCGCCGCCAAACGCAAATCTAGGTCTTCTTTCGCCGCTTGGGCTGCCGCCAACAAAGTGAGCGTATCCTCGGCAGCTTTACGTTGCGCCTCCAGTGACAGCGTCATTGCTGTCAACTCGGCATTCGCGGATTTGAGCTTGTCCCGCAAAGCCTGCGCCGCCGCCGTTTCTGCCAACCGGCCCGCTTCTTCTTCGCTAAGCCGCGCCTCTAGGCCGGTCTTGTCGGCTTGCAACCCCGCAATCAGAGCCTCCAACGCCGCGCGCTTTGCCGCCGCCAGACGCGCCGCCTCTGTTCCCGCATCAATCTCGCTCCTCGCCTGTGCAAGCGACAGGTTGAGCGCCTCTTGAGCGGTGACAAGTTCAGCCTGCTTGGCCTCAAGCGCCGAAATCGTGGCGCGACTATCTTTTTGCGCGGCAAGGAGCCCGGCCACCTGCTCTTCAAAACTTGCAATCTGACCACGTGCGGCTTCAAGCGCACGGTCCTGCGCCGCCCGCGCGGCGGTGAGCGATGCAATCACCGCCTGTTGTTGCTCCGCTTGCTTCTGTGCGCCTTCAATCGTCGACGAAAGCTCTCCCACACGCGCCTCAAGACCTTGCGCGCGATTGCGCTCCAACCCCAAAGCCTGCGCCAGCGCCGCAACCTCGGCCGACAAGGTGTCCAGCTCGCTTTCTTGTCCGCTGATCGTTTCGCGCAATACAAATTGCACCACCATAAAAATGGTCAGCACAAACATCAGGACCAGCAGAAGACCGGTCATCGCATCGACAAACCCGGGCCAGATAGCCGCCTGAAACCTCTGCCCCGTGCGCCGGGATAAGGCCATGACCTAGCCCTCCTCGCCCTTGCTGGGAACATCAACGGGGGCCTGCGCTTGCAGTTTCAATGGCCGCTGTTTGGCTTTCATCTGATCACTCAACACCCGGACCAAAGCGTTGATGTCGGTGCGCAGCTCGGACATGGTTTCTTGCCGGCCCGCGCTGATCTCTTCCAGAATTCTAAGCATCTGCACGTCGATCGACCGCAGCCGCATACGACTTTCGGCGTCGATCCCGGCCTCACCGCCAACCTTGGGGGATTGCCGCATTTCCTCAAGGATCGCTTCCTGTCCTTCAGCAACGCGCATCAGCGCGGCGTTCACCGGGGTCTGATCGCTCATCCGATAGGTCATACGCTCTATCGCGTCGGCCAAATGCCCCAGCTTTTCATCCACCATCGCCCGGCTGACGTCGGACTGGGTGAACATCTGTTGCAGCTCTTCCATCTGCTCGGCCATAGAGTCGACCACGCTGGCGAACATCGCCGCATCAGAACTTTCACCGTCGCCTGAGGAAAACCCCATACGGGTGATCGAGGACAGCCATTCCTCAAGCTCGCGATAGAAACGGTTCTGACCATGCCCAGCGAATAACTCCAGCAACCCAACAATCAGCGACCCCGCCAGCCCCAAAAGCGAGCTGGCAAAGGCCACGCCCATCCCGCCAAGCTGTGCCTCCAGACCGGTCATTAGACGGTTGAACACTTCTACGCCGCCCTCGCCCTCTTGCGGCGCAAGCGAACGAATGGTGTCGACCACCGCAGGCACCGTTGTCGCCAAGCCATAGAATGTCCCCAGCAGTCCGAGGAAAATCAACATGCTGACGATATAGCGGGTGATCTCGCGCTCTTCGTCGATCCGCGTGGCGACGGAATCAAGAATTGAGCGCGCGGAGCTTGACGAAATCTGCATCCGCGCACCTCGGGCCCGCAAAAGCGTGGCCAATGGCGCAAGCAATTGCGGCGCACGCACGCCTTCCGCCTCGGCCCGGCCGCCGGCAAAGGCCTCGATCCAACGCACCGAGCGGCTCATCTGATAGACTTGCCAGAAACAGGCCAAAAGCCCGATCACAAAGACAAAACCGATAAAGCCATTGAGGTAAGGGTTCGCCAAGAACACCGGCAACACCCGCGGCAAGGCAAAGAAAATGCCAACGCCCGACATCGCCAATACCATAAACATCAGCACAATCTGGCGAATGGGGTGTGAAAAGTGTGGCTCGGCCTCGCGGTCCGGCTGGTCCATCGTGACACAGCTCCTGGCACGTTGTTTCTTTGGCAGGGATGATAGGGGCAAGAAATCCGTAAGCCAAGGAAATTAGGCGGATTTCAGCCCTCTCTACAATGGCGCCTCGAAATTTAGGCTCAGAGCATGACACGCACGCGCCGGGCCAGCCAATCAATCTCGGGGTCGTGGATGCCAAGCTCGGTCAAATGGGACTGGGTGTTGATCAAGTATTCGTGGTTAGGCCCTTTTTCGCCTTGGGCCGTGGCAATGATACGCGCCTGCTCTTCAAGGTCTAACCCACCACAATATTGCACATGATCCGGGTCAACCACGTAAGAGATCGCTTCTTCGATCCGACCATCGGCCAGAATGACCTGCAAGCGCATCTCTTTATAGGCGTAGGATACAAGCTCCCGTTCGCGCAAATAGGCCAGCACCTCGTCTTGGGCTTCGTCCGAGACGCGCAAAGCCACGCCTTCGCAAACATGTCCCTCGTATTGGTCGAGCGCGAGAACCAACCCCGGACTTTCAGGCGTGCCACGGTAATGAACCGAACGCATGCAAAACGTGCGCGCATATCCGGGAAGCCGCGCAATGACGCGTTCTTGCGTCTCAAATCCGGGATTCCAGATCAGAGAACCATAGCCAAACACCCACATCGTCATCCCGCTGGTCCTTCGTTATCTGGCCCGCTACATACAGCCCCTGTAAACACCATGCGTTGCGGTCTGAAAAGAGGGTGAGTTATGAAACGTCTGCTAGTGATCGTCATCATCATAATGACCTGCTGGTCCGTGTATTGGTATGTGGCGATGCGCGGAGCAAAAAGCGGGTTTGAAAGCTGGTTCGAGGCACGCCGCGCCGCCGGTTGGCAGGCAGAGTATAGCGCGCTTGAAATCAACGGCTTTCCCAATCGTATAGACGCCACCTTTGACAAGCCCGTGTTGGCCGATCCTGCCACTGGTTTGGCGTGGGAGGCTGCGTTCCTTCAGATTTTCGCGCTCAGCTACAAGCCCAATCACGTCATCATGGTTTGGCCCAAGTCGCAGCGCCTCTCGACGCCCCTTACCCATTATAACATCGCCAGTGAAGACATGCGCGCGAGCGTTGTCATGGCCCCGGAGACCAGTCTGCCGTTTGAGCGAGCGAACCTCGTCGCGCAAGCCATGGCCGTGACGACGAAAGCGGGGATTACCACGCTCGGCGGCGTGCAAGTTGCTGCCTCTCGCCTCGAAGGAGCAGACTCCGAATACCGCCTTTCGGCCAATATTGACGGGTTAGCCCCGGCGCTCTCCGGCCCGCTGACGCTACGCACTGGCGGCGCATTGCCACGTCAGCTTGAGGCATTGCGCGTTGATGCCACGATGAAGTTTGACCGCCCTTGGGATTTAAGCACCATCGAAACTGGCCGCCCTCAGCCTACGCGGTTAAAGCTGCGGCTCGCCGAAGCGAAATGGGGAGATTTGGAGCTTGCCATGGCGGGAGCGGTCGAGATTGGCGTCGACGGACACCTCAGCGGGAGGATAACACTCAAGGCGCGAAATTGGCGCGATATAATCACAATCCTGCGCCAGATGAATGCAGTCCCCGACACATGGATCGATCCGCTGGAACAGGGTCTTTCGCTTGCGGCTCAACTGTCAGGCAACCAAGAAACGCTCGATCTGCCGCTAGATTTCAAGAACGGGCAAATGGCTCTGGGGCCGATCCCGCTTGGACCAGCCCCCGTAATTCGTTTGCGCTAAGCCTATGTTTTTCAGTTCTGTGAGAGACGTGTTGGACGGCGATAAAAATGGTGAACGCCAATCGTTGTCGTTCGGGTGAACTTGCGCGACCATTTCGGGCGCACGGCCTTGGTATGATAATATGTTGCACCGCGTGTCAGAGGGCGCGGCGCGCCCTTCAGCATAAGCTTGGCAATCTTGCCAACGTGGTCATAGGCCGCTTTCTCGCGGATAACGTCGCTGTAGCCGTCGCAAGTATAGGTGAACTGGCACGCGTATTTGCGCCCGGTGCCTTGCTTGACGACACCACAGACCGAATTCGGAAACAAGCGGCTGTCCACACGGTTGAGAATGACTTCTGCAACCGCAAATTGCCCCTTAACACTCTCGCCGCGCGCCTCGAAGTAAAGTGCTTCGGCAAGGCAGGCCCATTGCGCACCACCTTTGGCGCGGGGTTGCGAAGCGAGCCAGCGAGCGCTGTAGGTCACCGGACCGGCCGAGTTGGGACGCTTCATCAAAGCATCAAGTTGCGTCGCGGGAATTGTTCCCAATGCGCGCTTTTCTTTGCTAACCAGTTGCTTCACGGATGTATCAGCCAAAGCTGGAAATGCCAGCCCAATGCTGACTAGAACGAACACTAAAAATCGCATTTTTGCCCCCAAGACACCTAACGCACAAGATCAATAAGACCCGTTAATACGCGGGTTTTAATTGAAATTTCGCTTTCAGTCCAGTTTGCGGGATTCACCACCTAAATGGCGTGTGGCGTTAAGGGCGCGCCACTTATGGGACACCCCAGAATGTGGGATCAGTCTATATCCAACCCACTTTATGTTGTCGCTATCTTTTCATTCACAGCAAGCTGCGCCGCAGCCAATCGCGCCACTGGCACGCGGAAGGGGGAGCATGAAACATAGTCGAAACCGGCATTGCGACAGAACGCGATTGATTCGGGGCTACCGCCATGTTCACCACAAATCGATAGCGTCAGGTCCGGGCGTGCAGCGCGTCCACGCTCGGCTGCGATTGTGAGCAATTCGCCGACGCCATCGGTATCGAGCGTGTGAAACGGGTCTTCGGAATAGACCCCTGCCTGAACATATTTCGACATGAACCGTCCCGCGTCATCGCGCGACAAGCCATAGGTCATCTGCGTGAGGTCGTTTGTTCCGAAGCTTAGGAAAGCGCTGTGCGGCGCGATTTCCCCTGCTCTGAGCGCGGCGCGCGGTGTTTCAACCATGACGCCCAACCGGTAGGTGAAGGACTGACCCGTTTCGTTTCGCACAGCGGCGGCAACTGCGTCGACGCGGGCTTTTACGATCTCAACTTCGCGCATCGCCGAAACCAATGGGATCATGATTTCCGGCACCACCGGAGCGCCATCACGGCTGGCTTCTATCGTGGCCTCGAAAATCGCGCGCGCCTGCATGTCGTAGATTTCGGGCAGCGTGATCCCAAGGCGAACGCCCCGCATCCCCAGCATCGGGTTGTATTCGCCAAGCGCCTCGACCCGGCGCGTGACTTGGGACAAGGGCAGATCAAGCGCTTCGGCCAGCTCGCGGTGACCGGCGCGGTCGTGAGGGAGAAACTCGTGCAGGGGCGGATCGAGAAGCCGGATGCACACGGGCTGACCGCTCATGATGCGGAAGAGTTCGGTGAAATCTGCGCGCTGCATTGGTAACAGACGTTCAAGGGCTTCGCGGCGATCTTCGGGCGCATCAGCAAAGATCATTTCGCGCATGACGATAAGGCGGTCTTGCTCAAAGAACATATGCTCGGTCCGGCAAAGCCCGATCCCTTCGGCCTTAAAATTTCGCGCCGTTAGCGCGTCCGAGGGTGTGTCGGCATTGGCGCGCACCTTGATGTCGCGCACGGCATCGGCCCAGGACATCATGGTTTGAAAGGCATCGTCCTGCGCCGCTTCGAGCAAGGGCGGCGTGCCGGCGAGCACTTCGCCGTGGGTGCCATCAATAGTGATCGTGTCGCCTTCGCGAAAGACGCGGCCATCCGGGGCGGTCAGAGTTTTCTTGCCGATCTGAAACCGCATGGACGACGCGCCAACGACGCAGGGCAGCCCGATACCGCGGCCGATCACTGCCGCATGGGAGGTCATCCCGCCGCGCTCAGTTAGAACCGCCGCAGCAGCGTGCATGCCGCGGATATCTTCGGGCGAGGTTTCTCGCCGGACCAGCACACAGGGCTCGTCGCGCGCTGCGCTGGCTTGAGCTTCGGCGGCGGTGAACACCATTTTACCATGGGCGGCACCTGGGCTGGCGGCGATCCCGCTGGCAAGCACATCGCGCTCGGCTTCGGGGTCGATTTGCCGGTGCAAAAGCTCATTCAAGGCGCGCGGTTCAATGCGCATAAGTGCTTCTTCGCGCGGGATAATACCGTCTTCGGCCAAGCGCACAGCGATGCGCACAGCCGCGCGGGTTGAGCGTTGAACGCGCACCCCGTCTAGCAACCAAACCTTGCCGTCTTCGATGGTAAACTCCGCCTGCATTTCGGCCCGCAAGCGGCGGCGCATCAATTGCGTAAATTCGATCAGTTCAGCAAATGCTTTGGGGGCCAACTCTTCAAGCGAGGGGCCGCGCGGGTCGCATTCAAGGAAAAGCGAGGCTTCGCCTTCGAGCGCATCGCGCCCCTGACTTTGGCTGAGATAGCGGCCCGTGATTTTCTCAAGCCCGGTTTCGGAATTCACCAGCTGGATCACGCCGGAGCCGCATTCGCCACCCAAGCCATATCCCAAGGCCATGCTTTGCACGACCAGACCAAGGCCGGCATCGGCGGGCGCCCCTTTGGCCTGTCGCAGGAGGCGGGCGGTTGTCCCCTCCCACGCGCGCGCCATTGAGCGCAGGACGGCGGCAAGCTGCACCGCTGGATCCTGTGGAAACACCTCTTCGGCCTCGTCCTCGTATAGGGCGAGCGCCTCGTTCAGGCCCTCTTTGCCGGTGCTGGAAATTTCGTCAAAGACATCTGCGTCAAGCCGCGCCACGTGGATGGCATAGGCCTGCACGAAGCGCAGATAAATCGTTGCGGCGGCGTCATGGCCCAGACGGTCCGCCAATTCGTCATAGGTGGCATCGTTCATCCCGATGTTGAGCACAGCCCCCGGCCCGCCCCAATCGGGGTCTTCGGACGAGGGGCGCACGCATAAAAGCGGTGCCTTTCCAAAGGGTTCAAGAAGGGTTTTCATGTTGGGCATTTTGCCCGCAGCGATGCGATGCACAGCGGTAAAAGACAAGGCAACCGTCACCGGAACAGGCAGGTCGAGGCGCACCAGCCGTTGGAGGCATTTCGCCCGTCCGCCATGGGTGATTGCTGCCACCGGGGCGGAGGGGGTGATCAGGGTGATGTTACGGTCTTCTTGCTGCACTGCGGCACCTCTCGATTGCGCGCAGCATACGCCCGCAATCCGTTCTGACAAGAGCAAAGCCCCTACACCATATGCCGGAACGAGCCTAGCGCAACACCCGTTACCGGGTGTGACGGATCGGCTCCGCGCTCAGCTTTGCACCTTGTCGAGGTCGGCCACCCGCAGGCAGATCTTGCGAATACGCGACAGCAGGTTCAGACGATTGCGGCGCAGCACCTCGTTGTCGGAATTAACCTGAACCGCTTCGAAAAACGCATCAATCGGGCCGCGCAGACGCGCCATTCCAGCCATTGCACCGGCGAAATCCTCGGCGTCCATGGCGGCGGAAATCTCGCTGTCGGCAGCATCAAGAGCGGCGAAAAGCGCCTTTTCTTCGGCTGTTTCGGCGAATTTCACATCGGCGCCATAGCTGTATTCAACGCCGTCTTTAGCTTCGGCCTGAGTGAGGATGTTATTGGCCCGCTTGTACCCTTGAAGAAGGTTGTCACCATCATCAGTCTTAAGGAAAGCGGCCAAAGCATCGGCGCGTTTGACAAGCATGGTCAGATCATTGCCACCGCCCATTTCGAGGCAGGCATCAATCACGTCGTGCGGCAGCCCCTGATCGCGCAGATAGACCTTGAGACGATCATGGAAGAACGCCAAAAGATCGGTCGAGATGCTGGGGAGTTTATCCCCGACCGAGCGCAGGAATGAGCCATCTCCCGTATCCGGCGCATTGTCGCGGTCTTTTACCCGGTCAAGCACGGCCTGAAAGGCAGCACCAAACACGCCATGATCAGAAATTTCGTCGATGACCTCTTCGAGGGTATCAATTTCACCGATGGATGCTTTGGCGCGATTGAGACCGATCTTGTGCAATAGAAGTTGCGATTCTGTAAACGCATCGAGCGAGAGCCGCAGATCACCCGCCAGAATGATGCGGATCACCCCGAGCGCGGCACGACGCAGGGCAAAGGGGTCTTTTGATCCGGTCGGCTTTTCATCAATCGCCCAGAAGCCGGTGAGCGTGTCGAGCTTGTCAGCCAGTGCCACGGCGCGCGATACTGCTCCTTCGGGCACGTCATCGGACGGACCAAGCGGCGAGTAATGCTCTTCACAGGCTGTGGCCACATCCGCAGGGAGGCCAGCGGCCTCGGCATAGTAGCGCCCCATCAGGCCCTGAAGCTCAGGGAACTCATAGACCATTTCCGAGGAGAGGTCGGCCTTGGCGACCTTGGCGGCTTGTTCGGCCACGGCAGGATCGGCCCCGGTGATCGGAGCCAGCGCACGGGCAAGGCGAGCGATACGCGCAATACGAGTGGCTTGGGTGCCGAGCTGGCGCTCAAACGTCACATTGTCGAGCTTGTCGAGCCAGTCGCCCATACCCGCCTTGGCAACGCGCAAATCGTTTTCCCAAAAGAACTTGGCATCCGAGAGCCGCGCCGAGAGCACTTTTTGATTGCCTGCAAGAATGGTCGCGCCATTGTCCGCCGTTTCGACATTGGCGACGGTGATAAAGCGTTCGATGCGCCCGGTCTTGGGGTTGCGGACCGAGAAGAACTTTTGATGTTCCTTCATCGAGGTTTGCAAGACTTCGGGCGGCAGGCCGAGGAATTCCTCGCCGATCTCTCCCATCAGGACCACGGGCCATTCAACAAGGCCCGCGACCTCAGCGAGCAGGCCTTTGTCTTCAACCACGTCGAGCCCAGAGGCGAAAGCCATGTTGGTGGCCTCTTGCCAGATGTGGTCGGCGCGCTCAACGGCATCAAGGATCACGCGGTCGCGTTTGAGCCGCGCCACGTAGTCGTCAAAGCCGGTCACCGCAAAGGCGCCCCCCATGAAACGGTGGCCGCGGGTGATGTTGCCGCTGGTGATGCCGTCGATCTCGAGTGGCACAACCTCGGCCCCTTCCTCGGTGCTAAGGACGCACAGAATGGAGTGCAGCGGGCGCACCCAGCGCAGGCTGCCCGTGCCCCAGCGCATGGATTTGGGCCAAGGGAAGTTGCGGATGGTCGTCTCAAGCACTTCGGCGACGATCTCGGCGGCGGGGCGGCCCGGCTTTTCGATCGTGGCAAAGAGCACCTTGCCCTTGGGGGTGTCGCGCTCTTCCAGTTGATCGCGGGCAAGGCCTGCGCCGCGCAGGAAGCCTTCGATCGCCTTTTCGGGCGCATCGGCGCGCGGGCCTTTGCGTTCCTCGCGAACGGTGGGGCTGTCGGCGAGCAGATCGTCGAGTGCGAGCACAAGGCGGCGCGGCGTCGAGAAAGCCTTGGCCCCGCCATAAGTGAGGCCGGCCTCGACCAGACCATCGGTCATGCGCTTTTTCAAATCATCGGCGGCACGCGCCTGCATACGGGCGGGGATTTCTTCGGAAAAGAGTTCGATCAGAAGATCAGGCATGTCAGTCGCTTTCCGGTCCGGCGGTTACGGGCGTGTTGGCTTGCGGTTGGGGTGGGCAATCGGCGGGCGCGGGTTGCCCATCGAAAACCATTTCGCCGCAGTGATTTATCTGGTGCCAGGCATAGCCGCGCCCGTCTGGATAAACGGCGACAACGCGGTCGATGCCATAGACAACATTGGACTGCCCCAAGAAGGCAATCGCATCCCCTTTTTCAAGTGCTTGGCCAATGGCTTCGGCATCGAAACAGTCGAACCAGTCAGGCGCGACGCGGGGTTCGGGCGTGGCGTAGGGTTCATAGGTTTCCGTCATCATCGCCTGACTTTGCGCCGTGGTGAAACACGCGCGATAGCGGATCGGCGAGGAGGTGGCGTTGATCGCCTTGAAGTCCTCATAGAGGATCGGCTCGGCTTGCCCGGAGACAAGCGAGGTCAGCATTACGTCATCGGTGCCGGTCACGCTCACCTCTTCGTAGAACGCATAGACCTGCAGGTAATAGATCGCGGCCCCTGCGATTGCGGCGACTAACACGATGAACCCTCCTACGAGCTTGCCGTTCATGCGCTTGCGCTTTCCGGCGCAAAGCCCCCGGCTTCGGTCAGAACGAAAGCGTCAGCACATTGTTTGGCCAACGCCCGCACACGGCCGATATAGGCCTGACGCTCGGTCACGGAAATGACGCCGCGCGCGTCCAAAAGGTTAAAAATGTGTGAAGCTTTGATGCATTGATCATAGGCCGGGTGCGCCATGATGATGCGTTTGCCGGTTTTCGGGTCGTCATGCGCCTGCGAGAGGATATTCTGACACTCGGCTTCGGCCTCTTCAAACTGCTTCAGCAAAACTTTTGTGTTGGCCACATCAAAATTCCAGCGGCTGTATTCCTGCTCGGTCTGGCGGAACACGTCGCCATAAGTAAGAGCGATAGGCGCTTGCGGGTCATTAAACGGCATGTCCATCACATGATCGACGCCCAGCACATACATCGCCAAGCGTTCCAGCCCGTAAGTCAACTCTCCCGAGACTGGATGGCAATCATGCCCCCCAACCTGTTGAAAATAGGTAAACTGAGAGACCTCCATCCCGTCACACCAAACTTCCCAGCCCAGCCCCCAAGCGCCGAGCGTGGGCGATTCCCAGTCATCCTCGACAAAGCGAATGTCGTGCATATCCATGTCGATGCCAATGGCCGCGAGGCTACCGAGGTAGAGGTCCTGAAGGTCGGGCGGCGAGGGTTTGATCAGCACCTGATACTGGTAATAGTGCTGCAAACGGTTCGGGTTTTCACCATAGCGCCCGTCGGTGGGGCGGCGCGAAGGCTGCACATAGGCCGCGGCCCAAGGGCGAGAGCCAAGTGAGCGCAATGTCGTGGCGGGGTGGAACGTGCCGGCGCCGACCTCCATATCATAGGGCTGCATCACGGCACAGCCGCGCGATGCCCAATAGGATTGCAAACGCAGGATAATCTCTTGAAAACTGCGTGGTTTGGTCTGCCCGGCTGTCATGCCAAAACCCCTTGCCCGAGTGCTTAAAACGTAATCGCGCCCTGCTTACTGGTGGGGCGCGGCAGGGTCAATTGCGTGCTCACGCATTATTTGGGTGCAAGAGACCCTAGATTTGATAGAAGTCCCCGCAGACAGGACGTAACACGCGAACATGCAAGGGCACTTTGGGGACGATGAAAAGACTTTTCGTTACAGTAATTCTCACGCTTCTAATTCAGGTTAACGCGGTTCAGGCCCAGCAGGATATCGCATGGGTGCAGATCGAAGCGCATCCGAACCTCAACACCACTCAGACACGCATTCGCGCTTATGGGGCGCGGCTGCCTGATGTGAACGGCTTTTCCCTTGGCGGCGGCTGGTATGCCATTGTTTTGGGGCCATATACCCGCAGCGATGCTGAGCGGGTCTTGCAGGTTTACCGGGCGGAACGCGAAATTCCGAGTGACAGTTTCCTGGCGTTTTCCAGCGCCTTTCGTCAGCAATTCTGGCCGGTGGGTGCAGATCTTTTGAACCTGCCGCAAGTGGCCGAGCCGCAGATTGGTGACACCGGGAGCGCGACCAACACGCAGCCCGCCGCCCCTTCGGCTCCGGTTGAGATTATCCCCGCAGATGAAACCCCAAGCCAGGCCCGGCGCAGCGAAGCGGCGTTGAGCCGCGAGGAGCGCATGGAGTTGCAAGTGATGCTGAAATGGGCCGGGCATTACACCGGCGGCATCGATGGCGCATTCGGGCGCGGCACACGCGGCTCGATGGCCAGCTGGCAAGAGGCGAACGGGTTCGAGAAGACAGGGATTTTGACGACAAAACAACGCATTGCCCTGCGCAAGATGTATAACGCTGTGCTGGACGGGCTTGACCTTCAGGTGGTGAGCGACACGACAACCGGGATCGAGATGAAGCTGCCTTTGGGGGCTGTGACATTCGCCAAATACAGCCCGCCGTTTGCCCATTTCGAGGCCGCTGGCGACATCCCGGCGCGGGTTCTTTTGATCAGCCAACAGGGCGATCAGAACACGCTTTTCGGGCTGTACGACATCATGCAAACGCTGGAAGTTGTGCCCGAGGCTGGCCCGCGTGAGCGCAAGAACAACAGCTTTGTTCTCATCGGCGAAGGCGCCGATTTCATCTCGCATACCGAAGCGCGTCTTGAGGGCGGAATGGTCAAGGGTTTCACCCTTGTCTGGCCCGCCGGTGACGAAGAACGCCGGACCCGTCTGTTGGGTGAAATGCAGAAGAGTTTCAAACGTTTGGATGGCGTCATGAGCCCCGCTGCGGGGATGAATGAAGCGCAGAACATTGACCTTGTGGCCGGGCTTGAAATCCGCCGTCCCAAGCTGTCACGTTCGGGCTTTTATGTCGATGCTCAAGGCACGGTTGTAACCACAGTCGAGGCGATTGCAGGCTGTTCGAAAATCACGCTGGACGGCGATCACGAGGCCGATGTGGTGATGAGCGACGCGGCGCGGGGCGTGGCGGTTTTGCGCGCGCGCGACGCGCTGGCGCCGGCGTCATTTGCGACGCTGCGCGAGGGAGAGCCGCGGTTGCAGTCGGACGTGGCGGTTGCCGGGTTCTCTTACGAGGGCGTTCTGGGCGCACCGACGATGACCTTTGGAAAGCTGAGCGATGTCAAAGGTTTGCGCGGTGAGAGTGATTTGAACCGGCTGGCGCTGAGCGCGTTGCCCGGGGATGCGGGCGGGCCTGTGTTTGATGCGGGCGGCGCGGTGATGGGGATGCTTCTTCCGCTGCCTGAGGGTGACAAGAAGCTGCCTGAAAACGTCAGTTTCTCGATGGATTCCAACACGCTGCGGCAAGTGCTTGAAGCCGCTGGAATCAGCGCCAACCTGCCGGACAGCACTGCCGCGATGGCGCCTGAAGATTTGACGCTCAAGGCGCAGGGCATGACCGTTTTGGTAAGCTGTTGGTAAGTAGGTCCGCCCCCGTTTTGGGGGCGGTTTTGCGATAAAGGTTAACGGTGCAAAAACCGGCAAATTGGGGGGGTGACTCCCGGCTGACATCCGGCTGACTCCCGGCTGCCGTTCGGTGAGCAGTGGTTAACGCAGGTTAACTTTACTACGGCGCACGGCGCGTTAACCAAAGCTCAAGGTTTCTCTGCCACGCTTTGCGCATGATATGGCGTCTGTCTCTCAACTTTGTTTGGATCATTCTCGCGGTGAGGCGGGTTCTGACCGCTGCCCACCGATGGGGGATGAGCCGGGTGCACAGGCGCCTAAGCGGGGACGCCGGGCCAATGCCGCGCCTATACAGACAGCGCGGACGTCATGCGGATAAGCGTGGGACGATCTGCGCTGAGCGCGGCAAGCGTGGTCTTTTGCAAGTCAGCAAGGGTTGTGGGTTCGGCAGCGTAAGCGCCGTAAGCCTCGGCCAGTTTGAGGAAATCCGGGTTGCGCGCGACCACCGCGTTGGGCGCAATCTGTGCGCCGGTCATGGCGTCTTCAATCTCGCCCAGCTTGGCATTGTCCCAGATCAGGATCGGCAGAGGCAAGCGCAGCTCGACAGCGGTTCCGAGCTCTTGGATGGTGTATTGCAGGCCGTAATCACCCGCAATGGCCAGCGTCGGCAAACCAGAGCGCGCGACCGCCCCGCCGATCGCCGCTGGCAGCGCATACCCCAGCGTGCCAAAGCCCGTGGGATGGTGCCAATGACCCGCGCGCGGCATGTCCCAAACCTCCCGCGCGACATAGGCGAACTGGGTCATGTCGGAATAGATCATAGCGTCAACAGGCAGGCAGTCGCGCAGCGCATCGCAGATCGGGGTGATGCCGGGACGTTCGGCGTCAACTTCGGCGCGCGAGCGGGCCCGGAAGGCCGCGATTTCAGCAGCGTCCCAACGGGTCGTAGAGCGTTTGGGCGATGGCTTGGCGGACGGCGCGGCGTTGCCTTTTGCGCTGGCCTCTTGCGACATCGCAAGAAGGGCATCGAGGAACGCTTTGGCATCGGCGCGAAAGATAATGTCGGCGCGATGTTCGTCGGCCAGAACCGCCGGATCAATATCGACGCGCACCAAGGTGGCGGTATGGCCAAGGGTGTTGCGCCAGAGATCAACCTCGGCCAGTTCCGTGCCAATCGCAATCACCAGATCAGAGCTGGCGATGATCGACGCGCTTTCCGGTCTACCGAGGTAGCAGCCAAAGCTCATCGGGTCATCGGGGGCAAGCACGCCGCCCGCGGCGTAGGTGGTAAACCCAGCCGCGCCGAAGTGCTGCAGCATGTCGCGGGCGCGTTGTTCGGCCCCCGCGGCAACGACGCCGCCACCAAAGATGAACAGTGGTTTTTGCGCAGCCGCAAGGCGCGCAGACAGGGCGGTTATCGCGGTCGGATCGGCGGAGGCGAGCCCCCCTACCCCTGCTGCCCCAGTGAGCGAATCGCGGGCATTCGGGGCCGGCGCGCAGGCTATGCCGCCGAGGGCAATCGGCACTTGAATATGCTTGGGGCGTTTGCGTTGGCTGTTGAATTCGCAAAAAGCGCGGTCGATCAGATCAAAGGCGGATTGCGGCGTGCGGGCTTCATGGCTCCAGTCGCAGACCGTGGCGGCGGCACTCTCTTGATCCAGCATCTGGTGAAGTTGCCCGCAGCGGCGGGCGGTTTCATCGAGACAGGACGAAATGACCAGCATCGGCACGGAATCGGAATAGGCCTGCCCCATCGGCGTCATGATGTTGCAGACCCCCGGCCCGGTGATGACATAGGCCACGCCGGGGCGTCCGGTTGCGCGGGCAAAGCCATCGGCCATGAACCCCGCGCCCTGTTCGTGACGGGCGAGGATATGAGTGATGCCGGCGTCTTCGATTCCGCGATACATTTCGATGTTATGAACGCCGGGAATGCCAAAAATCGTGTCCACCCCACGCGATTTGAGCATATGAGAGATTTGAGCACCGAGGGGGGATGTGGCCTGATCTGACATTAGGCTCTCCAGAATTGCAGAGTGAAGAGGGCAAACACCGCCATCAATTCGAGCCGCCCGATCCACATGCCGAGGGCCAAAATCCATTTGGCGGTGTCATTGAGCGTCGAGAAATTGCCCGCCGGGCCGATCGTGTCGCCGAGGCCGGGGCCGATATTGGCGATGGCAGTGGCCGCGCCGGACAGGGAGGTGATGAGATCGAGCCCGGTGAGGGAGAGCGCCACGGCAAGCAGGCCCAAAGTGACGGTGAAGAAGACGAAAAAGCTCATCACCGAGTTCAGGACATCCTCGGAAATGGGGCGGCCATCGTAGAGGGGCGGGAAGATGCCATGCGGATAGGCGGTGCGCTTGATCTGGGCTTTGATCGAGGAAAACAGGATCTGGTAGCGGAAAATCTTGACCGAACAGGCGGTTGACCCGGCGCAGCCGCCGACGAGGCCGACAAAGAAAAAGATTGTGATGAGGAAAGGACCCCAAGCCATGTAATCGACCGAGGAATAGCCGGTGCCAGACATGATCGAGGTGATGTTGAACAGCCCCTCACGCATGGCCTGTTCCCAATGGTGCGGGAAGATCGAGGTGAGGATCAGCGTGGTGATGATCGTCAGCACCGCGATTGTGCCGAGAAAGGCATGCAACTGGGTGTCTTTGAGCAGCGGTTTGGCATTGCCGTTGACCAGTTGCACATAGCGCACGAAGGGCAAAGCGGCGAGGATCATGAAGAAGGATGCGGCGTATTCGGGCGCGCCAGAGAAGCCACTAAAGGAGTTGTCATAATTCGAGAACCCGCCCGTCGACACCGTGGTGAGCGCATGAACGGTGGCATCAAACGCATCCATGCCGAGGAACAGGTAAGTGATGATACAGGCCATGGTGATGCCAAGGTAGATCACCGAAATCTGGCCCGAGATCTGTGTCGCGCGGGGAAGAATTTTACCCATTGTATCAAAGGCTTCGGAGCGGAAAATTTGCATTCCGCCGACCCGCAGTTCGGGCAGGAAGACCATTGCCACGACGATGATGCCGATCCCGCCGAGCCATTGAAGGATGCCGCGCCACAGCAAAATGCCCTTTGGCATATCATCAAGCCCGGTGAACACGGTCGAACCGGTGGTGGTGAGGCCTGACATCGCCTCGAAAAACGCATCAACAAAGCGGGCGTCGGTTTCGCCCAGCATGAAGGGGAGCGCGGCAAAAAATGGCAAAGCCAGCCAGACGCCGGAGGTCAGAAGGAAGGTTTGCTGGAGCGTCAGCCCTTCGCGCACGCCGTTCTGACAGGTGAGCGCGATCAACCCGCCGGTCAGCACCGTGAGCACCGAGGATTCGGCAAAAGCGGCCCAATGGCCGCGCCCTTCGGCCAGATCAACCACCATCGGCAGCAGCATGGTCAGGCCAAGTGCGGTGGTCAGCAGTCCGATTACATATCCAACGGGGCGAAGATCAATCATGCGGCAAAGCGTTGGGTGCAGCGGCGGGCGAAGTCAAGCGCCTCGCCCGCTGAAATTGCCGCAAGTCCGGCCCGAAGGCCGTGATCATTCAGACGTAAAACAGGTCGCGAAAGACGTGATAGGCGATCTGGTCACGGGCGATGCCCATTTTTGCCAGCTCGGCATCGGATTTTGCTTCGAGTTTTTCGATCTGGTCAACACGCGAACGTGCGCGTGCGTAATGTTCGATCCCATTCGCTACGGAACGGAGTGCCCGCTGAAAGCCCGAACGGGCGTGATCGGCGAAAGTGAACTGTGATGTAACGTCGGCCATTTTTGGAAACCTTTCCAATGTATTGAGGTTTGGTTCCCTCCCTGCCATTGAAGATAGGACATGAATGCTGACATAACAATTGACGCTTTTGCATGGCCGCCCCCGCTCGCTGCAACGCAGCAAATTTTATGTGCAGTTTGCGAAAAGCCGCGAAATGCGTCAGCCGACGTGAAACAGCGTGGTGAACAGCTTGGGGTCGAGGCTGTCGGTTTTGAACAGCTCGCCCTCGGTCAGGATCGACACGGCGTCATGGGAATGCAGGCTTTCCTGATGCGAGGCGACGATGCGAAAATCACCGATGCGCTCTTCTTCTTCGAGGGCCTTGGCAAAGAGACGGGCGGCGTCTTCGACAAAAATCGGATTGGCGGCGTTGAGTTCGGCAAAGGCCTGTTCGTCCTCGCGTTTGACCATCACTTGGGTTTCGGTCGGCACGGCAGAGCGGGCGAGTTCGATCAGATCTTCGAACCAGAGGCAATCGGTGTCGCATTTCACCTCGACCGAGATCCGTGCAACGGAGCGTTGGGAATGCGGCGTGGCGAGTTGGCCACGGGTCTGGCGGGCGTGCTCGGAAAGTTCGAGCGAACAGGGGCAGGTTGAGGAATAAACGAAATCGAGGTGAATGATCTTCGAGCGCACCCCGCCCTGTTCCACCAGTTCCAAAGCGATGTCGTAGTATTGAAAACCGGAGAGCCCGGAGCGCAACGACGGGATTTTCATTGGAAAGGAAAACCGCATCTGGATACGGGCATCAAAGCTTTCGAGATCGGCTTTATAGTCGTCGAGCGCGGCTTCGATCACCTCGAAGGAGAAGGTTTTTTCCGCATGGCCATAGAACGAGCGCATGATGCGGCTCATGTTGATGCCTTTTTTCTCGGCCTCAAGGCTTACCGTGCCGGTGACCGAGGTTTCGAGCGTGAGGTCGCCATTGTCACGGGTGTGATAGGGGATCGGCAGGCGGAAATTCGAGATGCCGACGTGCTGGATCAGCCGGCGCGCGCCTTTGATCAGGCTTTCGGGGCCGTTTTGCAGATCGGGCAGCGAGGCCTTGTAGGCGTCATCGACGGTAAAATCCTCAGGATAGGCACGGACCAGCGCCGGGTAATTCATCAGCGTGGTCTCTGGCAAAAGGCGCGAAATGGCGGGGTCGAGGTCGGCAATCTCTTCCGGTGTGGCGGTTTCGGCCCATTGACGCAGACGCGCGAGAGCGGTTTCGGCCTCGTCGCGGCTGGGCTGTTCATCAATTTCTGAAACGTGCCGATTCATCGCTGCGTCCTTTCAGGAGCGTTTGTGTCGTCAATTTAGGCGGATTTGACGGGATTACCAATGGGGCGGCGCAAAATGCGGGAAAACGACGCCAGTGGCGGGTGAAATGTTACGGCCAGATCGGGGCGTTTTGGCGCGAAACTTGCCTGTGGGTCACGTTGTTGGTGGTGGTTTGTCGCCGCAGGCAAACGGGTCACATTTGCGCGAGAGGCGGGCGATGGTGGGCCGTTTTGAGCGCGAACGCCCGCCAGAGCAGCCAGAGCGCCATCGCCGTTTCAGCCAAGAGAGGGAGGGCATAGGCCGGGGTGAACGCGGCAAAATACGACGGTGCGAGCAAGCGAAGCAGAGTGCCGGTGGCATAGACGGCCCCTGCCCCGATCAGCCCCACGCCAAGCCATGCAGGCATGTCGCGCCCAACGATCAGCAAGAGACCGAGCAGCGCAGAGTTTAGTGCAAAGAAAGCAAGGCCCAGATCATAGCCATAAGCGTGCTGCGTCATGGCATGGAGCGCGAGTGGCGCGGCGGCGGAGGGGTCCATCGGGCCGGTGAGAAGCAGCAGCGCGCTTTGCTGGGTGAGCAGGTTGGCAGCGATCGTCGCGGCCTGCATCAGGCGGAACGCGGTGGCGAGCACGGCCAAAAGCGGGCTAATCGCCCAGAACATCGCACAGAGCAGCACCGCCAGCGCGACATCGGCCATCGCCATCAACAGATCGGCCAAGAGAGACAGGCGGAAGGCCGTCTCATTGGCGAGGATATTGACGGCGGTTTGAGCGGCGTCGCCATAGGCGATGAGCGGGCCGCGCAGGGCGATTTCCGAGGTCATGCCGAGCAGGATGATCGCGATGTAAAGCCCGCCAGCCGGGAGGGCGAGCGTGCGGATGGGCCGCGCGAACCCCGTTGTTTTACCAGACATCACGCGCCCCCCTTTTGATGGTCATAATGCGCAAGGCAGCCACAATCGGGCGCAGCGGTGCGTTCGATCAGCGCCTGAAACTGGGCTTTGAGGCAGAGGCTCATCAATTCGTCGCTCATGGCGGAGCGTGCAGGCGTGGCGCGCTCCTTGGTGGCGCGTGACAGCGGACGGGGGTTCAGGGGGTGTCGGAACATGAGGGTCTCCTTTGGGGATTTGCGATTAAAGATCGCGTTGTCCCCAAAGGGTGTAATTCCTCAAGTTAACTTTAGATCAAGCCCAAATTTCACAGTCCCGGTGATGCCGTCGTTTGCGGCGTCAGGCCTGCTCGAGCGCCTGAAGCACATCGGCGACAAGATCGTCTGTGTCCTCGATCCCGACCGAGAAGCGGACAAGACCGGGCGTGATGCCGAGCGCCTGTTTCTGATCGTCGGGCAGGCGTTGATGCGTGGTTGTCGCCGGGTGTGTGGCGATAGATTTGGCATCGCCCAAATTGTTCGAAATCACCGCGATTTGCAGCGCATTGAGGAAGCGGAACGCCGCCCCCTGCCCGCCGGCGAGGTCGAGCGAGATCACCGTGCCGCCCTTGCCCGTTTGCCGTTTCATCAAGTCGTGTTGCGCATGAGATGGGTGGCCGGGGTAAAGGACGCGGGCGAGTTTGGGGTGATTTTGCAGCGCCTCGGCCAAGGCCAGCGCCGAGGCGGCTTGGGCGCGCACGCGCAGCTCCATCGTTTCGAGCCCTTTGAGCATGATCCAAGCCGTGAAAGGCGACATCGCGCCACCGGTGTGCTTCATGTAAGGTTCGAGCGTTTTGCGGATGAATTGGGTGCTCCCCAGCACCACGCCGCCCAGCGCGCGCCCCTGTCCGTCAATGTGTTTGGTGGCGGAATAGACCACCACATCAGCGCCTTGGGCAATAGCGTTGGAAAAGACCGGCGTGGCAAAGACATTGTCGATCACCACCAGCGCACCGACCGCATGGGCCAAACCGCTAACCGCTGCGATGTCGACGATTTCGAGGGTCGGGTTGGAGACCGATTCAAAGAACACCAGCGCCGTGTCGGGGCGCAGGGCGGCGCGCCATTGATCAAGGTCGGTGCCGTCGACCAGCGTGACCTCGACCCCGAAGCGCGGCAGGATTTCTTCGAGAATATAGAGGCAGGAGCCGAACAACGCACGGGCGGCGACCACGTGATCGCCCGCCTTGAGCGGGGCCATCAGAGCGGCGTTGACCGCCGCCATGCCCGAGGCGGTGGCAAAGGCGGCTTCGGCCCCTTCGAGGGTGGCGATCCGCTCTTCGAACATGGCAACGGTGGGGTTGCCATAGCGGGCATAGATAAACTCATCCGGGCCGGTTTCGATAAACCGGGCCTCGGCCTGTTCGGCGCTGTCATAGACAAAGCCCTGGGTGAGGAAGATCGCCTCGCTCACCTCGTTATATTGCGAGCGGCGGGTGCCGCCATGCACGGCGTGGGTGCGTTTGTTCCAGTCGTTGCTCATCGGTCGCTCCTGTCAGGGGGGACTTGGCCGCCCCAAATAAAAAACCCCCGGTCGCGGTCACGCGACGGGGGAGCCCATCCGATGACCTCTTTAGCGGGATTATTTAAAGTGGCCCGCAATCCGGTAACAAATCGCCACTGGGTCATTCGATAGCAAGGCGGCGCAAATGCGTCAACGCAAAAGCGCGGCGGTGGGAATTGCATCGTCACGGTTGCTTAACCGGGGCTTCACCCTGTTGTCATATGTTGCTGCGATAGCCAAAGCGCAACATGTGGTGGGAGCGATCCATGCCCCTGATACGGGTGAACCTGCAAGACACGGGTCTTGCGCTGCACGACAGCCCGGCTCCGGCTTTGCCCGCGTTACGGCGCGCGGCGATGCGGGGGGATGGGCCGGTGATCGTGATGGTGCACGGGTTCAAGTTTCGCCCCGGTGACGGGTTGGATTGCCCGCATGAGCATATCTTTTCCTTTGGCGGCCACCCGTGTCGCAAGGCCAAAAGCTGGCCCAAGGGGTTGGGGATTGGCGCCGAGCAGGACACGCTGGGCGTGGCGTATGGGTGGAACGCCAAGGGCATGATCTGGACTGCATACGCTCAGGCGGCCGAGGCGGGTGCGGGGTTGGCGCGCACCATCAGAGAGCTGCGCCGCGCCGCGCCGCACAGGCCGGTTCACGCCATCGCCCACAGCCTTGGGGCGCGGGTGGTGTTGCAGGCGCTGCGCCATCTTGAGCCGGGCGATGTGACGCGGGTGATCTCGCTCAACGGGGCGGAATTTCGCGGCGCGGCGCAGGAGGCGCTTGGCGCGCCCGCCGGGCGCACGGCGGAGTTGATTGCGGTGACAGCGCGCGAGAATGCCGGTGTCGATCTGCTGTTTGAGAGGTTGGTTGCGCCCGCACAACGGGGTGACCGGGCCATGGGCTGGGGCTTGGCCGAGGCGCCGGGACGGGTCATGCTCAGGCTGGATCGGGCCGGGGTAAGTGCGCATCTGGCGCGGCTCGGCTTTCCGCTGGCGCCGCACCGGCGGTTGTTTTGCCACTGGTCGCCCTATCTTCGCGAGGGGACCATGGCGCTTTATGCCGCGTTGATGCGCCAGCCCGACAGGCTCCCGCTTGAGGCGTTGCGGATAGCGGAACCTGACGGTGATCGCGTGGCGATGCCTTCCCTGCCCTTGCCAATGGGATCAAATGCGCCATCATGAGCCTTTGCTTTTGAAGGGAAGGACGCGACATGGTGCAGGATGGGGTGCAGGACGGGACACAAGACGGGGCGCAGGCAATCGAGCTTTACTTTTGGCCGACGCCGAACGGTTGGAAAGCCTCTATCGCGCTTGAGGAGATGGGCCTGCCCTATCAGGCGAAGCTGATTAACATCGGCAAGGGAGATCAGTTTGCGCCCGCGTTCCTTGAGATTGCGCCGAACAACCGGATGCCAGCGATTGTCGACCCGGATGGACCGGGGGGAGCGCCGGTGTCGGTGTTTGAGAGCGGTGCCATATTGCAATACCTCGCCCGCAAGACGGGCCAGTTTTATGGCGCGAGCGAGCGTGACCGGATTGCCGTGGAAGAATGGCTGATGTGGCAGATGGGCGGCGTTGGTCCGATGGCGGGCCAAGCGCATCATTTCCTGAAATACGCGCCGGTGATGGAGCCGCCGCAGGTCTTGCCCTATGCGCAGGACCGCTATCGGAACGAGGTTGCGCGACTTTATGGCGTGCTCGATCGGCGGTTGGCGGAGCATGAGTTTGTGGCCGGGGATTTCTATTCCATCGCGGATATGGCGATTTGGCCTTGGGCCTCTCTTTGGGAGGGACAGCAGCAGGATTTGGGCGATAAGCCGCATCTGGCGCGGTGGCTGGACGTGGTGGGCACGCGCCCCGGTGTGCAGCGCGGGCGCGCACTTCATGCGGATTTGCGCAAGAGTCCCGACAAGCAGAAAGACAGCCACGGGGTGCTATTCGGGAAGAAGTGAGGCGCGGCGGCGGCATGCCCGACCTCGGGAGGGCTGGTGCAATCGAGCGGAACAGAGGGTTGCTAAACGCCACAGGGGTTGCGGGCGGAGCGGGTCATATTCATGAATGCCCTCCCCCGGGGGGAGGTCGGGCATGGCGCTGACGCGCCGGGCATTGAGTGCTAGTCTTTGCTTTCTTCTTCGGAGTTATACTCCTTGAACAGCCGCCCTTGGGTCATGAAAAACACGAAAATCGCCGCCGTCAGGCCGAAGGTTTTGAAGTTGACCCATGCCTCTTCTGACATGAAGCGCCAGACCAGCTCATTGGCCACGGCCAGCCCGAAGAAGAACGCGGTGAGCCGTTTGGTCAGCAGCATCCAGCCTTCATGCGTGAGCGGCATAACGCCATCCATCAGGTCGCGCAGATAGCTTTTGCCCTGCAACAGCCCGAAGCCGAGGATGCCGGTGAACATGAGGTAGAGGATCGTCGGCTTCATCTTGATAAACCGCGGATCGTTGAGCCAGACAGACAAGCCGCCAAACACCACCACCAGAACCACGGTCATGATCTGCATTTTCGACAGGTGCCCGGTCAGCCACCACAGGATCCCGGTTGAAACCACCATCAGGGGCACGAACATGGCGGTGACGATAATGAACCCGTCATAATCGGTGCCAGCAATGGTGAACACCTCGTCCTTGAGCTTGATATAAGCGATGAAGAACAGGATCACCGGCCCGAGTTCCAGACCCATTTTCAGGATCGGGTTGATGGGTTTGGGCTTGTTCTGATCGGTGTCGAGGTCTGTCATTTTGGCTCCTATCCGCCCATTTCAACTAAGACCGCTCCGGCCGCAATCAAGGCCATGAGGGCAATTCGGCGGGGGCCTGTGCTTTCTTTGAGCATCAGCCAACCGATAAGTGCCGCAAAAACGGTTGATGTTTCGCGCAAGACCGCCGCTTCGCCGACTTTGTCGAGACGCGTGGCCAGCATGATCGCCCCAAAGGAGGCGAAGGCGATGAACGCGCCCGCCAGCCCCATGCGCAACAGCGGCACAAGCGGCGGCGGGGCCGTCATCGACCGATACCGCAGCGTGGCCACGACCGGAAACACCAGCCCGTCGATCATGAAAAACCACGCAAGGAAGGTGAACGGATCAGCCGTCGCACGGATGCCATAGGCGTCAAACGTGGTGTAGAATGCCACGAATATGCCCGTCAGCACGGCAAGGCCAAGCGCCAGCGGCATTGTCTCGCGGTCGAGCGTGATGGTGCGCAGATTATAGAGTGCGAGCCCATAGATCCCCGCCAGCAGGGTGAACACGCCCAGCCATTGCACCAGATTGAAGGTTTCGCCAAACAAAAGCCACGCACCGATCACCGTGAACAACGGCCCGGTGCCGCGCACAACCGGGTAGACCACGGTATAGGCCCCCTTGGAATAGGCCCATGCCTGTAGGGTTTTATAAACAAGGTGAATGGCCCACGCCCCGGCAAAGATCGCCCACATGTGCGGTTCGGGCCACGGCACGACAAACAGCGCAAATGGCGCGGCGATCAGGGCATAGAACCCGTCGATCGCGCCCCGGCTGAGCCAAGGATCAAAGCGCCCTTTTTGCAGCGCGCCGAACACCGCATGGAGAAGCGCCGCCATCAGCGCGAGGATCAACGCGGCGGTGTGGCCTGCATCGGTGCCTTCGAGGGAGATGATCCAGTCGCTCATCTCGGCTTAGTCGTCCGCAGCCCAGTCGACAGACAGCGCAACGCCTGACAGCATGATACTCAGGATGCCGGGCAAGGGCGCATTTCGGGCCTTGCTGGCTTGGCCTGCGCCGAGTTGCAGCGCGCCGAGGCCGGTTTCGGATTGAGCGGTGATCGCGAGGTGGCCGGTGGCATCGGGGAGCGCGTCGATAAAGGCACCCAGAGCGATGCGCTCATCCGTCGGCAGGGCCGCAGCCGGGATCGCCGAGACGAGATTGGTGAGCATTGGCGTCGCGCCGCCCACGGGGGCGAAGCTTGTATAGAGCGCCTTGGACAGCGGCGCGGTCAGCGTCGCATCAAGCGAAAGCCTGTTGAGGCGCATTCCACCAATCGAGGATTGCAGGACCGTAAGCGACGAAAAGTCGAAACCTGCCCCCTGCCCGGCGAATTGCAATCGCCCGAGCGTGTCAAAATCGAACGTCAGCTCGTTGAGCACCAGTGTCTGGCTTGTCGGGTCCTGTCGCGCGCTGATGCGGATGATGCCGTGTGCCGCGGGCTGACCGCTGGGGAATTGCATGTGAAAGGCTTCGGTCCAGTTGATGCCTGTAAACTCGGCCTCAAAGCTTTGCGGTGGCACGTTTTTGGCGACCGCATCAGCAACCCCGGTGGCGCGCCAGCTGAGCGAGGCGAAATCATAGGAGCGCAGCTCAGCCGTGGTTCTGTCCATCCGGCACCAGCCATCGTCGGTAACGATCTGGCCCGCAGCGCGCAGGTAACGCGGCAGGGTCAGGGGGTCTGTGATCGCGCGCCATCCGGCGGCGCAGTCTTCGGGTGTCATCACCGGGTTGGCGATTGCCGGTGCAGTAACCGCCGCCAGCGCGAGGGCTGCGGCAGGCAACAGTTGATGGATCATTGAGCGACTCCGGTCAGCGCTTCGGCAAATTCCGCCGGATCGAAAGGCGCGAGGTCGTCGATTTGTTCGCCCACGCCGATGGCATGGATCGGCAGGCCGAATTTATCAGCAAGCGCCACCAGAACGCCGCCCTTGGCAGTGCCGTCTAGTTTGGTCATCACGAGGCCGGTGACATCGGCGAGTTCCTGAAACGTCTTGACCTGCGAGAGGGCGTTCTGCCCGGTGGTCGCGTCAAGCACGAGAAGCGTGTTGTGCGGTGCGCTGTCATCAATCTTGCGGATGACGCGAACGATCTTGGCCAGCTCCTCCATCAGGTCCTTGCGGTTTTGCAAGCGGCCCGCCGTGTCGATCATCAACAGGTCGGCACCGTCGGCTGTGGCCTTGGTCAGCGCGTCAAAAGCGAGGCTGGCGGGGTCAGTGCCTTCGGGTGCGGTGAGCACGGGCACGCCGGCGCGGTCGCCCCAGACTTGCAATTGTTCGACCGCAGCCGCGCGGAACGTGTCTCCGGCGGCGATGACCACCTGTTTGCCTGCGGCTTTGAATTGCGAGGCGAGTTTGCCGATGGTTGTCGTCTTGCCCGAGCCGTTGACGCCAACCACCAGCACCACCTGCGGCTTTTTGGGAAAGAGCGGCATGGGGCGGGCGACTTCCTCCATCACGCGGGTGATTTCATCGGCAAGCAAGCGTTTGATTTCGTCGGTCGAGAGCTTGGTGCCAAAGCGGCCTTCGGCCATGTTGGCGGTGACGCGTAGGGCGGTGTCGACGCCCATGTCCGAAGCGATGAGCAGCTCTTCGAGTTGTTCGAGCATGTCATCGTCGAGCACCCGGCGGGTGACGGTTTTCTTTTCGCGCTTGAAGAGGCGCCCCAAGAGGCCGGGTTTGGCGGCTTCTGATGCGGATGTGTCAGCAGCGGCGCTTGTTAAGTCACTGGCAATGGTATCGGGGATTTCGATGGGCGTCGGGGCTTTGGCCGGATCGCCCGGCAGGGGCGCTTCGACGGGGGCAACGTCGGGCACTTCGGCAGGCGACGGCGCGGGCATCGGATCGACCGGTTGCGGCGCCTCAACCGGGGGTGGGGCGGGCTTGGGCTCTGGTGTGGGGATGGGCTCCGGGTTGGGGGCGGGTTCCGGTTCGGGGTCGGGCGTTGGAGCGGGTTCAGGCACTGGCTCCGTTTCGGGCACTGGCTCCGGTTCGGGTGCCGGCTCAGGGACTTCGGGTGGGGCCGGTTCAGGTTGAGGCTCGGGCTCTGGCTGAGGGGCCGGTGTCGGCTCTGGTTCTGGCTCGGGTGCGGGCGCGGGGGTTGGTTCCGGCTGCGGCTCGGGTGCGGGCTCCGGGGTCGGTTCGGGCGTCGGCTCAGGTTCGGGCGCAAGCTCCGGTTCGGGCGTAGGTTCAGGCACAGGATCAGGTTCGGGCGCGGTTTGCGTGACCTCGACTTCTTCTTCGACGCCGCCGTCTTCGATGATCGCATCAAGCCCCTCTTCCAGCTTGGAGGAGGATTTGAAGAGCTTTGACTTGAGCTTCTTGAAAAATGACATGCAACGGCCCTTTCGCTTTCCTTTCACTTAATCCCCCTTGCGAGGCATGAAAAGGTGCCATTGCAGGTTGTGGCCATGCGCGGCAGGATGCGCACCATGAAGTGGGTGGGTTTAGCGGTTTTGATGGTGATGGCGGGGGCGGCGCGGGCAGAGCCGCCCGACCGGGCCTGTTCGAGCGGCGAATGGGGGCATGTGCAATGCATCCGGCAGGCGCATTTTGTGCATGACACCTGTCAGGCGATTGCCCGTTTCAGCGCCGATCACAACCTTGATCCGGGGTTTTTCGCGCGCCTGATCTGGCAGGAGAGCCGGTTTGACCCCTTCGCCATAAGCCCCGCAGGTGCGCAGGGCATTGCCCAGTTCATGCCCCACACGGCCAAGCGGCGCGGGCTGCGGGATGCGTTCAACCCGGCAGAGGCGCTGGAGCATTCGGCGCAATATCTGGCCGAGATGACAGCGCGATATGGCAATCCCGGGCTGGCGGCGGTGGGCTATAACGGCGGTGAGCGGCGCGCCGAGGGGATCATCGCAGGCACCGGCGGTTTGGCGCGCGAGACCGTGAATTACGTGGCGATTATCACCGGGTTGAGCCATGACGATTGGCTGGCGCCGGATGTAGCGATGCCCGATTTGCGGCTGTCCAAGGTCAAAGGCTTTGCCGAGGCGTGCTATGATTTGGCCCGCAAGCGGCGCCTGTCACCCATGCCGCGCCCGGAGCCGAGGGTGCAGCCATGGGGCGTGCAGCTGGCTTTTGGCACCAGCAAAACACAGGCGCGGGAACGGTTTAGCGCGAAAACGCGGGCTTGTCGGCGGATTATCAAAGGCGAGACGCCTGAGTTGATCTGGCAAAAGAGCCGCGCCAGCAAAAAGGGTGGGTATTTCATGGCGCGGCTGGGGCGCAGCAAGGCGCGCGCGGCGCATCAGCTGTGCCGCAAACTGCGCGCGGCGGGGTGCATTTGCGCGGTCTATCGCAACAAGGGGTGACGCCGCTTTAGGTGGCCGAGAGGCCCGCGAAGGCGAGGAAAAACAGCGCTTGCGCCGACCAATAGGTGCTCCAGATTACGAAATGCAGCACCCGACGCAGCGGGTGGAGCACGGGCAGCACGAACATCTCGACCGACAGGGTCACGTCAGAGACAATAAAGAGCAGCGCCGCGAGGTGGGCGAGTATCAGCGGGTGGCCCTGTGGCAGGGTCATCACCGCGCCGCCCATCGAGAGGATCACCGGGATATACACCATCACCGGCCAGCGCAGATCACCCGTGCGCGGCCAAAGCAGGCGCGCCATGACGATGCCGACCCCAATGAGCGCGGCGATAAGCAGGGTTTCAGGCGTGTTTAACAGGGACCGCAGGTCAGCCAACGGGTGGCCAAGGAACAGCACCACATAGGCGATATGCCCCGCCGCGAAAGCCCCAACCCCGGCCATAAACGCCCCTTCGGACGGACGCGAGAGCAGGTAGTCGCCCAGCGCGCAGAGCAACAGCGCGACAAGCAGCATGCCGGGCCCGTTGGCCAACCACGCGGCCAGAGCAAGCGCCAGCACAGCGCCGGTTTTGACAAGCGTTTTCGGCCAACTGGGCAAGCGGTAACAAAACGCCAGCAAATAGATCAGGGCAAGCAGGGTCGCGATGAGCGTCGCGGGCAGAACGCCCGGCAAGGGAAGCAGGTCAAACATGCTGTGATCCTAGCGCAGCGCGGGCGGCGCGGGAATGCTCCCGTCGGGGAAAGCCTTGCCAAATGGGCGGCTGTGGCGTCATCATCGCCGCCCATTCAGAGCGATTTGTTTCAAGTTGATTTGATGCACGTAAACGGGACCTTAAGAATTGGCCCTTCATAATAGTCAGGACTTTGTAAAATGTCAGAGACATCCCCCCCGGCGACTTGGAAAGTTGTCGTTGCCTTTATCCTCGATCTTTTCACCAGCTTTTTCCTGTTCGGCTATCTGGTCGCGCTGGTCACTGGCGACACCACCGAAGGCGGGTTCCAGTTGAATGGCTTGCCCGCGCTTGTCGTGTTCGCGTTGATCATCGCCTATATGGTGCTGATGCCGCGCGTTGGCGGGCGGCTTTGGCAGAGGATCTTGGGCGCGGTTTGAGCGCGTCTTGATCGGCGTTAAACCGGACGTCAGATTTCGTCGGCGAAATGCTTCATGGTCATGCGAATCGGGTTTGGGGCCGCCTGCCCCAAGCCACAGATCGAGGCGTCGGCCATGGTTTGGCAGACCTCTTCAAGCAGCCCCTGATCCCAGGTGTCGGCCTGCATCAGCTTGACCGCTTTTTCGCAGCCGACCCGACAGGGCGTGCATTGACCGCAGCTTTCATCCTCAAAAAACCTGAGCATGTTGAGGGCGGCTGCGCGGGCGCTGTCTTGGTCGGAGAGAACGACAACGGCGGCTGAGCCGATGAAGGTGCCATGCGGTTGCAGCGTGTCGAAATCAAGCGGGATGTCGTCCATCGAGGCGGGCAGAAGGCCAGAGGACGGGCCGCCCGGCTGATAGGCTTTGAAGGTGTGGCCGTCGCGCATGCCGCCCGCCGCTTCGATCACGTCGAGGATGGTTGAACCGGCAGGCAGAAGATACACGCCGGGCGCCTTAACGCGGCCGGACACGGAATAGCTACGCAGGCCTTTGCGGTTGTTTTTCTCAACCGAATTAAAGACTTCTGGTCCGTCTCTCATCACGCGGGCGACCCAATAGAGGGTTTCGACGTTATGCACGAGCGTGGGGCGGTTGAAGATGCCGACCTGTGCCACGAAAGGCGGACGGTGGCGCGGTTCGCCGCGCTTGCCCTCGATGCTTTCGATCATCGCGCTTTCTTCGCCGCAGATATAGGCGCCAGCGCCGCGGCGCAGCTCGATGTAGCCTTTATCCACAAGAGCTGCGTCTTCCAGTGCTTTGATTTCACGACGCAAAATTTTGAGCACGGCGGGATATTCGTCGCGCATATAGATAAAGCACCGCTCGGCCTCGACCGCCCATGCGGCGATCAGCATCCCTTCGAGGAAGGGATGGGGTTCACGTTCGAGATAATAGCGGTCCTTGAAGGTTCCCGGCTCGCCCTCATCACCGTTCACGGCAAGGTAGCGGGGGCCGGGATTGGCGCGCACGAAGCCCCATTTTTTGCCTGAGGGGAAGCCCGCGCCGCCAAGACCGCGCACGCCGGAAGCGTGCAATTGCTCCTGCACGTCCTCCCAATCGCCAGAGGCACGCAGGCGGCGGAGCACGTCATAGCCACCACCCGAAGAATAGTCCTCAAACCCTTGATATTCCGGTATTTTCGGATGGGTGTCGCGCGCCGAAACGGCGGCCTTGACGAGGTCAGGCGTGGCGTGGTCGATGTGGTTGTGGCCGAGTTCCAGCACCGGTGCCGTATCACAGCGCCCCATGCAGGGCGCGCGCAGAACGCGGACCTCGGCGGGGTCAAACCCGTCTTTGAGGGCCTGCATCAGCGCCTCGGACCCGGCGAGTTCGCACGAGAGGCTGTCACAGACACGAATGGTGAGCGCGGGCGGCGGGGTTTCGCCCTCTTTAACGATATCGAAATGGGCGTAGAAGCTGGCCACTTCGTAGATTTCGGCCTGGGACAGGCGCATGATCTCGGCCAGAGCGCGGATATGGGCGGCAGAGAGGTGGCCGTAGTGATCCTGCACCAAATGCAGATATTCGATCAAAAGGTCACGGCGCAGCGGCGTGTCGCCCAGCAGGGACTGAACCTCGGACAAGGCGGTGTCATCGACCTGCCGCCCCTTGGGGGTGTGGCGGCCTTTGCCTTTGCCAGATTTCCAGATGCCTTTTTTCGCGTCCAGCGCCATGGTGGCCCCTCCTTGGTTCGCCCCGAACTTAGCGGCATTGCAGACGCGGCTGCGAGGGCAAAAACGACATGCGCGGCACCATTTGCGTTGCTGGCGCATGCGCGGTGCGCCGATATTATCCGATTGTGCCCGATCCGCGCCGCGATTAGCCTTGCGGGCCAGATAAACGAGAAGCGGTTGCACGATGCAGATGAGCCTTTTTGCGCTGGCCACGGTGCTGCCTGTGGTGCTGATTGCCGGGGGCGTGATTGTGGGCGGATTTTGGCCGCTGGCCGGGTTGCTGTATATGACCGTGTTCACCGCCGTTCTGGACCGGTTCGTGCCGCGCCTTCTGCCGGAGATGCCGGAGGGGGCGGAGTTTCCGACGGGCAAAGGGTTTTCAACCCTGCTTGGTCTTGGGCATTTCGGCCTGCTGGCCGTGGTGATTGCAGCCATGAACGGCGAGATGGCGGCCACGGGCAAGGTTGTGACGGTGCTGGCGGCGGGGCTTTGGTTTGGGCAGGTTTCGCATCCGAATGCGCATGAGTTGATCCACCGCAGCGAAAGATACGCGCGCGCCTTGGGGCGTCTGGCCTATAGCACGATCGGGTTCGGGCATCATGCCTCGGCGCATTTATTGGTGCATCATGTGCATGTGGGCACGGATGCGGACCCCAATTCAGCCGCCAAGGGTACAGGGTTTTATCGTTTTGCTACAAAGGCTTGGAAAGCGTCTTTTATAGCCGGGTTGAAGGCGGAAAATGCGCGCGCCGCGCGGGCGCAGAGAAAACGGAGCGTGTGGCAGAACCCCTACGTGGGCTATATCGCGACGCCGGTTTTGGTGGTGATCATGGCCGCGAGTGTGGCCGGGGCGTGGGGCGTTGGTGGCTACCTTGCGCTGTGCCTTTATGCGCAGATGCAGATCCTTCTGGCCGATTATGTGCAGCATTACGGATTGCGCCGGGCGATGCGCGAGAACGGCAAACCCGAACCGGTGACGGACGCGCATAGCTGGAACTCGCCTCATTGGTTTTCCTCGGCTTTGATGGTCAATGCGCCGCGCCATTCGGACCATCATTTGCACCCGACGCGGCCCTATCCGGGGTTGCGCCTGCGCGAGGCGATGCCGATGATGCCGTATTCATTGCCGGTGATGGCCGTTTTAGCGCTTTTTCCACCGATCTGGCGCAAGATGATGGCACGTGAGTTGCGCCGCTTGCCCGTTGGGGGTGGTTCGGCGTAGGTATAAGACATGTGGCGGATTGTGATCTTTTTGATGTGTGCCTGTCCGGGCATCGCCTTTGGCGGAGAGTTCCTGTCGGCGGAGGAATTTGACGCGGCGACCAAGGGCAAGACGTTTTACTTCAGCTCAGAAGGTGCGCCCTATGGGGCCGAGGAATACCTTGATGGGCGGCGCGTGCGGTGGTCGTTTCTGGATGGTGAGTGCATTGAGGGGCGTTGGTGGCAACAGGGTGAGATGATCTGTTTCTCTTACGAAAATGACCCTTCGCCGCATTGCTGGACGTTTCAGAAAAACGGATCGGGGCTTACGGCGCTGTTTGAGAACAACCCGGAAGCGCGTGAGCTTTACGAGGTGCAGCAAAGCCAGAAGCCGATGATGTGCCTTGGCCCGAAGGTTGGGGTTTAGAACAAAGACCCTTGATCCGATCCCTTGGCCGGCCCCTTTTGCGGCGTTGGCTTGGTGGGTTTGGCGGGCTTGGCAGCTGGTTTTTGAGCCGGAGCCGGGGACGCGCCGAGTGTCAGGCGGCCATCGGCGAATTGAATCTCGGTTGGGGCGGATTTTTCGGCGGCTTTTTTGGAGGTCACGACTGTGTCGCCTGAGCGCACCACGGCGTAGCCACGTTTGAGCGTTTCTTCGTAGCCCAAGGTGTCGCGCAGACGCGAGAGCGTGTCGAGCTTGCTACGCCAATCAGCGATTTGATGCTCTCCGGCGCGGGACAGGCGGCGGGACATGGCGGCAAGGTTTTGCTGCCGCTGTGCATTTTCGCGTTTCAGGGTCTTGAGGTTCAGCCGCGAAACCGCGTTTTGCAGGCGCCGGGTGTCGCGCTCGACAAGGCGGTGGAGCATCTCTTTCTTGAGCGAACCGGAGGCCTTGTGCAGAGACACCTCGCGGGTGCGCACGCCAGCAATGAGCGCCGAGGGCAGCCGGTCGGAGGCACGGTCAAGCCGTTGGCGCGGCGTGTCGAGCAAGGTATCGGCGCGCGGCAAGGCACGTGCGAGATCACGCAGGCGTTGCGCGCGGGCGGCGACCCCCTGCCCCAAGGCCTGGGCCATGCGCGCGCCCTGTGCTTCGACCCATGTGAGCAGATCGAGGCGCACCGGCACCGCCATTTCGGCAGCGGCGGTGGGCGTCGGTGCGCGCCGGTCCGACACATAGTCGATCAGGGTCGTGTCCGTTTCATGCCCGACCGCAGAGATCAGCGGGATATGCGAGGCGGCAACGGCGCGGGCGACGATTTCCTCGTTAAACCCCCAGAGGTCTTCGAGTGAGCCACCGCCACGCGCGACGATCAGCAGATCGGGGCGCGGAATGCGCCCGCCCGGTTCCAGCGCGTTGAACCCGGCGATGGCGCGGGCCACTTCGGGCGCGCATTTGTCGCCCTGAACCGCGACGGGCCAGAGCAGCACCTTGCGCGGGAACCGATCCCGCAAGCGGTGCAGAATGTCACGGATCACCGCCCCGGACGGCGAGGTGACGACGCCGATGATGCCCGGAAGATAGGGGATCTTCTGTTTCCGCTCAGGCGCAAACAGCCCCTCTGCCGCAAGTGCCGCCTTGCGTTTTTCGAGCATCGCCATAAGCGCGCCGACACCGGCGGGTTTGATGTCTTCGATCACAATCTGATAGCGCGATTGCCCGCCGAAGGTGGTGAGACGGCCCGTGGCGACCACCTCCATGCCTTCTTCTGGCTGAACAGCGAGCCGGGTGGCGACGCCTTTCCAGATGACCCCGTTGATGACCGATTTATCATCCTTGAGATCGAGGTAGAGGTGGCCAGAACGGGGCCGCGACACGCGCCCGACCTCACCCCGGATGCGGACATGCGCGAACTCCCCCTCGATCACGCGTTTGATCGCGCCGGAAATTTCGGAAACGGTGAATTCCGGGTCGTTGTTACCGGGGGTGGGATCGTCGATCAGGTCGGACATGGCTGGCGGGTCTTTTCACATGGCTTGAGAGGGGGAGCGCGGGTTGGGTTTGGAGGTGAGGGTTATTGCAGCGCCTTGGACAGTTCGATGAAATCATCAACGGTGATATCATAGTCATATGTGGTCTCAAGCGCCGAGCGGACCGGCTCAGGGCGATAGGCTTCGGGGCCCCATTCCTCTGGGCGTCGCACCAGAGCCGTTCGAAACCCAACCGCGCGGGCCGCGTCAAGGTCATGCGCGTGACAGGCGACCATGAGGCATTCATGTGGCTCAAGCTGGAGGGCTTTGGCGGCTTTTGCGTAAGCCTCGGGCAGGATTTTATAAACGCCGAAGCCTTCGCAAGACAGCACCGCATCCCACGTCAGCCCGTTGGCGCGAGCGGTATCAATGATCAGCCGATAGCTGAGGATCGTAAACGAGGCGACGATATACCGCTGCCGGATCGCAGAGAGGCCCTCGGCGCAATCGGGCCAGCATTTGAAGGCATGCGGCGCGTCCCAAGCGATGGCGTGGCGGTCGGCCTCGTCGAACATGTCGAGGTCATGTTCGGTCAGGAGCGTGTCGAGTGTAAACCTATGGGCTTGGTCGAAATTATAGGCGGGCGGCCCGTTTTCGCCGAGGTTGATCATCGCGCCGAGCGCACGATGGCGCAGTTCATTGGCAAGCTGCGGCCAGTCACGCGTAACGCCGTGCCGCGCACCCGCGGCACCGAAAGCGTCACGAAACCCGCTGTGCCAGTCAAGCAGCGTTCCGCCGGTATCAAATGTAAGTGCCTTGATTGACTGCATGTGGGCGCCCCGTTCGCTTGTGTCTCGTTCAGGCACAGCTTAGAACGCCGGGCAAGCAAGGCCAAGCGGAGACAAGCGCCATGAACATTCTTATCCTCGGCAGCGGCGGGCGCGAACATGCGTTGGCCTGGGCAGTGATGCAGAACCCGAAATGCGACAAGCTGTTCGTGGCACCGGGCAATGCCGGGATTGCCGGGATCGCGGAATGCGCCAGCGTCGATATAATGAAGGGCGGCGCCGTGGCGGCGTTCGCCGAGGAAAACGCGATTGATTTCGTGATCGTCGGGCCGGAGGCGCCATTGGCCGAAGGGGTTGCGGACCGTCTGCGCGAGGCCGGGATCAAGGTGTTCGGGCCCTCTGCCGAGGCGGCGCAATTGGAAGCGTCAAAGAAATTCACCAAGGAAATATGCGACGCGGCGGATGTGCCGCAGGCCGGGTGGGTGTCATTCATCGGGGCATCGGGCGCGCATGCCTATATCGAGGCCGTGGGCGCACCGATCGTGGTGAAGGCTGACGGGCTGGCCGCTGGCAAGGGTGTTGTCGTCGCGATGGACGAACAAACCGCCAAGGACGCCGTGGACGAGATGTTTGCCGGGGCCTTTGGAGAGGCCGGTGCGGAGATCGTCATCGAGGATTTCATGACCGGCGAGGAGGCGTCGTTCTTTGTGTTGTGCGACGGCGAGGATGCGCTGCCCATCGGCACGGCGCAGGACCACAAGCGCGTTGGCGAAGGCGACACCGGGCCGAACACCGGCGGGATGGGGGCCTATTCGCCTGCGCCGGTGATGAGCGATGCCGTTGTGCAAAAGACGATGGACGAGATCGTACGCCCGACGCTGCGCGAAATGGTCAAGCGCGGGACGCCCTATCAGGGCGTGCTGTTTGTTGGATTGATGATCGAGGACGGACAGCCCCGGCTGGTGGAATATAACGTGCGTTTCGGAGACCCGGAGTGTCAGGTTCTGATGATGCGGCTGGGCGCGCAGGCGTTTGATTTGATTCAGGCCGCCGCCGAGGGACGGCTGGATGAATGCGCCGTGAACTGGGCCGATGATCATGCAATGACGGTGGTTATGGCCGCCGAGGGCTATCCCGGAAGCTATGACAAAGGCAGTGTGATCAAAGGTCTGGACGCCTGCCCCGCGGACAGCGCGCATATGGTGTTTCATGCAGGCACGGCCCAGAAGGACGGCCAGTTCGTGGCCAATGGCGGACGGGTTTTGAACATCACAGCGCGCGGTGCAACTTTGCAGGAAGCGCGCGACCGGGCCTATGACATGGTCGACCGGATTGATTGGCCCGAAGGGTTTTGCCGCCGCGATATCGGCTGGCGCGCGCTTTAGGGGAAGGCCGGGTTTGGCGGGCTGAGTGAAGAGAGCTTCGCTCGAGGCGCAGGGTTTAGTGGTAGGGCCGAGTCCCCGCACCGCAGGCAAAGGTGGGGAGGCAGTTCCCTACACCGCAGCTAAAAGTGGGGGGCCAGCCCCCCACACCACATTAAAAAGCGGGGGGCCAGCCCCCCGCACCCCCCGGGATATTTTCAGTCAGATGAAGACGCGGCGTGCCGTAAGGGCAGGCTTGTCGTGCGCCCGAAGCGGGGCGTAGCCTTGGGCAGCTATGAGGAGGAGGACGCGGCATGCGTTGGATCAAACGTGGGTTTTTGACGGTTGTTGGCCTGGCAATATTGGGGCTGATCGGGTTTTGGACGCTGGGTCCGTCGTATGTTGAAAACGAGCGCAATGCGGTGGCCGAACACGCGCCCTATCCGGTGTCGGCAGACGCCAGAGCGTTGCATGATCGTTTGATCGTCGGCGATTGGCACGCAGATCTCGCTGTTGTGGAAGCGCGATCTTTTGGAACGGGGCAGCCGCGGGCAAGTGGATGTGCCGCGTCTTTTGGAGGGCGGTGTTGCGGTGCAGGTATTTACCGCCGTGACCAAAAGCCCGTCAGGGCAGAACTACGACCACAACTCTGCCGAAGCTTTTGACAATATTACGCTTTTGGCTTTTGGGCAGCTTTGGCCGCTGCGCACTTGGGGGTCGATCTATGAGCGGGCGATTTATCAGGCCGAGAAGTTGCACGGGTTTGAGGCGGCATCGGGTGGCAAGTTGAAGGTCATTCGCAACAAGGCCGATCTTGAGGCGGTTTTGAGCGCGCGTGCCGAAGGGAAAGCCGTGGTCGGCGGGATTTTGGGCGTTGAGGGGTTGCATCCGCTTGAGGGCGAGATTGCCAAGCTTGACGGCTTGTTCAAGGCCGGCCACCGGGTTTACGGCCTACACCATTTCTTTGACAACGCCTTGGGCGGATCGCTGCATGGTGAAGGGAGCCATGGGCTGAGCGTATTTGGTCGCGAGGTGGTGAGCAAGCTGGTGACTATGCCGGTGGTGATTGACGTGGCGCATTCCAGTCCGCAGGTGGTGCGCGATGTGTTGGACATGACCGATGTGCCGATTGTTCTGTCGCACAGCGGGGTTCATTCGCATTGTGAAGTGAAACGCAACCTGCCCGATGATCTGATGCAGGCGATTGCCGCGCGGGGCGGGGTTATCGGCATGGGGTATTGGGCCGAGGTTGCGTGCAACAAGATCGACCCGGACGGGATTGCCGCGATGATCAAGGCGGGGATCGCGGCGATTGGCGAGGATCACATCTCGCTCGGGTCGGATTTTGACGGATCAGTGGCCACCGCATTTGATGCCAGCGAGTTGGCCGCCTTGACCGATGCGCTGTTGCGTGCCGGGGTGAGCGAGACGCAGATTGCCAAGGTGATGGGCGGCAATATGATGCGGGTTCTGAGGGCGCGGTTGGAGTAAGCGCCCGCCTTCGCCGCGCTTTTCAGAGGATTGGTGTTAGCCGCTTTTGGTCAGCACCAGCCAGGTCATAAGGCCTGCGGGTGGCAGGCTGTCGCGTTCGGTGAGGGAAAGGCCGGGCGCGCCGAGGATACGCTCGATCGGGAAATCGGACTGCCAGCCGAGGATATTCTCAAGCGGTGCGGTGATTTTCTCCAGCGCGGCGAGCGGCCCTTTGGGGCGCGCGAAGTGGTTGACCACGACAACCTTGCCGCCCGGTTTGAGGACGCGGGAGATTTCACGCATGACGCGTTCGGGTTCGGGCACGACGGAGAGAACATGCATGGCGGCGACGCTATCAAAGCTGGCATCGGGGAAGTCGAGTTCGCGCGCGTCCATCTGGCGCAGGTCATGCACATGGGTGAGCCGCTCTTCGGCGACGCGGGCTTTGGCCTTGGTCAGCATCTCGTGAGAGAAGTCGATGCCGGTGACCGCAACCCCTTCGCCGTAGCTGGGAAGGGCCAGCCCGGTGCCAACGCCCACTTCGAGAACCGCCCCCCTCGCCCGGTCAAATAAGCACCGGCGCGGCGGCGGCCAGCGCCGGTAACGGCACCGAATGTGCGGTCATAGACAGGCGCCCAGCGGCGATAGGATGAGGTAACGGCTTCGGGTTTCATTTAGTCATTGTCCTTGGCAATTAATTGCGGCGGCTTCAGCGCGAAGCGGGCCAGAATGAAAAGATAGGCAATTTGAGCGACCAGAAGCACCGGCCAAGGCCAAGTGAAGGCTGTCGCGGCGATGCCCATGAGGGCGACCATAAAGAACGGTGCCTTGTCACGGGAAATACGAAGGAGTTTGAAGGAGGGTGTCGGATTGCGCGCGATCATCAGCAGGCCCACGATCACCAGCCAGAGGCCGGTAAAGAACGGCAGGATGGGGGTGACAACGCCCGGCATGACTTGGAACATGACCAGAGGGAGCAACGCCAGAAGGGCCGCGCCCGGTGCGGGAACCCCTTGGAACCACGCGGATTTCTTGCCAGCTGCGGCCTTGTCCCCGACATTGTAGCGCGCAAGGCGCAAAGCGCAGCAGATAGCATAGATCAGCGCCGCAATCCAACCGCCGCTGCGGCTGTCGGGCAAGGCCCAGAGATAGAGCATGAGCGCGGGGGCGACGCCGAAATTGAGGAAATCCGCGAGGCTGTCGAGTTCGGCGCCCATGGCGCTTTCGCTCTTGAGGAGGCGCGCCATGGCGCCGTCGAGCCCGTCAAGCAGAGCCGCCAGAGCGATGAGGGCCACCGCAAGAGTGAGGTTGCCATGCACGGCAAAACGGATCGCCGAAAGCCCGGCACAGAGCGCGCCAAGGGTGAGCAGGTTTGGCAACAGCTGCACCGCGCGCAGGGGCGCGCGTTTGCCGGGAGGGGTGTCGGGATCAGACACGCCGTGCGGCCATGGCAGGCGCAGAGCGGTTGAGATCTGCGATAACGCTTTCCCCGGCAATCATGGTTTGGCCAAGAGCGACCTGTGGTTCGACGCCGTCAGGTAGGTAAACATCAAGGCGCGAGCCAAAGCGGATCAGGCCGAAGCGTTCACCCGCCATGAGGCTGTGCCCCTCGCGCACAAACGGCACGATGCGGCGCGCGACCAGCCCGGCGATCTGAACCACGGCGATGGAGCGGCCGTCTTCGAGCGTGAGGGCAAGGGAGTTGCGCTCGTTGTCCTCGCTCGCTTTGTCCAGCGAGGCGTTAAGGAATTTGCCGGGGCGATAGACCATCTTGGCAATTTTACCAGCGATGGGGGCGCGGTTTACGTGGCAGTTGAACACCGACATGAACACGCTCACCCGCGTGAGCGGCGCAGAGCCGAGGCCGAGTTCGGGCGGCGGCGCGGCAGGTTCGATCAGCGACACGACACCATCGGCAGGCGAGAGGATCAGCCCCGGCGCATCGGGAACAGAGCGCACCGGGTCGCGGAAGAAATAATAGCACCAGACCGTGAGGCCGACCCCGATCCATCCCAGCGGCTCCCAGAGGAAGAACAGCAACAGCGTGATTGCCGCAAAGATCGCCACGAATTTGCGCCCTTCGGGGTGCATGGGCTTGATAAAAGTTTCGTGCATTTTCATTGGGGGCGCGGGCCTTGTGCTGATGCCCAACAAGGGCGGTTGGCTTTGGGATAGCCGTTGCCCATGTCGGATTCAACGCAATAAGCGGCGGCAATGGACCTACGGCAAGCCGCTGCCGGTTCTGTCAGCGGGGCGTGAGTCCGGTTTGAGCCCGGTTCAAACGCAAATCGCCCGCCTTTCTTGTGCAGAAGGGCGGGCGATCTTTAACAGGTCGTGCAGGGCTTAATGCGCGGGCATCATGCCTTTTTCAGCGGCCAACTCGCGCATGCGCTCTTGCAGCTTTTCAAAGGCGCGCACTTCGATCTGCCGAATACGCTCGCGGCTGACATTATATTGCGACGACAGGTCTTCGAGGGTGATGGTTTCCTCGCTGAGGCGGCGTTGGGTCAGGATGTCTTTCTCACGATCATTCAGCACACCCATCGCTTCGGCCAGCATTTCACGGCGGGCGTCAAGCTCGTCCTTGGCCTCATAATCGCCAGCGGTGTCGGCGTCTTCGTCTTCGAGCCAGTCCTGCCATTGCATCGTGCCTTCGCCTTCGGAGCCGACGGTGGCATTGAGCGAGGCATCGCCGCCCGAAAGGCGCCGGTTCATCGAGATAACTTCCTTCTCGGTGACGCCGAGATCGGTCGCGATACGCTGGACGTTTTCGGGCCGCAGGTCGCCCTCTTCCAGCGCGCCGATGCGGGCTTTGGCCTTGCGCAGGTTAAAGAAGAGTTTCTTTTGCGCCGAGGTGGTGCCGAGTTTCACAAGGCTCCACGAGCGCAGGATATATTCCTGAATCGAGGCGCGAATCCACCACATTGCATAGGTCGCAAGGCGGAAGCCTTTTTCCGGGTCGAACCGTTTGACGGCCTGCATCAGGCCGACATTCGCCTCGGAGATCACCTCGGCCTGGGGCAGACCATAGCCGCGGTAGCCCATGGCGATTTTCGCCGCGAGTCGCAGGTGGCTGGTGACCATCCTGTGGGCCGCTTCGGTGTCTTCCTGCTCGACCCAAGCTTTGGCGAGCATGTATTCTTCTTCGGGTTCCAGCAGAGGGAACTTCCGAATTTCTTGCATATAGCGGTTCAGCCCACCTTCGGGCGTCGGTGCCGGCAGATTTGCATAATTGGCCATGTTCTTCGCTCGTCCCTTAATGTTTATTGTCTTAACATCCAGATAGGAACGCGGGGGTGAGGTTTCAAGGCCCTTACTCCGCGCCTGTTTAATCCTATTTGCGCCTTGTAACGCAGGAAGAGAAGGTTTGTGACACTACGTTCACGCGCAATTCATCTTTATGACGAAGCGGTGAAAGAAGCGTTAAGTCCGGTTAATCGCGGGGCGAGAGCGGCAAAGGTTTGCCGATCGGACGCGCATGCGGCGGCGTCGGGGTCAGCTGCCGCGCAGGGTATCGATCAGCGTGGTCATATCGGCGGGCAGAGGGGCCTCAAAGCGCAGCATCTCTTGGGTGACCGGGTGTTCAAAGCCCAGCACGGCGGCATGCAGGGCCTGACGCGGGAATGCACGCGAGGCGGCGATGGCGGCAGCGGGGAGCGCCTTTTCCGAGAGCTTGCGACGCCCGCCATAGGTTGGATCACCGATCAGCCCGTGACCGGCGTGGGCCATATGCACACGGATCTGGTGGGTGCGACCGGTTTCGAGCCAACATTCCAGCAGCGCCAGCGTTGGCGGCATCCCGAAGCGTTCGACCACGCGGGCGCGGGTGATGGCATGGCGGCCCGAGTCAAACAGCACCGCCTGACGCTGGCGGTCATGTTTATGGCGGGCCAGACGGGTGGTGATTTTCATGATGTTGCCGGGTTCGAAGCTGACCCCTTTGACGCCGCGCAGGCGCGGATCATTGCCATCAGGCACACCGTGGGCAAGGGCGAGGTAATAACGCTCGACGCTATGAGCCTCGAACTGGGCCGCGAGGCCATGGTGGGCGCGGTCGGATTTGGCAACCACCAGTAGACCGCTGGTGTCCTTGTCGATGCGATGCACGATGCCGGGGCGGGCGACGCCGCCAACGCCAGAGAGGCTTTCGCCGCAGTGGTGCAGGAGCGCGTTGACCAGCGTTCCCGAAGGGGTGCCGGGCGCGGGGTGGACAACCATGCCCGCAGGTTTGTTGACAACGATCAGGTCGTCATCCTCGAACACCACATCAAGGGCGATGTCCTCTGGACCGATATGGCTTTCTGCGGCTTGTTCGAGGGTGATTTCAACGGCGTCCCCTTCGGCCACGCGGGCCTTGGGGTTGTCAACGGTCGCGCCATTCACCCGCACCGCCCCATCGGCGATCAGCCGCGCGAGACGGGTGCGCGACAGGGCTGCCGCCTCTGGCACATCGCGAGAAAGCGCCTTATCAAGACGTGCGGGCGGGTCGGGTTGAACCGCGAAAGCGACAAGGGTTTGAGCCAATGAACGACACTCCTCAGCCGGTAGATGCGAAAACGCTACGCTACCTGCGTTTGTTGGTGACCGTGCTGACGACCACCATGATCTTGGGCCTTCTAGTGATCATTACACTGTTTGTCATCAGGTTCTCGGGGGCGAGAGAGTCAGCGACGCCGGTTCTGCCCGAAGAGATCGCCCTGCCCGCCGGAACCACGGCGCAGGCGTTTACCCAAGGAGACAGGTGGTATGCGATTGTGACGGGGGATGACCGGATATTGATCTATTCCCGCTCAAACGGCGCCTTGATGCAAGAGATCGACGTGGTGAACGGCGACTAGCTGCAGTTCAGCGCAAAGACCAGCGTGGCACCGACATAGGCCGAGTCGCCCACGAGACAGCCGCTGCGTTGCTCCGCTTCGGATTTGAGCGACAGGTCCGGTGCCTTGAGCGCCTTGGCGACAAGCCAATGGCGGGTGCCGTCTTCGACCAGCAAGAGGTTGGTGTCGGGTGCCGAAACGGCGGCGATTCCCGCGCCGGGCGCGGCGGCGGCGGCCGCGGCATTGCCGACCAGTTCGAATTGCACGCGTGGCACGGGGCGCAGCGTGTCCCATTCGATGACCATAGATTGACCGTTCGTGTTCGATTTGGCGGGCACGTCATAGTCGGAGAAGCCGACGCCCTGCGGATTAGAGCAAGCGCCCAGAACGAACAAAGAAGTGACAATTGCAAATGCCGGTTTCATGGCGGAGCCTCTGAAGATTGCCTTGGTCAGGACAACAGCATGGCGCGCGACTCTGCCGAGCGTGCGGCGCTTTTGTGGCAAAAATCGGGACGCGGCACCGCTTCGACCCGGGGATCCGGGGCCGTTTCAGCAACGAAAGGGTGAGATGGTACCGCCTGCTAGGTTCGAACTAGCGACCTCTGGATCCACAATCCAGCGCTCTAACCAACTGAGCTAAGGCGGCACTGAAGGGCGATGTAACTTTGTGGCGCGACGAATGCAAGTCTGAATTCGGCCTGTCAGAGGGCGATTTCCCAGCTTTGTTCAACCAGATCGACGCCAAAGGATCGGACAGGTTTGCACGACACCAGCGAGAAGCCGAATGCGGCGTAGAGCGCGCAGGCCGCAGAGTGGCTTTCGTGGGTCCAGAGGTGCAGGCGCGTGTAGCCATGGGCGCGGGCATAATCGAGGCAGGTGCTGAGCAGGTGTTTGCCCAACCCCTTGCCGCGCGCATCGGGTGTCAGCAAGAACAGCCGCAGTTTGGCCGTTTGATCGTCAAGGCGCACGCAAAAGATCGAGCCAAGGCGCACGCCCCCCTGCTCGGCGATCCAGGCGCGTTCACAGGTCGGGTCGTGATTGCGGATGTAATCGGCCAGAATTTCGGCCACCAGCGCCTCGAACGTTTTGTCAAAGCCATCGTCGCGGGCATAAAGCACGCCGTGCTGTTCGATCAGCCACCCGGCGTCGCCGATTTCAAGGTCGCGCAGGGTCACTTGTGTCATCTCAGCCGTGTCTGTCATGGCCCAAGGATGCGCGGGCGGCGCTTGCATCACAAGGCCAATCTGGGATAGCTCAGGGAGGTAATCTGGAGGCGGAACCATGGGCATCAACAAAGAAACCAACATCGAGGCCAATCTGCAAATCGGGCCGACCGACAAGGGCATGGTGCGGCTTTATATCGAAGCCGGCGACATGGAGATCCCGATGGATTTCGAGCCGGAAGAAGCCGAGGAAATCGCCGAGGAAATCCGCGCGGCGGCCAAGGCGGCGCGGCTCAGGGGCTGAGCGGGGCGACTGACAGCATGGTCAACGCCCCTGACACAAGGTGTCAGGAGGCAATGCGCGACGGGGCTTTCAGGCGTGCGGCGATTTGGTAGCAAGCCACAAATCGCACGCACTGGAGACCCCAAGTTATGTTGACACTTTATCACGCCCCGATGTCGCGCTCGTCGCGGATCGTGCAGCTTTTGCATGAGCTTTCCGCGCTCGACGCGGTCGAGGTCAAACCCGTTTCAGTTCTACGCAATGATGGTTCGGGCGGGCGCGATGCTGACAATCCGCACCCCGAGGGCAAGGTGCCGCTGTTGGTGCATGATGGCGTCGAGATTTGGGAATCAAACGCGATCATGCTCTATCTGACCGAGCTGTTCCCCGAGGCGGGCCTTGGCGTGGCGCCGGGAGAGGCGCTTCGCGGGCGTTTTTTGAGCTGGCTGGCGTGGTATGGCAATATTGTCGAGCCGGTGCTGGTCCATAGTTTCGCAGAGATTTCGCACCCCGCAATCACAACCGCATTTCGCGGGCTCGAGGAGATGGGCGCACGTTTGGCCGGGGCGCTTGAGGCGGATGACTGGCTGGTGGGTGAGACGTTTAGCGCAGCGGACCTGTTGATGGCGTCGCCTTTTGTCTGGATGCCATCGTTGCTGCCTGATCATCCCGGCGTCAAGGCTTGGGCGGAGCGGTGTCAGGCGCGCCCGTCAGCGCAGTTTGCGGCCGAGTTTGATGCAAAGCTGTTGGGCTAGGTCTCCCCTAGCCTGCCCTCTCCATCTTGATCCCGCCCCAAGCAGCCCGATCCGGCCCGCGGATGCGTTGGATTAGACGCGCGGGTCGCGAAAGGCTTGTAAGCGGCGCGCGGCATGACGGGCGAAACGGCGGGTGAGCGCGTTACGGCGTGCGCCCGCCAGCTTGTCATGCGGCGCCATGCGAATGATCTCGGCGCTATAAGCGTCGGCAATGATCAACCCGGTTTCGGGCGGCAACAGATCGGTCGGAAAGTCGGTATCCACCGCCCAGAAGTAACGGTCGCACCATTCAAGATAGCCGTCCCATTTGCTGTCTGAGGTGAAATCCACACGGCTCGATTTGCATTCGATCACCCAGATTTCGCCCTTGGGGCCGAGCGCCATAACATCGACCCGCTTGCCCCGTTCAGGCACGAATTCCTCGATCGTTACGAAATCATGGCTGGCCAAGTGACGACAAACCCCACGGGCCAAAAGCTGTCCCGGCTGCATTTGCAGGACTGGAGAAAGGTCGGAAAGCGATTGATCGGTCATACCCCTCAAGATGAACAAAAGATGAACATCTTTCAAGCGGGAATTGCAATTCTTGAGCGAATGAGGCTTGTCAGCGGCCCAGCCCGTGCCTATGTCGGTGAGTGGCGGTTCTGCCCCTCTCGTTTTACGGTTGCATTCCGGTGGCCTTAAGCAATTCCGAGGGAGCTGGCTCTGTCCGGGCTCTGGTCCGGTTACCTGGCGCCCACCTGTATATACAGGTCCTCGGGAATGAGATAACCCAACGGTCCGGGTGGTTCCGCCGCTTATCTGCATGAGCATTGGCGCACGGTGCAGCCCTTCTGGGGCGCTGCTCAGGCGCGCTGCCTTCCCGATCCTTCCCTGACCAACGCCCGCCTCGCCAAGCGAGAGCAATTATTGCCAAAAAAAACGCGCCCCGAGGGAGGAGCGCGTTTTAGTGACTGGAGTCTTGGGTCGTTGTTATCTGGTCTTTTTAAACTGGTCTATCGGAGGTCGTATGGTTTGCGCTTGTTCTGCGCGGCGACACGCACCGGTACGGGCTGCTGTGTCCGTGGTGCGACCCGTTCGCGCAAGCCCCCGCCGGGGCCGTCGTCATCATCGTCCTTCATGCGCATCACGGCGATCGCGAATTGCACGCCGGCAAATACAATCCCGTTGGCGAACCACAGGATCAGGACCGCAAGCCAGCCTTGATCGGAATGGGACACCAGATGCCAGAGATTCGCGACATTGAACCACAGCAACATGCCTACAAAAGCGGCGGCGACGCCAAATCCAATGGCGACGTTGATGATATACATGCGGATCAGCTTGGGCATTGCGAAACTCCCTTGTGCTTGTCCCTAACATGGCCCTTTCCGAGTCACGCCGCAAGGGGGCATGTTGTGGCACAGCAACAATTCGCACAAAAAATGTCAGCGCCGGCTTAACCGAGCTTGGTTGCCACCACCCACCAAGCGGGGAATGCGGCGCGAATCTTGTTTGCAGCATTTTCAGCGGCGGACTGGGTTTCGAACAGGCCAAAACAGGTCGCGCCAGAGCCGGACATACGGGCGAGGCACAGTTTCGGCTGCGCCTTGAGCACGTCGAGAAGCGTGCCGATCACCGGCGCGAAAGCGATGGCCGGTGCTTCAAGGTCATTGCGTTGAGAGGCCAGCCAATCGGCGGCCTGCACCGGGTTGGACAGGCGCGGCAGGTCGGCGGGCATGGGTGGGTTTTCCTTGGTCGGCAGAGCAGAGAACACCGCGCCGGTGGGCACCTCGACACCGGGATTGACGAGGACAGCGGGCAAGGGCGGCAGGGCAACAGGCGCGAGCGCCTCGCCGATGCCACGCATGCGGGTCGCCTTGGGCGCAAGGCAGACCGGAACATCCGCGCCGAGCGCCTCGCTGCCGTGGGGAATGGGCCGCCCGGTCAGGTCAGCCAGCAAGCGCAGCGCAGCGGCGGCATCAGAGGAGCCGCCCCCTATCCCGGCGGCAGCAGGCAGGTGTTTTTCAAGCGTGAACGCGGCGGTTTCGCCCATCCATGCGGCGGCCTTGAGGACAAGGTTGCGCGCATCCTGCGGCACGCCCGCAGCCATCGGGCCATCAACGCAGAGCGTTGAAGCGGTCGCGGGAGAGATGGTGAGGTGATCCCCCACATCGGCAAAGGCCACGAGGCTGTCGAGCAGGTGCAGCCCGTCGTCGCGTTGGCCGGTCACATGCAGCGAAAGATTGACCTTGGCGGGCGCGAAGCCCCGCGCGTCAGCCATCCTCGCCCGCCACTTTCAAAGGCTTGGCCCCCTCTTCGGCCAAGACTTTATCGAGGCCGATTTCGATTTTGCGACGAATGCGGTCGGGGTCGGCGTCTTCGGAGGTTTCACCGTACTCGACAAAGGAGAGCGCGCGCTTCCACTGAAACTCGGCTTCGCGGGTGCGCCCCACCGCCCAATAGACATCGCCAAGGTGGTCATTCACCACCGGATCGACCGACATGAGTTCGGTTGCGCGTTCCATATGGCCGACCGCCTCTTCGTAGCGACCAAGGCGGTAGAGCGCCCAGCCGAGGCTGTCGATGATATAGCCCGATTTGGGCCGCGCGGCGACGGCGCGTTCAATCATGGCGAGGGCTTCGTCCAGCTTCTCGCTTTTTTCAACCAGCGAATAACCGAGGTAGTTCAGGGCCTCGGGGCGGTCGGGGTCAAGGTCCAGCGCCTTGCGGAAATCGGCTTCGGCCTGGGTCCAGTTGTCCGTGCGCTCGTAACAGATCCCACGGGCGTAATAGACGAACCACTGGCCGGCCTCGGCGCTATCGTATTGGGCGATGCCACGGTCATAGGCAGTGATCGCCTCTTTGTAACGCTCCATCGTGCGCAGCATGTCGCCGAGTGTATTGTGAACCACCGGCAGGTCGCCGTGGGTCTTGGCGAGCTGTTGCAATACCTCAACCGCTGCATCCGGTTTACCGGCCTTGCGCAGCGCATCGGCACGGCCCAATTCGGCGGCATGAAACGCCGCATCATCGCTGGGCACTTTGTTGAAGGTTTCGGTCGCGAGATCATATCGCTCCATGTCTTCGAGGATTTCCGCAGTGAGCAGGATCGCGTCGATATGGCCGGGGCGCAGGTATTCCGCCATGCGGGCAAAGAGAATTGTGTCGACATCGCGCGCTTCGCCGCGAATGGCACCGGCGACGGTATAGAGCACCTCGGCCATGCCATCGCGCACCGAGGTTACCATGGTGAAGGGCAGCGTTTCACCGGCCTTGAGCTTGGTCCGCAACAGGGCGAGTTCCGGGTCGAGCGTTTTCCCAAAGCTGGATTCCAAGACTTCGAGCGCCTTGTCGTTTTGTTCCAACTGGCTGAGCACTTCGAGCCGGGTGATTACCCCGCGCCGGGTTTGCACGGCGGCGCCGGGGCCGGTTGCGCCGAGGATCTCTTCGGCGCCTTCGAAATTGCCGACCATCGCGAGCGCCAGTGATTTGTGATAGAGTGCGAAGCCTTGCTGTCCCGGCTCTTTGGCCATGGAGTCAAAGGCGTCAATTGCGTCGGACATGGCCCCCTTGCCAAGATGCGCCCATGCGCCAACCAAGCCATCAACCAGAGCGCCGATACCGCGCTTGTCTTCGATCCGTTTGAGCAGATCGTCATGGCGGCCATTCCAGGCTTCGTTGGACAAAAGCACCATATGCGACAATTGGCTTGCGTGGCCCTCTTTCTCCATCAACGTGGCAATCGGCAAAGCGCGATCGAAGCGGCCCAGCGATAGGAAGGACAGCACAGCGGCTTCCATCAGCGATGGGTTGGACGGATCACGTGCCAGCGCAAGGGTGTAATATTGCGCGGCGGCAGCGAAATCGCCGCTGTATCGCGCCTGTCGCCCGGCAAGGTAAGCCCCTGAAAGCCCATCGGCCATGGCCGGAGGGATGCTGAGCTGCATCGCCAAGGCGGCGACGGCGGCGAGTTTAATGGCTTTCATATGCGAGGGTGCCCTTTGTTGCCGATCTGGAAGGGCAGAGTAGCGCAACCGCCCGCAAACGCAATGCAACAAGACGAAACGCGCAAAGATGTGAGCGGGGCGGAGCGAAATCTTTCAAAGATTTCGCCTAATTTTCTTGCGAAGAAAATTGGTCCGCTAGCCGAGGGCGGGGGCGACGCACGCTATGTGGTCGCCCCCGACGATATTACATGTTCGGGTAATTCGGCCCGTCACCGCCCTGTGGGGTGACCCAGGTGATGTTCTGGCTGGGGTCTTTGATGTCACAGGTTTTGCAATGCACGCAGTTCTGGAAGTTGATCACGAAACGCGGGTCTTTGCCTTCTTCCTCGACCACTTCGTAAACCCCTGCCGGGCAATAACGCTGAGCCGGTTCGGCGAATTTCGGCAGGTTCACCTCGATCGGGATGCTTTCATCGCCGAGACGCAAGTGGCAAGGCTGGCTTTCCTCGTGATTGGTCATGGCAAAGGATACGTTGGTCAGGCGGTCAAAGCTGATCTTGCCATCGGGTTTGGGATAATCGATGGGCTTGTGCTTGTCTGCCTTTTCGGTCGCGTTTGCGTCGTTCTTGCCGTGTTTTAGCGTGCCGAAAAGCGAGAAGCCGAAGGTGTTTGTCCACATATCAAGACCGCCGAGCGCGAGGCTGGGCAGGAGGCCCCATTTCGACCACATCGGCTTGACGTTTCGGACCTTTTTAAGGTCTTTGCCGATCGCCCCATCATGCACTTCGGTTGCATAATCGCTCAGTTCATCCCCAGAGCGGCCGGCGCTGATGGCGGCGTGCGCAGCTTCGGCTGCGGCTTTGCCCGAGAGCATCGCGTTATGGTTGCCCTTGATCCGTGGCACGTTGACCATACCCGCCGAACAGCCCAGCAGCGCAACACCCGGTGCGACCAGTTTGGGCATCGACTGATAACCGCCCTCGGTGATGGCGCGCGCGCCGTAAGCCACGCGTTTGCCGCCTTCGAGCAGGTCCGCAATCATCGGGTGGTGCTTGAACCGCTGGAATTCCATGTAGGGGAACAGATAGGGGTTCTTGTAGTTCAAATGGACCACAAACCCGACGTAGACCTGATTGTTTTCAAGGTGATAGACAAAGCTCCCGCCGCCTGCGCGGTTGCCGAGAGGCCAGCCCATCGTATGGGTGACGGTGCCTTCCTTGTGCTTGGCGGGGTCGACTTCCCAGATCTCTTTCATGCCAAGGCCGTATTTCTGCGGCTCTTTTCCGGCGGAGAGGTCGTATTTGGCGATCACTTCCTTGGAGAGCGAGCCACGCACACCTTCGGAGAGGAAGACGTATTTGCCGTGCAATTCCATGCCCGGCTCGGTGTTGGGACCGATCGAGCCGTCGGGTTCAAGGCCAAATACCCCCGCAACCACGCCTTTGACGCCGCCGTTGTCATCATAGACCAGTTCGGAGCAAGCCATGCCGGGGAAAATCTCGACGCCCAGCTCTTCGGCCTGTTCGGCCATCCAGCGGCAAACATTGCCCATCGAGACGATGTAATTGCCGTGGTTGTTCATCAGCGGCGGCATCGGCCAGTTCGGCACGCGGATTTCGCCCGCCTCGCCCAGCATATAGAAATTGTCGTGCTCGACCGGGGTATTGAGCGGCGCGCCTTTTTCCTTCCAGTCGGGGATCAGCGCGTCGAGACCGCAAGGGTCAAGCACCGCGCCGGACAGGATATGAGCGCCCACTTCCGAGCCTTTTTCCAGCACAACAACCTGCAAATCTGCGTCAAGCTGTTTGAGCCGGATTGCCGCGGAGAGGCCAGCAGGCCCCGCTCCGACAATCACAACATCGTATTCCATGGCTTCGCGCGCGGTCTCAGACATGTGTTTTTCCCTATCTAACGGCGTGGCGTAACTTTATTTCGCGCCTGATTACATGGCCCCGCTTGCCTAGGTCAATCGCAACACCACGTTAATCACGTAAAACGCGGCATCTGGCAGCAGGTAAAATCCGGTTTTTTGGGCCGCGTCCTGTTGTTTCGGCCCGTTTTCACCCGGTTCGCACATCAGACAGGATGGCGCTGTGCGGGGATCAGTCAAGCTCGGGGCGTTCGGGTTTGACCCAATCCATGTCGGGGTGGTCACGGATCACGCCCCAATCGACAACGCCCACCTTATCGGCCCAATTTTCGTATTCCTTGAGCAGTTCCGCGGCCTTGGGCGCGTTTTTCAAGCGAAGGTCGTGAAGCTCGGTGCGGTCATCGCGCATGTTGTAGAGTTCCCAGTCCTGACCAAATTCGCGCACCAGCTTCCAATCGCCAATGCGGGCGGCGCAATTGCCTTCGTGCTCCCAGAAAATCGGCGCTTCGCGTTCGGCGTCATGATTGCGGAACAACGGCCCAAGGCTTTCCCCGTCGAGCTTCTGAATGCCGTGGCCGTCGAAATCCTGCGGATAGCTGGCGCCTGTTGCATCGAGAATCGTTGGCATGATGTCGACCACATGTCGCGCCTGATGCACGATGCCGCCAGCTTTGATGCCGTTGGGCCAATGGGCAAAAAGCGGCGTAGATATGCCGCCCTCGTGCACCCAAGTCTTGTGCATCCTGAAGGGCGCATTCGAGACGTTCGACCAAGCGACATCATAGCTTTGGAATGTGGTGCCGGGACCGGGTTCAAGCCCCGCGATATTGCCCGCAGTGATGCTTTCGCCGTCAAACCCGCGGTCGGGATAGCTTGCGGCCCAGCCGTCTTCCTCCATGAATTCCGCGCACCCGCCGTTGTCGGAGAGGAACAGAACCAGCGTGTCTTTTTCGACCCCGAGCGCGCGGAGCTTGGTCATGACGCGACCGATGCCGCGGTCCATGCTTTCAACCATCGCCGCATAGGTCGCCATGCGGGCGTCTTCCCAATCCTTGTTTTCGGTATGCTCCCATGGGCGAGCATCAGGGTCGCGGGGCGAAATCTCCCAATTACCTTGCAGCATACCGCGCCCGAGCATGGCTTCGTGGCGGGAGATGCGCAGCGCGTCCCACCCTTTGAGGTATGTTCCTTGATAGCGGGCGATGTCTTCGGCGTGGGCCTGAAGCGGCCAATGCGGCGCGGTATAGGCGAGATAGAGGAAGAAGGGTTTCCCCTCGCCCACCGCCTCGCCCACCATATCAACGGCTTTGTCCGAGATCGCATCGGTCATGTAGAAATCGTCGCTTGTGACATCAATGCGGCTGTCATCCTCGCCGATGTAATGGGGGAAGAAATAGCTTCCTGCGCCGTCGATTGTACCAAAGAAACGGTCAAACCCACGCTGGCGCGGTGTTGGCTGTCCGACGTCGCCCGGTGTCCAGACATCTGCCTCGCGCGGGTCATAGGGGCCGCCGACGTGCCATTTGCCGCTCATCAAGGTGCGATAGCCCGCAAGGCGCAGCACCTCGGCAATGGTGACCGCATCGTTGCGCAGATACCCCTGATACGCCGCCGAGCCGTAATCCGCCGTCATGTGCCCGATGCCCGCCTTGTGCGGATAAAGCCCGGTCAGCAGGCTGGCGCGGGTCGGGCAACAGCGTGCGCAATTGTACATCGACGTATAGGTTTGCCCGCCCCGCGCCATAGCGTCGATATTGGGGGTGTTGATCTCGGACCCCATGCAGCCGATATCGGAAAACCCCATATCGTCGGCGAGGATAAGGATGGCATTCGGGCGCTTTGCGTTCGGCGTATTGGGCATGTTGTGATGCTACCAGCAGAATCAGAGAAGGCCAGCCCCCGGATTGTTAGGCGAGCATCGGTGTGAGAGAATTCCGCCCATTGAAGGCGTATGGTCTTTACTCTATTGCAATGCACCGCGCCTTGTGGACATGGTGAATTCAACCGCCGCGGCCCATATGTAAAACGCCAAGCGGCTGACAAGACACGACGAAAGCAGTGACATGGAAAAGATATTGATGACCCGCGCGGGGCATTCCGCGCTTGAAACCGAATTGAAGAAGCTCAAGTCCGTTGAGCGCCCCGCCGTTATTCAGGCGATTGCCGAGGCGCGCGAGTTGGGGGACCAAGGAAAACGCCGAATACCATTCGGCGCGCGAAAAGCAGGGGTTCATCGAGGGGCGCATTCAAGAGCTTGAGGCCATTGTTGGGCTGACCGAAGTGATTGATCCGACCAAGTTGAAGGGCCCGATCAAATTCGGCGCGACCGTGACGTTGGCGGATGAGGACACCGATGAAGAAAAGACATGGCAGATTGTCGGAGAGCATGAAGCCAATGTCGAAAAGGGATTGCTGAACATCAAATCCCCGATTGCGCGTGCGTTGATCGGCAAAGATGAAGGCGACAGCGTCGAAGTGCGCACCCCCGGCGGTGTGCGCAGCTATGAAGTGCTTACGATCAAATACGTCTGAGACGGTGAAACGAGACCGGCGATGAGTGACCAACAGGACAGCCGCCCGACCCCTCTGGGCATTTATGACCGGCCAAGCCAGCCGATGATTTCGGCCATCGAGATTATCGCGATTGCCTTGTCGGGATTATGGCTGGTCGGCTCGGCGATGTTCTTTGTCGCTCTCACGCCTGAGGTCACGCCCGAAAGCGGCGGCAGCGGCCCTGATACGTTGCGCTTTATCATGACGATGCTGGCGGTGTTCCTGCCAGTGGCGATGATCTGGGTCGCGGCAACGGCAGCGCGGGCATCCAAGGTCATGCGCGAGGAAAGCCGCCGCTTGCAGGGGGCCATCGACGCGATCCGGCAGGCCTATGTTGCACAAAGCCAAGGGCGCGGTGCGGTGGTCGACACGTCGGTCGCCAAGAAGCTGGACGAGATCGCTGCGGCGCAAAAGAAAACCGAAACCGCCTTGGCCATGTTCCATTCGACGCGCGATAGCGGTGCGGTGCGGGCCGCGGCCACCGAGCCCCCTGCGGCCGTCGCCGACGAGCAAACCGCCCTGCCCCTTGGCACGCGGGCCGAAGACATGACGCCGCCCCTGTCGCGGGGCGATTTCGTTCGGGCGATGAACTTTCCCGAAACCGCAGAAGACGCCGAAGGGTTCAGCGCCTTGCGCAAGGCGCTCAAAGATCATCAGGCGAGCCAACTGGTGCGCGCCAGTCAGGACGTGCTGACTCTGCTCAGTCAGGACGGCATATACATGGACGATCTGCGCCCCGACATGGCACGCCCCGAAATCTGGCGCAAATTCGCCGCCGGAGAGCGTGGGCGCCCTGTGGCTTCGCTCGGAGGGGTGCGCGACCGGTCGTCTTTGGCGCTGGCGGCGGGACGGATGCGGCAGGATTCGATTTTCCGCGATGCGGCGCATCATTTTCTGCGCAAGTTTGACCAGATATTCACGGAGTTCGAAGAAGGCGCGAGCGACGAGGAAATCACCGATCTTGCCAACACCCGCACGGCGCGCGCCTTTATGCTGTTGGGGCGGGTCGCGGGCACGTTTGACTGATTTCGCATAAGTTTCGGAGGGTCGACCTTGGGAAAGAGCGCCCCTGTTAGCTTATAAAACCATCCCAAGGGATGAAGGTGACGGGGTCGCCTTCCGCGACATCGAGCGCGTGATCGGGCAGTTCTACAAGCCCTTCGGCCCAGCTTAGGCCGCTGATCCGGCCCGACCCTTCGGATTTGAACACCTCGGCGCGGCCATCGCGCATCCGGGCGCGCAGGTATTCGCGCCGCCCCGGTTTCTTGCGTTTGGTAAAGGCCGCCGGAACGCTATAGCCGCGCGGGGCCTGCCAGCCGCGTCCTGCAAGCAGACCCAGCGCAGGCAGCCCGAAAACACAGGTGCAGACCATTGCTGCCACCGGGTTACCGGGCAGGCAGAACACCGGCGCCCCCTGCCAGAGGCCAAGCCCCAACGGGCGGCCCGGTTTGACCGCGATCCGCCAGAGCGCCATGGCACCGGCTTCGGTTAACAAGGCCGAAACGTGGTCTTCATCCCCCGCCGATGCGCCACCAGAGGTGAGGATCGCGTCGGCCCCAGCCGCGGCGGCGTCAAAGCGTGCGCGCATGGCGCTGCGGCTGTCTTGGACACGCCCCATATCAATCGCGACATGGCCCGCGCGTTGCAGCAAGGCGAGCAGCATCGGGCGATTGGCGTCGAAAATCTGACCGGCGCTGACGGAGTCGCCCGGCTCGGCCAGTTCGTCTCCGGTCGAAATCACCGCAACTCTAAGCGGTTTGCGGATGGGCAGCGCCGCGTGGCCAACAGCAGCGGCAAGAGCGAGATCAGCAGGCGTAAGGCGACGTCCAGCAGGCAGGATCACCGCGCCTTTTTCGACATCTTCCCCGGCGCGGCGGGTGTTCGCGCCGGGTTTGACGCCGCCGCGAAAGGCCACCTCTCCGGCGCCGAGTTGCACGTCTTCTTGCAAGACAACGGTGTCAACACCATCGGGCAAGGCCGCGCCGGTCAGGATGCGGATCGCATGGCCGGGCGGGACGGAGCCATTGAAGCGCAGGCCCGCAGCGGCGCGACCGGCGACCAGCGGCAAAACCGGATCACCGGGCGGCAGGCTTTCATGAGCAAAGCCATAGCCATCAACGGCGGTGTTGGGCAGCGGCGGATTGGAGCGACGGGCGGTGACAGGCTCGGCGAGCGTGCGCCCGAGTGCTTCGCTGAGCGGCAGAGTTTCGAACCCGGTGACAGGGGTAAGCCGGTCACGCAGCAAGGCGAGCGCATCGTCGACCGGCGTCCAATTCACGCCAGCGGGCAAGGCAAAGCAATCGTCACGAAGCGGCGGCGGGGCAAGATCAGAAATGGTTCGCGCCGCGCGGCGCAGCGTATCCTCGTGACCGAGGCCAAAAATCCAGCCCTCCTGCGCAGCCTCGGGAGGGGTGTCGGCGAGCATCTGTGCCAGAGTGTCGTGCGGCAGAGCCGCGACCGCCCCGGCGAGCAGGCGCACCTGTGCCGCATCCGTGATTTCGTCAGCGCGTTGCGCGACTTTGACTGCGTCGCCAATCAGGGAGGGCCAGATTTCGACAAGCGCCAGAGGGGCATTGCCGAGCGGTTCAAACGGCCATGCGGCACCGTTGAAGCGGGCGCGCAGGCGGTGGAGCACGGGCAGGCCCATCATCACCTGCCCGCCAACCGACCCGGCGCCAGACATCTGCCAGCAAGAAAACGCGCCCTTGGCGCGGCGTTCGGCCTCGCGCCATTCGGGCAAGGCCAAACAATTGCGTGCCCGCCCCTTGCGGGGCAGATCGGGGATGTCGCGCTTGAGACCATTGCCCCAAAAGGGGCCAATGCCGTCGAACAGGCGGTTTATGCGGCCTGCGATATCAAAGCGGTTGTTGGACTTTGGCGCATCCGTGATCTGATCCGCGAACCACGCCCAAAGGGCAAGCGGGTCGTCGGTGGCGGTTAGGGACCGAGTGAGGCCAGTGGGATAGCCAAACGGGAAATCAAACCCGGCGAGGACGCGGCGATTGGCGTCTATTTCTTCGCCGATACGGGTGGTTAGCCAATCTTCGGCGGTCTGCCGATTGCGATGATAGAGCGGCGCTTCGCCGGCGACACAGCTCCAGATTGCGTCTTTCTTAGGCGTGGGGCCACGGTCATTTCCGCCGGACCAATCGACCATGATAAAGGTGTCGAACTTAGCCATTTTGCGCAACCTTGTTTGCCACCTCAGCCCAGATGAAATCGGCAATCACCTTGGTATTGTTCAGATCAAACACCGGGCGATCAAGGGTCAGGTCGCTATCGCTGGCCACGGCGCGGATCGTGGGGTCATCGGGCGCGATGAGGGGCTGTTTGGTCGCGGCGCGGTGTGCTTCGATCTTGGGGTGGTCGGCGCGTTTATAGCCTTCGATCAGGACCAGATCGCAGGGGTTCAGCTTGGCCAGTAACTCTGTCAGGGGCGGCTCTGGCGCGTCGCCAAGCTCGCTCATCAAGGCCCAGCGGCGACCGGAGGCGAGCAGCACTTGTCCGGCCCCGGCGGCACGGTGGCGGAAGCTGTCGGTGCCGGCTTGGTCAACGTCGAACGCATGGTGGGCGTGTTTGAGGGTCGAAACGGTCAGGCCGCGGGCGGTGAATTCGCTCACCAAACGCTCCATCAGGCCGGTTTTGCCGGAGTTTTTCCAGCCGGTAACGCCATAGATTTTCATGGCGCGGCCTTGGCTATGGATTGCGCCATGGCGAGGTCTTCGGGCGTGTTGATGTTAAAGAACGGATCGGGATCGGTGCCGGGAAAATGGGCAGAGGCGGCGCCATGCCCGTCGGTCCATTGCACCACCTTGCGCAAGCCACCATTCAAGGCATCCCGCAGATCATGGCGCAGGGCCACGGGCCAGAGGCCGAAGGTGGGGTGGCGGCCATTATCCGTCTTGGCGAGGGTAAGAGGGTTGGTCATTCCAGCGGCGGCCTGTGTCAGCCTGTCCACCAGATCGTGCGGGAAGAACGGTGTGTCAGCGGCGGCGGTGACGATTGCGTCGGCGCCTTGTTCTGCGGCCCAATCCATGCCCGCCAGCACGCCCGCGAGAGGGCCGGGGAAGCCATTAATCGTGTCGGGCAAGACGGGCAACCCGAGGCTGTCAAAGCGAGAAGGATCACCATTGGCATTGAGCGCAAGCGAGGTGGTTTGCGGCGCAAGGCGTGCGATCACATGCGACAGCAACGTCCCCTGCCCCTGTTGCGAGGTCAGGGGCAAAAGTGCTTTGTCACCACCGCCCATGCGGCGGGCCAACCCACCGGCGAGGATTATGCCGATAGGCGCGCTCATGATGCGCCCTTGCGGCGGGCTTTTTTCGGCTCATCCGGCACCTTCGAAAGGTCGGCATCGCGCAGCAAGCGTTCTTCTCCGCTGAGACAGACAAACCGCTGGCCGCGCAGTCGCCCGATCAGGGTGAGGCCGACCTGGCGAGCGATTTCCACGCCCCAAGCGGTAAACCCAGAGCGTGAGGCGAGGATGGGAATGCCCATGAGCGCCGTTTTGATCACCATTTCCGAGGTCAGCCGCCCGGTGGTGTAAAGCAGCTTGTCACCGGCCCCCTGCCCTTCGGAAAACAGCCACCCGGCGATTTTGTCGACCGCGTTGTGGCGGCCCACGTCCTCCATATAAACCAAGGGGCGCGCGCCCTGACAGAGCACGGTGCCATGGATCGCCCCCGCTTCGAGGTAGAGCGACGGGGTGCGATTGATCGCCGACGAAAGCGCATAGAGGTCGGAGGTTTTGAGCGGCGTGGGCGGCAGGGTCACCTTGTCCAGCCCCTCCATCATGTCGCCAAACACGGTGCCAACGGCACACCCCGACGTGCGGGTCTTGCGCTGGAGCTTGTCTTCGTAGGTGGTTTCAGAGGCGGTGCGAACGACGACGGTTTCAAGCTCGTCATCATAATCGACCGAGGTCACCTCCTCATCCGCCGCCAGCATCCCTTGATTGCGCAAGAACCCTAGGGCGAGGTATTCGGGGTAGTCACCTATCGTCATGGCGGTGACAATTTCCTGCCGGTTGAGGAAAATCGTCAAGGGGCGTTCTTCGATTACCCGGGCCTCGATGGGTTGGCCGAGATGGTCGGTTCCCGTGACCCCGCGCGTCAGCCGACGGTTCGCGGGATCGGGCGCGATGAGATATTGCGACGTGATTTCAAGCTTTGCCAATTGCAACTTCCCCATGGCGGCGATAGGCCGGTCTTGCGAACAATCTAGGACCAAGACATGCGCGCCACCACCGAAAAATTCGCCTATTGGGAAGGGGTCCGCGACGGGGCGCCTTTTATGATGGTGGTGGTTCCATTCGCCCTGCTGTTCGGCGTTGTGGCGAGCGAGGCGGGCCTGAGCGTGCTGGAAACCACTGCGTTTTCGATTGTGGTGATCGCCGGCGCGGCGCAGTTCACCGCCCTGCAGCTGATGCAGGAGCATGCGCCGACCTTTATCGTGATCCTGTCTGCGTTGACGGTGAACCTGCGTATGGCGATGTACTCTGCTGCCCTGACCCCGCATCTGGGCGCGGCGCCGTTGTGGAAGCGGGCCTTGGTCGCCTATCTGACTGTCGATCAAAGCTATGCCTGTTCGGTTGCTGCCTATGAGAGGCACCCGGATTGGCGATTGGCACATAAGCTGTCGTATTTCTTTGGGGCCTGCTCGCCGGTGATTCCGCTGTGGATGGCGGCATCGGTTTTGGGCGCCTGGGTCGGCAAGTCGATCCCGCCGGAATTTGCATTGGATTTTGCGGTGCCGATCACGTTTCTGGCTTTGATCACGCCGATGTTGCGCACGGTGGCGCATGTGGCGGCGGCGGTTGTGGCTGTGTTGCTGGCGCTTGCGATGACTTGGGTGCCGTTTAACCTTGGTCTGATTTTTGCCGCTCTGGGCGGAATGATGGCCGGTGCGCAGGTCGAAGTGGTAATGGAACGGAGGCGCGGTGATGGCTGATCTGTCGGACCTGTGGCTGGTGATCATCGCCTTGGGCGTGGGCAGTTTCGCCCTGCGCTTTGTCTTCCTTGGCTGGATCGGCAACCGCGAATTGCCCCCGTTTGTGCTGCGGCATTTGCGATATACAGCGGTGGCGGTGCTTCCGGCGCTGGTCACGCCGCTGATTTTGTGGCCAGCCGCGACAGGTGGGGAACCGGACCCTGCGCGCCTTGCTGCGGCGGCGGCGACGCTGGTGGTTGGTGTGATGACACGCAGCGTGATCGGGGCGATCAGCGCGGGCGCGGTTGTGCTATACGGGTTGATATACTTGCTGGGATAGCCCGAGGGCTTGGCGACGCGTTCTAGCCGAATGGCGCAGGTTTAGCGGCCGAACCGGCTGACCCACTCAGGAAGAGTTGCAGATCCGACCTATCGCTTTGTGGTTTACTGCTTTGGCTTACGGCTTTGACTTACTGCGTTTTTTTCTTGGCGGCCTGCGCCTTGGCAAAACGCTCAGGGTCCCAATTCTCAAGAACTTTGGAATTGTCGTCGCTGTCATATTCATGCAGCACACGTTCGCGCACGCCCGCGATCTGGCGGAACTGTTCGGCCAGTTTAAGCGGATACATGCCCTGTTTGATCTGCGTGAACCCCGGCAATTGCCGCAGAATGCCCGAGGTTGAATGTGCGCAATAGGCGTTCATCACCGGGCCGTTGGCCTTGGCTAGTTTCAACGCCAGCTCAGCGACCTCTGGGGTGACGTCGATTTCCTGAACCACAACATGCCAAGTTTCACGCGCATGATAGCGGGTGTACACATCGGCCACCTGCGGCGTGACGCCAAACAGCACATCGTTGCGTTCGGGGATCGAGTCGTGATGGAAGCTGCCTGACGGGTCAAAAATGACCCGCTCAGAGCCGTTGATCATCAACGATGTATGCCCACCGGCGCCGGAGGTATTGCTGATCATGGTGAAGAGCGTCAGGCGGGGCGGGCCAGAGTGGTGATAACGCACCGCGCGGATCGCTTCTTCGGGGGCCCAAACCGGATCAGCAGCGCAGCCGGCAAGGGTTAGAACGGCCAGAATGGCACCTAAAAGCTTACTCATAACCGTCCCCAAGGAAATCACCGAAGTTTCGCAGAAAAGGGCCGGTTCAGGCCCCGATCAACGCAAGGACAATCAATGCAACGATAATCGCGATTGTTGACCGGGTGGCAAAGGTTACAAACCCGTCAAAGGTTTCTTTTTGAACCCGGATGTCCATTTCGCCGTGTTTGTGATCAGCCATTGCTGTGCTCCAGAATCTTAGATTTCGACCAGTTATTACTGTATTTGTTTCGGGCTGTCACCCTGCCCTTGTCGATTTGCATAGCGACATTTCGGACGGCGGTTGTTGCGGTTCAACTTCCTTGATCGAGATCTTGCGCCAAGCGAAACCCGATCCGGTTTGGCGCGGCGGTTTCGACCTGTTTCGGCAGGGCACGCAGAATCACCGAAAGCTGGCTGACGTGCTCGATCAGCTGGGTTTTGATCCCGCTGTCGTCCGAGCCATAGAAGGTGACGATGTCGGGGTCGAAAAACCCCATGCCCTCGATTCTGATCACCCCGGCATTGCCGCCGGCGAAGCCCATAGCAACCTCGTGTTCGTTGTCGAGTTGTTCCTCGAAATTCTGGATATAGAGGATCAGCCGCTCATAGGCCCATTCGGCCGGGCTTTTTTGCTCCACCGGCTTTTGTGTCACTTCGCGCGGCACATCGGTGCAGGGGGTGACATTGGGGTCGGCGTGAACTTCGTGACGGCGGGGGAGCACGCTGTCTTCGTGGGCTTCGGCGGTGGTTTCGATCTTGTCATCCATGCGCGGTTTCCAATTCTGACGGGCCGATCACAGAGGCAGCGCCGTGGTTTCCTTGATCTCTTCCATAACGAAACTGGCCGAGATATCCGAGAGCGGAATTTGCGCAATCACGCGTTTGTAAAACGCATCATAAGCGGGGACGTCGGCGACCCGCACCCGCAACAGGTAATCAAGGTCACCGGTCATGCGATAAGCGCCGACGACCTCGGGCATGGCGCGCACTGTTTTCTGAAACCGCTCCATCCACCCCGCATCATGCGACGAGGTGCGCACCAGCACCATGACCTCAAGCGGGCAACCAAGCGCGACCGGATCAGCCAGCACCACCCGCCCCCGGATCACCCCGGCTTGCTCCATCACACGGATACGCCGCCAACACGCATTGCGCGACAGGCCGACACGCTCTGAGATGTCATCCACGCTCAGCGAAGCATCGCGTTGCAGGTGCGACAGAATGCGGCGGTCTATTTCGTCAAGTTTATCACTCATACTTGGGATGGTATCCCAAAAATTCCCGGCACTACAGTGCAAATTGAGACATTTTCGCAGGTGTTCATTGATAGCCTGCTACCAACCCGACCTTGAACACGAACAGGAGCCCCCACATGGCCGACGCACAGAGCAACACCCGCACGCCCAGCAACCCGCCTTTGGCACGGCTTTTCCTCGATCATCCGCATTCAGTGAACGAGAGCTATTTCGGGCATATGCGTTTTGCCCTTGGGTTTGCGTTCTGGCTTGGGCTGGCGGCACTTGCGGCGATGGTCCACGCGATCCTGCCGTTTGCTTGTGAGACCACGGCAAGCCGGATCACCCGACGGCTTTATGCCCGGATCGAGCATCGTGGGCCTGAGACGTAAGCCGCACGAAGCCCGTCGTTAAGCCGCCTGCCAGAGCCACGCCCCATCGGCGTGCTTGCTGCGCGTGGCGCGGCCGGTTGTCAGCAGGTGATTGAGATGCGCAATGGTTTCGACCAGCGCCAGTCCGAAAATCGCATCATCCACCTTGCGCTTGAAAAGCGGCGCAAAGCAATCAGCCGCCACGCGTGGCGTGGCGAGATGTTTCACCAGCCGATCAAGCGCGGAGTGGTGATTTTCAGCCAATTGATGCATCCGGTGCGGCAGGCCGGTAAAGGGCAGCTTGTGCCCGGACAGCACCAAGTGGTCAGCGCGCGCCAGCGGCGCTAGGCGGGCGCAGCTTTCAAGCCACTCTCCCAGTGGGTCGGCTTCGGGCTCGGTCGGATAGACGCCGATGTTTGGGCTGATCGACGATATGATCTGATCCCCGGCGATAACGAGATTGTCGTCCTTGCTCCAGAACGTCAGGTGTTCGGGTGCGTGGCCGTTACCGATGTGAACATCCCAGTCGCGCCCGGCGGCGTGAAACACATCGCCCTGCTGCAGGCGGGTAAAGCCCACCGGAAGGGGGCGCACATATCGGCAAAGTTATAGGGCCGCTCGCTCAGGCGTTTTTGCAGGTGTTCGGCGCTCATCCCCGAGCTGCGCCAATAGATTTCTGCGGCTTTGCTCGGGCGCTCCTCAACGTCCAGAATAAGCATCCGCGCCATAAGATAAGCGGTGCGCGACATCACAAGCTCGGCGCCCTGCTCGACCAGCGCGCCGGCCATGCCAATATGATCCGGGTGGTGATGTGTCAGCAGCACGCGGCCAATCGGTTTGCCCTTGAGCGGTCCGTTCTGAAGGCGTTGCCACAGGTCGACGGCGCGGCGCGAATAGACGCCCGTGTCCACGATGGTCCAGTGATCCCCGTCGTCCAGCGCGTAGATGTTCACGTGGTCAAGCGTCATAGGCAGAGGCAGACGGATCCACAGCACGCGCGGTGCAACCTCAATCGCTTCGCCCTCGGGTGGTGGTGCCTCCCAAGGGTAGCTCAGAGTGCCGGCTTGTCCATCCATCACGCGACCAGATCGTCAGGCGTTACGGCATAGAGATCACCCGCCCCTGCCGTTGCATGGGCAAGGCTGGCGGCGTGCTCGGGCAAGAGCCGCTGGATGTAAAACCGCGCCAGACGGGTGCGCGGGCCGTCGCCTTCTTCGGCGCAGGCGGCTTTGAGGTGGAAATGTGCGCCCAGAACGCGACCAAATGCCATAAGGAACGGGACCGATCCGGCAAAGCGTTCGTTCATGTCCTTTTGCGCCACCATCCATTCGGTAGCTTCGCGCAGAGTTTCAGTGGCGTTCCACACCGACTCGGCCATGCGCGGTTGTTTCACCCGCACGGATTCGGCATGGGTTTCCAGCTCATCCAGAAGTGCGGCTGCGGCCTCGCCTCTGTCCATCAGCTTGCGGCCAACAAGGTCCATCGACTGAATGCCGTTGGTGCCCTCATAGATCGCCGTTACGCGCACGTCGCGCGAATATTGTGCCGCGCCGGTTTCTTCGATGAAGCCCATGCCGCCATGCACCTGCACCCCCGTTTCGGCAACGCGCATGCCGGTTTCGGTGCCGAATGCCTTGGCAATCGGGGTCAGGAATGCGGCGCGCGCCTTCCAGTCCTTGTCGCCGGTGGCGTTGGTCATGTCGATCGCCACCGCACAAGAGAGCGCAATCGCGCGCGCGGCAAAGGTTTCGGCCTTCATCGTGGCCAGCATCCGGCGCACATCGGCGTGGTCGATAATTGTGCCGCTTCCACCTTCAACCGGGGTGCGGCCCTGTTTGCGTTCTTGTGCATAGGCCAATGCGTGCTGAAACGCGCCCTCGGCGACGCCAACGCCTTGGACGCCGACGCCCAGCCGCGCGTTGTTCATCATGGTAAACATCGCCGCCATGCCGCCGTGCTCTGGCCCGACGAGCCAGCCCGTTGCGCCGTCAAATTCCATCACGGCGGTCGGGCTGCCGTGAATGCCGAGCTTGTGCTCAAGGCTCACCACGCGCAGGGAATTGGCCTTGCCCGGGTTGCCATCGGCATCAGGAATGAACTTGGGCACAAGAAACAGGCTGATCCCCTTGGTGCCCGGCACGCCATCGGGCAGACGCGCGAGCACGAGGTGGCAGACATTCTCGGTAAAGTCGTTATCGCCCCAAGTGATATAGATCTTTTGTCCCGACACCGCATAGGTGCCATCGCCGTTGGGTTCCGCCTTGGACCGCAGGGCGCCCACATCCGAACCGGCCTGCGGCTCGGTCAGGTTCATGGTGCTGCTCCACTGGCCGGACATGAGCTTGGGCAGGTAGGTCGCCTTGAGCGCGTCCGAGGCGTGATGTTCCAGCGCCTCGATCTGGCCTTGGGTCATCAGCGGGTTGAGTTGCAGCGACAGGCAGGCGCCGCTCATCATGTCGTTAACGGCGGTGGTCAGGGTCATCGGCAGGCCCATGCCGCCATATTCGGGATCACCCGAGATCGACACCCAACCGCCTTCGGTTATGGCAGCGTAGCCATCGGCAAAGCCGGGGCTGGTGCGCACGACACCGTTTTCCAGCCGCGCGGGGTGGAGATCGCCGTTCCGCTGCAACGGGGCGAGAACCTCGTCAGACAGCCGCCCGGCCTCGCTCAGGATGGCCTGAGCGACGTCTTCGCCCGCCTCGGCGAAACGCTCGGTTGCAGTGACCTGAGAATATCCCACGACATGATCCATGAGATAGGCAAAATCCGCTATTGGCGCACGATATGGCATAGGTTCCTCCCGAGGATTGACCGCTTGGCTTTGGTTGGGTCCGCTTGTATGCAGGTCCGCATCCCAGCGTAAAGCAAGATTTCCTGTCTGATCTATCTAAACGCCGCGTCAATCGAGCCAGTTCAACGATGCAAACCAAAACCTTGTCCACCACACCAGAAGGGATCAATGCCGCCGCAGCAAGTCTGGCTGCAGGCGGGCTCGTCGCTTTTCCAACGGAAACTGTCTATGGCCTTGGGGCGGATGCGCGGAATGGGAAAGCCGTGGCGCGGATTTATGACGCCAAGGGCCGGCCGAGTTTCAATCCGCTCATTGTGCATGTGGCGGACGCGGCGGCGGCGCAAGAGTTTGTCGTCTGGAATGAAGTTGCCGAGACGTTGTCGCGGCATTTCTGGCCCGGCGCATTGACGCTGGTGTTGCCGATCAAGGACGCCAGCTCAGTGTCGCCGCTGGTGACAGCGGGGTTGCCAAGCCTTGCCATTCGCGTGCCGACCCACCCGGTGGCACACGCCCTGTTGCGCGCTTTTGGCGGGCCGGTGGCGGCGCCCTCGGCCAACCCGTCGGGACGGATCAGCCCGACAACGGCGGAGCATGTGGCAGCCGGTCTTTCAGGACGGATTGATGCCATTGTCGATGGCGGGGCCTGTGGCGTTGGATTGGAAAGCACCATTGTCGGGCTAACCGGCGCGCCCACTTTGCTGCGCCCGGGCGGCGTGGCGGCAGAAGAAATCGAGAGGGTTCTTGGCCATCCGCTTGCCGATCATCAGGGTGGTATCGCCGCGCCCGGACAATTGGCCTCGCATTATGCGCCGGGAGCCGCAGTTCGCCTTGAGGCGAAAGATATACGGCCCGGAGAATCGCTGCTTGGCTTCGGCCCTGTTACGGGCGCGACATGTAACCTCTCCAAAACCGGGAATTTGATTGAAGCGGCAGCCAACCTCTTTGCGATGCTACACGCGATGGATGACGGCAAAACCCCAATCGCCGTTTCGCCCGTGCCTGACACCGGCTTGGGGCGCGCCATCAATGATCGGTTGCGCCGCGCCGCCGCCCCACGCGAGAGTTAGTTTGCGACAGCAGCCTTGGTGAGACATTGCCAGCCTCTGCCCCAGCACTTTCAACTTTCGCCAAATGCCCAAACTCCGACACTGACTTTTAGAGTGACGGACTCCGGTTCAGGCGTGACCGGCTGCTGCCGACAGGGTCAAAGGGTCAACGCCAAGCGTTTTCAGCGCCGCCTCCCATTTGCGCAGGTCGGCTTCTTCGAAAACCAATGATTGCTCTGCCTCGCAGGTGAGCCAGCCATTGGAGAGAATTTCATCTTCCAATTGTCCCGGCCCCCATCCCGAATAGCCCAGCGCCATGATTGCGAAGGCCGGGCCAGCGCCAGCGGCCAGTTCTTCGAGCACATCAAGCGTTGCCGTCATACCGAATTCATCGGAAACGCGCAGAGTCGAGATGTTGGAGACATACTCCCCCGAATGAAGAACAAAACCGCGCCCCGGTTCGACCGGGCCGCCGAAGTGGACAGGATGGTCGCGCAGGCAAGTGCCGTCGCCGATGTCGAGTTGTTCGACAAGATCTTTAAGCCGCAGATCACCAGTGGGTTTGTTGATAATAATGCCCATCGCACCATCAGGCGAGTGGGCGCAAATGAAGACCACGCTTTTTTCGAATCGGGGATCCCCCATGCCCGGCATAGCGATCAGCATTTTGCCGGTCAGGTCGATCGCGTCAGTTGGGATCGTGTCAGGCAGGGTGGCATCATTCATACTATGAGCATGCGCTGTGCCGGGCGTGGTTTCAAGGTGGTGCGCATGCGACTTTCGGCGCGGAGTGGCGGAACCTCGCCGGAAAGTGAGTTGGCATTTCACGCGCGAGCGGGCATCTCTTGCGCTATGCGAAACCGATTTTCCCTTGCCCTTGCGGCACTGCTCACTGCCCTGCCCTTTGCCGCCACGGCGCAGAGCGGCGGCGACCCTTATAGCGAGATGGTGCAGACGCGTATCCTTCCCGGTTGGCAAATGGCGGATGGGCGTCACATGGCCGGGATCGAGATCAAGCTGGCGCAAGGCTGGAAGACCTATTGGCGCGCGCCGGGCGATGCCGGGATACCGCCGCTGTTTGACTGGAGCGGCTCTGCCAACTTGCGCAACGTGACCGTGAACTGGCCCACGCCGGGGGTATTTCACCAAAGCGGCGCGCGGTCGGTCGGCTATAAAAACACCGTCGTTTTGCCAATCACGATCACCCCTAGGCGCGATGGCAAGCCCGTGCGCCTGAGCGGCACGATTGATCTTGGGGTGTGTCGCGATGTCTGCGTGCCTGTGCATGTCTCCCTGAACGAGGTTCTTAAGAGCGGCGCATCTAAGCCCGACCCGGTGATCGCTGCTGCTTTGGCCGATCGCCCCTTTTCCGGCAAGGAAGCCGGGTTGAAAGCCAGCACCTGCGTTGTGTCGCCAACAAAAGACGGGCTTGCTGTTACGGCTGAGTTTACTTTGCCCGCAGCGGGCGGGCGTGAGGTCGCGGTGGTGGAAACCGGTGACCCGATGGTCTGGGCATCTGAGCCGGATGTGGCGCGCAGCGGCGGACGCCTTGCGCTTTCCTTTGCGCTTGTTCATGCGTCAGGCGGGGCTTTCGCGCTCAATCGTTCGGCCCTGCGCTTTACCATTCTTGGCCGCAATCATGCAGTCGATATCCAAGGGTGCAGCGGCTAGCCGTCTGCGACCTAGATCTCTTTGACTTCGAGCACTCCGGGGAGGCTTTTGATTGCCCCTTTGATTTGCGGAGTAACCGGAAACTCCGCGCCTGCGTCGATCTCAACCTCGCCGGGAAGCTCGTGATCCATCAGGCAGAACAGGATCGGGCCGCGCCCGCCGGTTTTCACCTTTTCCTGCGCATCCGCCAGCACATGGGCCACGGATGTCACCGCCTCGGCATCCTCAAGGAAAATCTTGAGGCCGACGCCGCCGACATCGGCCACCACGCTATCAATCGGGGCCACCGAACGGCCCAACAGTTTGAGCTGATCGCTTTCAAGCGTGGCCTCGACGGTGACCACGACCTTGGCGCCGGTTTCCAAAAATTCGCGTGATTTCTCAAGCGTTTCGGAAAAGAGCGTCACTTCGTAAGCGCCCGTCGTGTCCGACAGCTGCACAAAGGCAAAGCGGTTGCCGCGTGCGGATTTGCGTTCTTGCCGCCCCGCCACGACCCCGGCCAGCTTGGCGATCATCGGGCCGGACTCGGCCTTGGCTGTGACCTCGTCCAGCGTAGAAACATCCTTGCGCTTGAGCGGCAGCATATAGTCATCAAGCGGATGGCCGGATAGATAGAAGCCGACCGCCTTGAACTCTTCGCCCAGACGTTCGGCGGGGAGCCAGTCGGCCACCGGCGAGAGGCGCGGCTCGGGCAGATCGTCACCGGCTTCGCCAAACAGCGACACCTGATTTGAGGCGCGCTGTTCATGCACGGCAGCGGAGTAGTTCATCAGCCCTTCGAGCGAGTCAAACACCCGGCGCCGGTTGCTGTCCAGCTGATCAAACGCCCCGGCGCGGGCCAGCATTTCGAGCGGGCGCTTGCCCACCCGTTTCAGATCGACCCGGCGGGCGAGGTCATAGAGTGTGGCAAAAGGTTTATCGATGCCGTCAACCTTGCGCCCTTCGGTGACAAGGCGCATCGCCTCGACCCCGACGTTTTTGAGCGCACCCAGCGCATAGTGCAGCACCTGATCGCGCACGGTGAAGGTGGCTTCGGAGCGGTTCACGCAAGGCGGCAGCCAATTCAGATCAAGCCCTTTGCGAACCTCTTCGAAATAGACCCCGAGCTTGTCCGTGAGGTGGATGTCGCAATTCATCACACCGGCCATGAATTCGACCGCGTGATTGGCCTTGAGCCACGCGGTTTGATAGCTGACCACCGCATAAGCGGCGGCGTGGGATTTGTTGAAGCCGTAGTTGGCGAACTTCTCAAGAAGGTCGAAAACTTCGGAGGCTTTCTTCTTATCGACGCCATTCTCCATAGCGCCTTTTTCGAATTTGGGCCGCTCTTTGGCCATCTCCTCGGCGATCTTCTTACCCATGGCACGGCGCAACAGGTCGGCGCCGCCGAGGCTGTAGCCCGCCATGACCTGTGCGATCTGCATCACCTGTTCTTGGTAAACGATAATACCTTGAGTTTCCTCAAGAATATCGTCGATTAGCGGGTGAACGCTTTCGCGTTCCTTGAGGCCGTTCTTGACCTCGCAATAGGTCGGGATGTTCTCCATCGGGCCGGGCCGATAGAGCGCGACAAGGGCCACGATATCCTCGATGCAGGTCGGCTTCATGCGCTTGAGCGCATCCATCATGCCCGAGCTTTCAACCTGAAACACGGCCACGGTTTTGGCGGCGGCGTAGAGCTTGTAGGACCGCTCGTCATCCAGCGGGATCGCGTTGATTTCGTTTTCGGTGCCTTCGGCGGGGGTGTAAAGTTCGGTCCCGTCGGCGGCGATGTGGATCGGGCGGCCTTCGCCAAGGATCAGGTCAACGGCGTTTTGGATCACGGTCAACGTTTTGAGGCCGAGAAAGTCGAATTTCACAAGCCCCGCTTGTTCGACCCATTTCATGTTGAACTGGGTCGCGGGCATGTCAGAGCGCGGGTCGCGGTAGAGCGGCACCAGCTCATCCAACGGGCGGTCACCGATCACCACACCGGCGGCGTGGGTTGATGCGTTACGCAGCAGGCCTTCGACCTGCATGCCGTATTTCAGCAAGCGGTCCACCACCTCTTCGGCGCGGGCTTCTTCGCGCAGGCGGTCTTCCTGCGCCAGTGCCTGTTCGATCGAGACGGGTTTGACCCCCTCGACCGGGATCATTTTCGACAGGCGGTCGACCTGCCCGTAGGGCATTTGCAAGACGCGCCCGACGTCGCGCACCGCCGCCTTGGAAAGCAGCGCACCAAAGGTGATGATCTGCCCCACTTTGTCGTCGCCGTATTTCTCCTGAACATAGCGGATCACCTCTTCGCGGCGGTCCATGCAGAAGTCGATGTCGAAGTCGGGCATTGAGACCCGTTCGGGGTTTAGGAACCGCTCAAACAGCAGCGAATATCGCAGCGGATCAAGGTCGGTGATCGTAAGCGCATAGGCCACGAGCGAGCCCGCGCCCGACCCACGGCCCGGACCAACGGGAATGTCATTTTCCTTGGCCCAATGGATAAAGTCCGCAACGATTAAGAAGTAGCCGGGAAAGCCCATGCCTTCGATGATTCCCAGCTCAAATTCGAGCCGCGCCTTATAGTCCTCGACGCTGACTGCGTGCGGGATCACAGCGAGGCGCGCGGCGAGCCCTTCTTCGGCCTGACGACGCAGTTCAGCAACTTCATTGTCGGCGAATTTCGGCAGGATGGGATCGCGTCTGTAGGTGGCGAAGGCACAGCGGCGAGCGATTTCAACCGTGTTTTCAATCGCTTCCGGCAGGTCAGCAAAAAGCACCGCCATTTCCTGTGGGCTTTTGAAATAATGCTGCGGCGTCAGGCGGCGGCGGTTGTCCTGTTGGTCGACATAGGCCCCTTCGGAGATACAGATCAGCGCATCATGCGCCTCATACATCTCTTCGCCGGGGAAATAGACATCGTTGGTTGCCACCAAAGGAAGGCCCATCGCATAGGCCATTTCGACATGGCCCCGTTCTGTCAGGCGTTCGGCATCGGTCGGGGTGCCGTCTTCGCGCGGGTGGCGTTGAAGTTCGACATAAAGGCGATCTCCAAAGATCGCGGCGAAACGGTCCATAAGAGCCTGCGCGGCGGGGCGTTGAGCGTTTTGCAACAACCGCCCGATGGGGCCATCCGGCCCGCCAGTTAAACAGATCAGCCCCTCGTGATGCTTGCCCAGATCCTCGAGCGTGACATGCGGCAATTGGCCGTCGCTACGCAGATAAAGACACGAGTTGAGCTTCATCAGATTGCCGTAGCCCGCCTCGGTCTGGGCCAGCAGGACGATTGGCGCAGGCGGCGGCGGGTTTTCACCGGGGCCGGCGGCAATATAGCTGAGATCGACCTGACAGCCGACGATGGGCTGCACCCCTGCCCCCTGCGCGCTGACCGAAAATTCGAGCGCGGCAAACATGTTGTTGGTGTCGGTCACAGCCACGGCGGGCATGGCCAGTTTTTCGCAAAGCGAAGGCAGCTTCTTGAGACGGATTGCGCCTTCGAGAAGGGAATATTCGGTATGGGTGCGAAGGTGAATGAATCGGGCTGGGCTGCTCATGAAGGTGACCCTATCGCGGGGTGCCGCGGCAGGAAAGCGGCAAGCGGTCCGGGGCGTATAAATTTCCCAAAAACCATCCATAAATAATTAGCCACATGGAAAACTATCTTGACGGCTTCAGGCGCCCTCAATAACTTAGCCATATGGATAACCAAACAGCTCTCGATTCGATCTACCACGCCATGGCCGACAGCACGCGCCGCGCCGTGGTGGCCCGGCTAACCCAAGGCCCCGCGACGGTGAGCGAGCTGGCTGAGCCACATGAAATCGCCCTGCCGACATTCCTCAAACACTTGAAGGTGCTGGAGAAATCCGGCCTCGTGCGATCCGTAAAAAGAGGCCGCGTGCGCACCTGCCATATCGAAGCGATCCCGCTGCAACAGGCTGAAGATTGGCTCGCTCAACAACGCCAGTTGTGGGAAGGGCGGATTGACCGCCTTGCCGCGCTGGCCGAAGAGATGGAAGGTCAAGAGCGATGAGGGAAGGATGCGTTTTTAAAACCATGTCTTTCGAGCGCGAGATTGCCTGCACGCCAGAGACGCTGTTTGCGGTCATGACAAGTCCAGACGCGCGCGAAATCTGGGGGGCACCCAGCGAAACAGAGGTGTTGAAGATCGACAGGTTTGATCTTCGGCCCGGCGGCTTGGAAATTGCGAAGTGCGGCCCCAAAAGCCACCCGAAGTTTACCACGACGACCAATTTCCACGAGGTTTGCGCGCCTGAGCGGCTGGTTTTTAGCGAGACACTTTCGGCGGATGGGCAGGTGTTGTCCTGTGCGCTGGTCACTCAAGAGATCGTGCCAACCGACGGGCGGGTAACGCTGGTCGTGACGCTTCAGATCTGCAGCCTAACCGGTGGCGAGATGTTTGAGGGTTACCGAACGGGTTGGCGCGCGGCCCTTGAGAACCTTGCGCATTATGCTCAAGAGCAAACGGTCAGGCCCTGATTGGTCTTTGCGTCGACATTGATCGAAATGGAAAGGACACCACTATGAACCCCGACCTCGACCTTTTGCTAGAGCGCCAGATCGCGGCCTCCCCCGCCACCGTCTGGCGTTGCTGGACTGAAAGGAAGGCGGCACGTGGTATACCGCGCCGGCCAAACATCTTTCGCCTGAGGCGCGCAAACGTCACGAAGAGATGGGTTCTCATGATGGCTGGGCCACCGCTGCGCAGCAGTTGGAAGACCTTGCGCGAACGCTCTAGGCTCCTCTTGCCTTAGAGTTACTCAAGCCAAAAGCATGTGGTCCGGCCGCGCCAATGCTCCGCTTTCCCCCGCAAGACGCCACATCATCCGCCCTTTTTCCAATTGGATTAATATTCTAGCCCACACGGCGCAGAGCCGCCTGTGAAACCGGCAATCCACGGGCGTTGTATGGAGATTCATGAATATTTGCTTGATTATCGTTTTTTCATTGAAAGACTTTCTGCACTGGGCAAAGATTCCACTCTTGCCAGAGCGGGGCCTTCCCCGCTTTCATAGACCAGACAGTTGCGCGAATAATAACGGGGATCCGCTTGCGGCTGGGGCATCCGCCCATAACGACAAAAAAACACGACCTGCGGTGTCAAAGGCACCGGAAAGGAAAACTGCGTGACGGGGACACTTCTTAAGATCGAGGGGCTGACCAAGGCCTATCCGGGTGTTGTGGCCAATGACACGGTCTCGTTTGATATTGGCGTCGGCGAAATCCACGCGCTTTTGGGCGAAAACGGTGCGGGTAAATCCACGCTGGTCAAGATGATCTATGGCTTGGTTAAGCCTGACAGCGGCGCGATGACGATGAACGACGCAGCTTTCGCCCCGCCCGAACCGCGCGCGGCGCGGTTGGCGGGGGTGGCGATGGTGTTTCAGCATTTCTCGCTGTTTGATGCGCTGAACGTGGCCGAGAACATCGCGCTTGGGATGGAGAACCCGCCGCCGCTGCGCGACCTTGCTGCACGCATCCGCGCGGTGAGTGAAGAATACGGCTTGCCACTTGACCCGTTTCGCACCGTTGGGGATTTGTCCGCAGGCGAACGTCAGCGGGTCGAGATCATCCGCTGTTTGCTGCAGGATCCCAAGCTGTTGATTATGGATGAACCCACCAGCGTCCTGACACCGCAAGAAGTTGAAATTCTGTTTGAAACCCTGCGCAAACTGCGATCCGAAGGAACGTCGATCCTTTATATCTCGCACAAGCTGGAAGAAATTCGCGCCCTTTGCGATGCGGCGACGATCCTGCGATTGGGCAAGAACGTGGGCTCCTGTGTGCCGCGTGACACCACGGCGCGGGAAATGGCCGAAATGATGGTGGGCAGCGAATTGCAAACGCCAAAATCGGCCGGGGCCAAGATGGGCGATGTGGCGCTTGAGGTGACCGGCCTGTCGATGCCATCGCCGGGGCAATTCGGCACCGCGCTTAAGAACATTCATTTCGACCTGCGGCGCGGTGAGATCCTTGGGATTGGCGGCGTGGCGGGCAATGGGCAGGACGAATTGTTGCTGGCTTTGTCAGGCGAAATGTCGGTGGTAAGTGATGCGATCAAACTGGGCGGTCGTCCGGTGGGGATGTTGGGGCCGAACAAGCGGCGCGAGGCCGGGTTGCTGTGCGCTCCAGAAGAACGCATGGGGCACGCGGCGGCCCCGGATATGAGCCTGACCGAGAATGCGCTTTTAACCGGGGCGGTGCGTCGCGATCTGGCCGAACGCGGGTTTTTGAAATGGCGACAGGCCAAGACCTTTGCCGAGGAGATCATCGAGAAATTTGATGTCCGCACACCGGGACCAGAGAATGCGGCGCGCTCGCTCTCCGGTGGGAATTTGCAGAAATTCGTGATCGGACGGGAGGTGCTGCAAAAGCCTTATGTTCTGGTGGTGAACCAGCCGACATGGGGCGTTGACGCCAGTGCCGCCGCTGCGATCCGACAGGCATTGCTTGATCTGGCTGCCGGGGGGGCCGGGGTGATTGTGATCAGTCAGGATCTGGATGAATTGATGGAAGTGTCAGACCATTTCGCGGCACTTAACGAAGGGCGGCTAACCGGCAAGCGGCTTACCTCCGAGCTTGATGTTGAAGAGATCGGGCTGATGATGGGTGGGGCGCATGGCATGGAGGTGGCGCATGTATAACCCGTTGGAATTTGAGTATTTAGGGCAAGATGAAAACCGCGGGGAATGGCGCCTATGATGAAGCTAGAAAAGCGACCGCAGCCGTCCAAGGTATTCGCCTATTTGACGCCCCTATTGGCGGTGGTGGCAACAATGATCGCGGGCGGTTTGCTGTTTGCCGCGCTGGGCAAGGGCCGGTTGAAGCGATACGCACGATTTTCTGGGAATTCGTTGTTTGGGGAACATGCGTTCTATTATCGACCTCAGTTGCTGGTCAAAGGTGGACCGCTGATCCTGATTGCGATCGGCTTGTCTTTGGGCTTTCGCGCCGGGATCTGGAATATCGGCGCCGAAGGGCAGTACATTCTGGGGGCGATTTTCGGAGCAGGTGTCGGGCTGGCGTTTTATCCGCTTGAGGCGTGGTATGTCTTTCCGCTGATGATCATTGGCGGCGCGTTTGGTGGCTGGCTTTGGGCGATGATACCGGCGCTTTTGAAAGTAAAATTCGGCACCAACGAAATTCTTGTTTCGCTCATGTTGGTTTATGTCGCCGAGCAGCTTTTGGCCTCGATGTCGTTGGGATTGCTGAAGAACCCCGAAGGGCATGGGTTTCCCGGCTCGCGCAATCTCAAAGATTATCCGGCGGCGTTTAACGATGACATTATCACGGGAACCGGCATGCATTGGGGTGTGCTGAGCGCCTTCATCGCCGTCATTTTCGCCTATATCCTGCTCAATCGGCACATGTTGGGGTTTTCCATTCGCCTGACCGGCGAAGCGCCACGTGCGGCGCGGTTTGCCGGGGTGAAGCCGAACCGGTTGATCCTGTTCTGTCTTGGGATGTCGGGGCTTCTTGCCGGCTTGGCAGGAATGTTTGAAGTGTCGGGCCCGTCGGGCCAGATCAGCATTGATTTCAACACTGGCTATGGCTTCACCGCCATTATCGTGGCCTTTCTCGGGCGGTTGCATCCGGTGGGCATTCTGCTGGCTGGCTTGCTCATGGCGCTGACCTATATCGGGGGCGAGATCGCGCAAGGCACCCTTGGCTTGCCGGCGGCGGCGATCCAACTGTTCCAAGGGATGCTGTTGTTCTTCTTGCTGGCCGTAGATTTGCTGACGAATTACCGCATTCGGTGGATATCGCGCGAGGTGGCGTCATGAAGTGGGTAGAGCGTTTGGTGATTTTATCGGTATCCGCAGAGGTTTTCGGATTTGGCCGCACCACAGGAGGCGCATAATGGACCTTTCAGCAATTAGCCCTGCCCTTTTGCTTGCCTCTCTCATGGTGGCGGCGACGCCGATCCTGTTGGCGGCGGTGGGAGAGTTGGTGGTAGAGCGCGCCGGGGTTTTGAACCTTGGGGTTGAGGGGATGATGATCACCGGCGCGATCTGTGGCTTTGCCGTAACTGTTGAGAGCGGATCGCCTGCTGTTGGCTTTGTTGCGGCGGCAGCAGGCGGCGCGCTTTTGTCGCTTTTGTTTGCGCTGCTCACGCAGTTTGCGCTGGCCAATCAGGTGGCAAGCGGGCTCGCGCTTACGCTGTTTGGTTTGGGGTTAAGTGCTTTGATGGGCCAAGGCTATGTCGGGATCAGACCGCCCCAGACGGAGGCATTGGACATCCCGCTCCTGAGCGACATTCCCTTTTTCGGGACCGTATTCTTTAGCCATGACCTCATGGTTTATTTCGGCATCGCACTGGTGGCGGCGGTTTGGGCGGTGCTTAAATACAGCCGCGTTGGGCTGGTTCTGAGAGCCGTGGGCGAGAACCACGATGCAGCGCATGCGCTTGGCTACAAAGTGGTGCGCATCCGGGTGGCGGCGATCATGTTTGGTGGTGCCTGTGCCGGGTTGGGCGGGGCTTACATCAGCCTGATCCGCGTACCGCAATGGACCGAAGGGATGACAACAGGTGCCGGTTGGATCGCGCTGGCGCTGGTGGTGTTTGCCAGCTGGAAGCCTTGGCGTGTGCTGCTTGGTGCCTATCTTTTTGGCGGTGTCACCGTGCTACAGCTGAATTTACAGGCGGCGGGGCTTGCCATTCCTGCTGAATACCTTTCCATGTCCCCATACCTGATCACCATCCTCGTGCTGGTCATCATGTCTGCCGATCGGAGCCGGGCACCTGCCTCGCTTGGTCGTACATTCCATGCGTCGGGCTGAGATCCGGCGCGGCTGCCAACTTGAAGAAACAGGGAGAAAAACCTTATGAAACTCACAAAACTGCTTGCCAGTGCCGCTGTGGCGCTTGGCCTGGCCTCTGGCGCTGTGGCGCAGGACAAAACCAAAGTCGGCTTTATCTATGTCGGTCCCATCGGTGACGGTGGCTGGACGTATGAACACGACAAAGGCCGTCTTGCCGTTGAAAAACACTTTGGCGACAAGGTTGAAACCATGTTTCAGGAAAGCGTGCCAGAAGGCGCGGATGCCGAGCGTGCGATCACCCAGATGGCGCTTCAGGGCGCGGACCTGATCTTTACCACCTCGTTTGGTTACATGGACCCGACGATCAACGTGGCCAAGAAGTTCCCCAAGGTGAAATTCGAGCACGCCACCGGGTATAAGCAGGCCGACAACGTCAGCGTCTATTCCGCCCGCTTTTACGAAGGTCGCGCGGTGCAGGGCCATATCGCGGGCAAGATGACCAAATCGAACATCGTCGGTTATATCGGCCCTTCCCGATCCCCGAAGTGATCCGTGGCATCAACAGCGCCTATATCCACGCCAAGAAGGTGAACCCGGACGTTGAGTTCAAAATTGTCTGGGCGTTTACCTGGTTTGACCCGGCGAAAGAAGCCGACGCTGCCAAGGTTCTGATTGAACAAGGCGCGGACGTGATCTTGCAACACACCGACTCGACCGCACCACAGGCAGCCGCCAAGGCGGCAGGCAATGTCATCACCTTTGGGCAGGCCTCGGATATGGGCGAATACGCCCCAATGCCGCGTGTCAGCTCGATCATTGACGACTGGGCGCCCTATTACATCGCCCGCACCCAAGCGGTGATGGATGGAACATGGACAAGTGTAAGCACGTGGGACGGCATCGGCGCTGGCATGGTCGGCATCGGTGAGATTTCGAGCGCCGTGCCTGCGGACGTCAAAGCCGAGGCGCTGGCTCTGAAAGAGGCGCTTGCCGCGGGGACGTACCACCCCTTCACCGGCCCGCTGAAAAAGCAGGACGGGTCGGATTGGCTTGCCGAAGGGGCCGTGGCCGATGATGGCGCGCTGGCTGGCATGAACTTTTACGTCGAAGGTCTGACCGGCGAAATCCCGAAGTAAGCCTTAATGACAGCTAGGTATGAGAAGGCCCGGACATGTTCCGGGCCTTTTTGCGTTGCGGGGCTTTTGATGACGGGCAAGGCAAGCGCGCATAGCGGACACTGCGATGCACATGGCCTGTGCCGAGGTGCAGGCCGCCCCCTTCCCTTCACAGTCTGCGCGTGGCAGGTTTGCTCTTATGAAAGAGCTGACATCCCCCGACGCGCACCCTGTTTCACGCTTTGCCTTTGGCACCATGCAGTTTGGCGGCCGCGCCGACCCCGAAGCGTCGGGCGAAATGTTCGCGGCCGCAATGGCGGCGGGGATCACGCATTTTGACACGGCGCATGCCTATAATGGCGGGCGGTCCGAAGTCCTGCTTGGTCAGTTGTGTGCTCAGCTTGCAGCGCCCGAGCGCGAGCGTCTGGTGATCGCCAGCAAAATTGCCAATACCGGCGCGGCCGATGCCGCGAGCCTGCGCGCGCAGTTTGAAACCTCGCGGGAGCGTCTGGGGATGGCGTGCATTGATGTCCTCTACCTCCACCGCTTCAACGAGAGCGCCATTGGAGGAGCAGATCGAAACGCTGGCGCAACTGCGCGAAGACGGCGCGGTTCGCTACCTTGGCCTATCAAATTTTGCCGCGTGGCAGGTCATGAAAGCCCGGCAGATCGCGCAAAGCCTTGGGCATGATATTGCGATCATTCAGCCAATGTATAACCTTGTGAAACGTCAGGCCGAGGTGGAACTTCTGCCGATGTGCCATGCCGAAGGGATTGCCTGTGCCGCATACTCACCTCTGGGTGGTGGGCTGTTGACCGGGAAATATACCAAAGGTGCCAGCGGGCGATTGACGGAAGATGAACAGTATAACGCGCGCTATAGCGACGCGTCGATGCGTGTTGCGGCACAGGGCCTTGCCGACCTCGCCCAAGAGCTGGGTCATGATCCCGCCACTCTGGCGGCGGCTTGGGTGGCACATCACGCGAGCGGGCCGATGCCGATCCTGTCGGCAAGATCGGTTGAACAGCTTGCGCCGTCGCTTGCTGCGATTGAGTTCGAGCTTGATGACGCGCTTTATCACCGGATCAGCGCGCTATACCCTGCGCCACCGCCCGCAACGGACCGGACGGAAGAGACATAGTTTCGACAATCGCCCCGCCCGGCCGCCTTGCGCCCGCAGCACCATTCGTGTGTTAAGTGTTTTCACCAAGACAGCCCCCAAGGAGCCGCCCCATGCCCCGCCGATTGAACCTCCCCGATAGTGCTTCGGTTGCAGAGCCGCGCCCGGATGGGCAACTATTTGCCCCCTCGGCCGAACGCAATGCGGCGGCGATTTGCGATCTTGTGGCGGATCATGCGCCGGACCGAGGCAGGGCGCTTGAGATCGCTTCGGGGACGGGGCAGCATGTGGTTGCGCTGTCGCGGCGTTTGCCGGATTTGACATGGCAGCCCAGCGATGTTGACCCGGTGAGACGTAGATCCATCGACGCGTGGGTGGGCAAGGCCGAGGCGGCGAATGTTGCGCCTGCGATCGAGCTGGATGCGACCGCGCCGGGATGGGGCAGCACGCAGGGCGACACCGCGTTGGTTTTGCTGGTGAACCTTTTGCATCTCGTGTCGACAGGCGAAGCCAAAACATTGATTTCCGAGGTTGCGCAGGCGCTCTCTCCCGGGGGGGTGTTCGTGCTTTATGGCCCATTTCTGCGCGATGGCGAGGCCTCCTCGGACGGAGATGCCAAGTTTCACGACAGCCTGCGCCGCCAGGACACTGAGATTGGCTACAAGGACAATTGGGACGTGATTGAGTGGCTTCAGTCACAGGGCCTTGAGTTGGTAGAAGTGGTTGAAATGCCGGCCAACAATCTTGCCTTTGTTTCGCGAAGCGCGACCGGCGGGTGACCGCGCAGCGAAATCGCGGGGTTGCGAGACAGGCGCGCTCAAGGGCAAGGTGAACCCGCGTCGTAACAAGTTCGGAGAGTAAAATGGCCCACCCAAACCGCCGCGCCTTTGGTCTTTCGATTGGCGCCCTTGTATTGACGGGCTGCCGGGCGCGCGGGCCTGCGCCGGTGCCTCAACCGAACGTGCCACCGCAACCGGGGAACATCGCCGCGCCACAGGTCATCCGCCCCAATTTTGGCGATAGCGATCCGGTGGATTTCAATGGTCGCCCGCCCTCGCGTTACAAAGTCCACGGGATTGATGCGGCCAGGTTCCAGAAAACCGCCGATTGGAATATCGCGCGCCAGAACGGCGCGAATTTTGCTTGGGTGAAAGCGACTGAAGGCGGCGACCTGCTCGACCCGAAATTCCACGACCACTGGCGCGGGGCCAACCGTGCAGGCGTCGAAACCGGTGCTTATCACTTCTATTATTTCTGCACCCCGCCTGAGGTTCAGGCCAAATGGTTTATCAAGAACGTGCGCAAGCGGCGCGGCATGCTGCCGCCCGTGCTCGACATGGAGTGGAACCCGTTTTCGCCCACCTGCACCAAACGCCCCCAGGTAAGGAAGTTCGCCGGCAAGCACGCATTTTCCTTGCCGCCCTTGAGGGGCATTATGGTCAGCGCCCGCTGATTTATACTACGCCGGGATTTTACGAGGACAATGACCTTGGCCGCTTGCACAACGTAGAATTCTGGCTGCGCACCACCGCAAAAACCCCGCGCGAGGCTTATCCCGGACAGCCTTGGCGCTTTTGGCAATATTCCGGCACCGGTCTGGTGCCGGGTTTCGTGGAAGAGACCGATTTGAACCTATTCAACGGGTCAGAGGCCGATTGGGCCGCATGGCTTGCTGCGCGGCGGGTGACATAGGCCGGGGGTTTCCCCGGCCCTGCCGGTCTTGATCTCGCATCCGAGGGTGGAGGCGCGCTTAACCGTCCACGCGGATATTGGCGTTTGACGGATCATAGGGGCTATCCTCGACAATCTCGGCGTCCCAAAGTTGATCAAACATTCTGACTTTCAACTTTTGACCGACAACCGCCAGTTCCGGCGCGACATAGCCCATGCCGATAGACTTGCTGAACGCCACCGAATAGCCGCCCGACGTCAGCCGCCCGACCTTGGTATCGCCATCATACAGCGCCTCACGGCCCCAAGGATCGGCATCGTCCGGCCCGTCAATCAGCAAGGTCACGCATTTTGCACGGATGCCTTTTGCCTCCATCTCGGCCTTGCCGTGAAAGTCTTTACCAAGGTCTACAAACCGCGGCAGATCAGCCTCTAGCGGGGTTGCATCGCGGCCCAATTCGGTTCCGAACGCGCGATAGCTTTTCTCCTGACGCAGCCAGTTTTGCGCGCGGGCGCCAACCAGCTTCATGCCATGCTTTTCGCCGGCGGCGGTCAGCAGATCCCAGAGGTAATTCTGCATCTCGATCGGATGGTGCAACTCCCAACCCAGCTCGCCTGTATAGGCGACGCGGATTGCGTTCACCGGGCACATGCCCAGTTCGATCTTGCGTGCGGACAGCCACGGGAACCGCTTGTTCGACAGCGCGGTGTCGGGGTCGGCATCGGTAATAACCTCGCGCAGAACATCGCGCGATTTCGGCCCGGCAATGGCAAAAACGCCCCATTGTGTGGTCACGTCCTGAATTTCGATATAGCCGAATTCGCCCATCTTGTCCTCGGCCGCTTTGCGCAGGAAGTCGGCGTCATATTCTGTCCATGCCCCGGCCGAGACGAGGTAATAATTGTCCTCGCCATTGCGCACGATGGTGTATTCTGTGCGCGTGGTTCCGGCAGCGGTCAGCGCGTAGGTCAGGTTGATGCGCCCAACCTTGGGCAGCTTGTTACAGGTGAACCAGTCAAGAAAAGCAGTCGCGCCGGGCCCTTTGACCACATGTTTGGTAAAGGCGGTCGCGTCGATCAGCCCGACACCTTCACGGATCGCCTTGGCCTCATCCACGGCGTATTGCCACCAACCGCCACGCCGGAAGCTGCGTGCGTCATGGTCAAAACTGTCCGATGCATCTAGAGGCCCATAGTAGTTCGGGCGCTCCCAACCGTTGACGAAACCAAACTGCGCGCCCAGCGCCTTTTGCCGGTCATAGGCGGGCGCGGTGCGCAGCGGGCGGCAGGCTTCGCGCTCTTCGTCCGGGTGGTGAAGGACATAGACGTGGTTATAGCATTCCTCGTTCTTGCGCGCCGCAAACTCGGTGGTCATCCAACTCTGCGAGTAACGCTTGGGATCGAGCGACGCCATGTCGATCTCGGCCTCGCCCTCCACCATCATTTGGGCAAGGTAGTAGCCGGTGCCACCCGCAGCCGTGATACCAAAGCTAAAGCCTTCGGCCAGCCACATGTTGCGCAACCCCGGTGCTGGACCGACCAGAGGATTGCCATCCGGCGTGTAACAGATCGGACCGTTGAAATCGTCCTTGAGACCGGAGTCGGCACAGGACGGCACACGTTCAGTCATGGCCATGTATTGTTCGGCAATTCGGTCAAGGTCGAGCGGGAACAGATCGGCGCGGAAACTGTCGGGCACGCCATGTTCAAAACGTGCAGGTGCGCCAACCTCATAAATGCCCAAGATCCAGCCGCCGCGTTCTTCGCGGGCATAAGATTGCGCATCGGCGTCGCGCACAACGGGGTGTTCCGGGTTGGTCTTGCGCCACTCAACTAGCTCGGGATCTTTGTCCATCACAATGAATGTATGTTCGACCGGAATCGCGGGCATTTTGAGGCCCAGCATTTTGGCGGTGCGCTGTGCGTGGTTGCCAGAGGCGGTCACCACATGCTCGGCAGTGATCACGACCTGTTCGTCGCTTTCCACGAGGTTGCCACCCTGCTCGACCATCTTGGTGCAAGTCACTTCCCAATGGCTACCGGTCCAGTGGAAGGCATCCGCCTGCCATTTACGTTCGATCATCACGCCGCGTTGCCGTGCACCTTTGGCCATCGCCTGTGTCACGTCGGCGGGGTTAATATAGCCGTCCTCGGTGTGGTAGATCGCGCCTTTGAGATCATCGGTGCGGATCAGCGGCCAGCGTTCCTTGATCTGATCGGGGGTGAGCCACTCATACTCCACCTCGCAGGTTTCGGCGGTCGAGGCATAGAGCATATACTCGTCCATGCGCTCTTGGGTTTGCGCCATGCGCAGGTTGCCAACCACGGCGAAGCCCGCGTTAAGACCCGTCTCTTCCTCAAGCGTCTTGTAGAAATCGACCGAGTATTTGTGAATATGTGTGGTCGCAAAGGACATGTTGAACAGCGGCAACAATCCCGCCGCATGCCATGTCGAGCCAGAAGTCAGCTCGTCACGCTCGATCAGCATGACATCGTCCCATCCGGCTTTGGCAAGGTGATAGGCAATCGACGTGCCAACGGCACCGCCGCCAACAACCAGAGCTTTGACATTCGTTTTCATGAGGCACCTCCGGGGCAACGCGTGTTCAAGTCGGTTTTAACGCAACCGAAAATTTACGCACAAGCGATCCGACACTTGGAGGTGCTTTTCCGACTTGCGACGGTAAAAGCGCTTGGTTTCATGCGGTGTAGTAGAGCAAATCAACGCCGCCGACATTGACAGGGCGTCGCAAAGGCATCGCCAGAAACCCGTGGTCAAGGTTTCCGGCGATGCGCGGGGTTCTCTTTAATGCGCAGGAGTCCTTGCGCTTGTCAGTCTGGGCTTACTGGTTTGCCTTGCAGAATTTGCCAGCACCACAGCCTGCCCCCGCTTTGGATTTGCCACCACCAAGGCGCTTGACCTCGGCTTTGCCACCCGTTCCGGTGCTTCGCGCTGCTGGTGCAGCGGCGGCTGCTGGCGCGGCCGAGGCCACGGCCTGTGCGCGCTCTTTGCGGACGAGATCGGCGTTCTTGTTGCAGGCGACTTTGCCATTGTCATGGCGCACAAGGCAGCTTCCCGGCGGCAAACCGCGATCCATTTCCATCAGGCGTGCCGCCTGTTGCGCCGGACCGTCACCTTTTTGTTTGGCAATATCCTGCGTGTGTTTGAAGTAGAGCGCCTGCTGGGTGGTCATTTCATTCGGCATCTTTACCGTGGCAAAGGCGCGGCTTTGGCGATAGTCGATCTTGCCATTCTGCATGGCGAATTGAGACGGCGCATTGCCCTGCGCAGCTCCTCCGCCCGTATTGGCTCCGCCTGCCTTGCGCTCTCCGCCTTTGGCCGGAGCGACACCGCCCATAAGCTCTTCGCGAAGGTTATCGCTCATCTCGCCTTTGGGCAGATCGCGTTCGCTTTCCGGGCGTTCGACCATCATTGCTCTGAGGCGTTGATACTCCCCTTCCGAGGGGCGCCCCGACATGAGGTCACGCACTTCCTTGCGGAAGCCCATTTCGATCAACTGGCCGAGATCCGGGATCGCACCGGCAGACATGTCAAACCGCCCGCCGGTATACATATTCATGATCATCGCGCCTTGGTTCGCGTTCATAAGCTTGAAATCCGCTGCTTTGGATCGCAGCTGATTAAACTGGTTGCGATGGCGATGCAGAGCCACTGCAATCTCTTGCGGATCAAGCTCTTCGGGCAGCACAACATCATTGCCGACGGTCGCCATCGGAGTTTCCAGCATGTTGTTAAGGCCGTCCCAATCGACCGCACCGAGAATTTCCATTGCCGAGGATTTTTCGGCATTCGCGTGCACTGTCAGCTCGACTTCTTGGCCAAAACCGATCACCCCGAGCAAACGACGGAAATGGGCACGATCAAAACCGCCCTTGCGTTTTCCACTGCTGGTCTGTTCAGCGACCATCGCAGCCATTCCGGTTCTCTGCGGCAATTCGATAAAGCTGACCCCGCCGATCACGTCATAGCCACGAACGGATGAGTGGCTGATCCCGCTCATCCCGCCCATAGCCAGATGAATCATCCCGCCAAGCGAGTTCGTGTTGATTTTCTCCCGGAGATTAAGGGAAATAAATATCGCTTCGTCGCCGCGTTCATAAACCCACGAGGTCTTGTCCATCTTGCCCGCGCTTTTCATGGCGTGCTGTGCTTTGAGGTTTTCAGCAATTGACGCGGCGCCGCCATTCTTGGCCATTTCCTCGTAATAGGTCACAGCGTCTGGCATGATGGCCGTATTTGTGGCTTCGCTGTATTTGCGCCGGGTCCAGCCTTCGGGCGCTTCGGGCAGAAACTTGAGCCCCCCGGATTTCCAATCGAGTTCGCGTTGGCGTTCGCGCTCAGCCGCCAGTTTCTCGGCTTTGGCTCCTAGAAAGCGCGCCTCGTAGGTGTCGATGTATTGGCCAACCGACATTTTGCCCAAGGACATGCCCGCTTTTACGGATTGTTGTTGATAATCAACGCCAAGGCCGACAATACCCGCCACGGCGACAAACCCGATTGCATAAAAGTTCATGTCACTTACTCCATCTTCCCCGACCAGAACATCTGGTTTGGTGTCCGGGGCCTTGTTGCCTCTGGTGTCCGGCCGCAATCTCTTGCCTGTCACGGTCCTTGGGTTGAAAACTCTCGCTGCAAAATCGCTAGCAAATGCGGCACTAATTTGCGCCTCGCCGGGTAATTATTGGCCCACGATCCAATCTTTAAGCTTGTGCGTGCCGGTCATATCGAGCCGCTCAGGCCATGTTTCGGGCAGATGATAGAGAGCGAGCCCGAAATCGGCGCTGATTGCGGGGCTGTCCTCGGGCAATTGCCGCTTGAGCGCGACACCGTCGATCCGAGCCAAAAGAGTTTCCACATCAGCCTGCGGCGCGTTCGAGATCACGTCGATGGTCAATTCGTGGCCAATCCGCGCAACATAGCGGTCATAGCCGATCCCCTTGCCGTCAACTCCGCGAATGTCACGGCGTTCAAACGCCAAGCCCTGAACGATGGCGGCGATTTTACCCTCGTGTAGACCGGCCACCTTGGCGGCCCAATCCGCCGAGGAATAGCTGCTTTCTTCAAGCCATGGGGGCATTTTCATCGCCCCGCGCATAATTGCGACAACGGTCCGGTAGTCGCCTTTCACATAAACGGCGGTTGCCGCGTTGATCCCGGCTTGTTCATAGAGCAGGAATTGCTCGAGGTCTGCGCCCATGGCGAGGCGCGCGTCCAGCCCGCGGCCCTTGGCTCCGGCAGTGATTGCCTCTCCATCCGAGCGCAGGTAGCTGCGCTTGTGCCAACCCGGGAGCGATTTCGGCAAATGCGAGGTCAAGGCAGGGCGGTCAAGGACGTCGACTTCGCTGTCGCCCCCGAAAAACCCATTTCCGCCACCGACCATCAGCCATGAAATCAGCACCAGTTGAGCCGCCAAAAAAACCACGCCCAATGCCAGTGCGCTGGTATTTTGGCGTCCGGCGCCAAACATATTTCCGATGCCGATCATACTCACTGCCCCAAACTGTTCACCAATTTAGAACAGTTATCCGCGGGTGCAGGGCGTCAATGTGAACCGATTGGGGCAATTTTCCGGCACGTCAGCAATCTTATTGCCCCAGAGCCAGCCCCTCGCGGCGCGGATCGGCTCCACCGGAAAGCGTTTCACCAATCGCAATCGCGTGCAGTCCAGAGTTGAGATCGCGGATTTTGACCTCAAACCCCATGGCCTCAAGCGGGTTTTTCAGCCCTTCTGCCGCCGTGCCGGCCTCAACATCATATGTGCCGAAGCGGTTGATCAGATGCGGCAAGCTTACCGCTTGTTGCACGTTCATTCCCCAGTCAATATGCGCAATGATGGTCTTGGCAACATAGCCGATGATGCGGCTGCCGCCGGGGCTGCCGACGACCAGAACAGGCTTGCCGTCTTTGAGCACAATCGTCGGAGCCATCGAGGAGCGCGGCCGCTTGCCCGGCTCAACCCGGTTGGCGATCGGCACGCCATCACGGTGCGAGCGGAACGAGAAATCTGTAAGCTCATTGTTCAAAAGAAAGCCACGCACCATCAGGCGCGACCCAAAGGCGTTTTCGATCGTGGTGGTCATCGACAGGGCATTGCCCGCCGCATCGACAATCGAAATATGCGAGGTCGAGGGAAACTCGATCGCGTCATCATCCGCCAGCAGCATCGCGTGGTCGAAATCCGGTTTACCGGGTGCCACATCGCTGAGCGCGTCATCGCGGTGCAGCAATGCGCCCCGCGCCGCAAGATAGGCCGGGTCAAGCAAACCCTTGCTCGGCACCGGGACGTAATCGCTATCGGCGATGTAACGGCCCCGGTCAGCAAAGGCGAGGCGGCTGGCATCACCGATCAACCGCCATGTGCGCGGATCATCGGGGCCAAGTTCGGAGAGGTCATACCCCTCAAGCATCCCAAGGATCTGCCCCACGCTCAGCCCGCCGGACGACGGCGGCCCCATCCCGCACACAGAATGGCCGCGATACGGCGCACAAACTGCATCGCGTTCGCGCACACCATAAAGGCTCATGTCGACGTCGCTCAGAACTCCGGGGTTGCCTTGGGCGCCGCGCACTTTGGCAACGATGTCCTTGGCTATCTTGCCTGTGTAGAACTGTCCGACCCCCTGCCCCGCCAGAGCGCGCAGGGTTTCGGCATACTCCGGGTTTTTCAGCGGCGCCCCTGCGACCAGCGGACGACCGCCGGGCAGGAAATACGCTCGCGCAACAGGATCAACCGACAAGCGTTTGGCGTCTGCGGTCACCATAGCAGACAATCGCGCCGACACCGGGAAACCGTCATTCGCGAGCCGGATCGCGTCAGAGAACAAACCGGCCCATTCCTTTTTTCCCCAGCGCGCATGGGCCGTTTGCAACAACGCCGGGGTGCCCGGCACCCCGACAGAGCGCCCGCCCACAACCGCGTCAAAAAACTTGATCGGCGCACCATCCGCATCCTGAAACAGCCGCGGCCCAGCCGCCAAAGGCGCGGCCTCGCGACCATCAAGGGTGCTGATCTTGCCGGTTTCGGCGTCATACCAGATAAGGAACGCCCCCCGCCAAGCCCCGAGCTTTGCGGCTCTACCAGCCCAAGAACCACCTGAACCGCCACCATAGCGTCTGCTGCGCTGCCCCCTTCGGACAGCACCCGCGCGCCTGCGGCCACCGCATGGGGATTGGCCGCCGAAATCATCCATGTTTGTGCTTTAACCGGTTTGCCGCTGTCCTTGGCCGCCTGCGCGTCTTGAAGCGCGGCACCTGCAGCTTGCGCCCCTAATGCGGTCGGAGCTTCGGGCGCAACGCCATCGGCGCGCTCCTGTGCCAGAACGGCCAATCCCGAGGCCACAGCCAAGGCAGAAACCAGGATCGTATTGCGTATCCACGCCACGGCATCTTCTCCCCATGCTCCGCGCCGGACCCCAAGCCAAGCTGCAGTTCAAACGCCTTGCCCGGCCATGGCTGTCCCTTGCCCCACCCGAACGCTTCGATCATGTACAAAAACGCAACCGTTTGACAATTCACTGAATAGCGTCACCCCGAACGCGGATGCGCGTCAGTCAGCGATTACAGCATTGACGGAATAACCTGATCCGGGGGCCTATGACCATCATCGAATGTCTTGATATTGATGATCACCTTTTCACCCATTTCAAGCCGTCCCTCGTGGGTGGCGCTGGCCATATGCGGGCTCAGCACCACATTCGGCAACGCCTTGAGGCGCGTATTGGTTTCCTCAGAGCCATGTTCGAACACGTCGAGCCCGGCCCCGGCAATATCACCGGCCTCAAGCATCCGCGCCAAGGCGCTTTGGTCGATCACCTCGCCACGCGATGTATTCACAATCACCGCCTCGGGCTTGAGCAGCTTTAGCCGCCGCGCATTCATCAGATGAAAGGTCGAGGGCGTATGCGGGCAACAGATGCTGATCACATCCATGCGCGCAACCATCTGGTCTAGGCTCTCCCACCAAGTCGCCTCATGCACGGCTTCGGTCTCAGCCCGCAAACGCCGGCGGTTGTGGTAATGGATCTGCATGCCAAAGGCGGCGGCGCGCACTGGCAACGGCCTGTCCGATCCGCCCCATGCCCAGAATACCCATCCGCTTGCCATGCACCCGCGTTCCGAGCAAAGCGGTCGGCGCCCAGCCGGCCCAATCGCCTGCTTTCATCCTCTCCAGCCCTTCGGGAATGCGCCGTGTCACCGCCAACATAAGCGCCATCGCCATATCGGCGGTATCATCCGCAGACACGCCCGGCGTGTTCGACACCAAAATGCCCCGCCGCCGCGCGCTTTCCACGTCGATATGATCCACCCCTGAGCCATAATTCGCGATCAGGCGAAGTTGCTCACCCGCATGGGCCAACAACCCCGAGTCGATCTGATCGGTGATGGTGGGCACAAGAATGTCAGCCGTTTCCACCGCCGCCATAAGTTCGGCCCGGCTCATCGGTGTGTCGTCATCGCGCAGGCGCACATCGAACAATTCGCTCATTCGCGTCTCGACAACATCGGGCAAGCGTCGCGTAACAACAACACTCAGGCGTTTCGTGGGCATGAAGGTCCCTCCCATAGGTTCCATCGGGCGCGTCTTACTGGCAAAGTGACGGATAGTCAGCCGAGGCACAAGAACCTCGTGCAAATTCATTCAGGCAGCCGGGGCAGGACGCGATGAAAAGCATCCTTTTTGTGATTTCTATTGTGCTTGGTATGGCGCAAATGGCCGTTGCTGCGGATCGTGGAAGCGTGACCAACCTTCCCCTCCCGCGCTATGTCTCGATTAAGACTGACGAAGTGAACGTGCGGCGCGGCCCCTCCCTAACCCACAGGATTGATTGGGTTTTCAAGCGCAAGGGCATGCCGTTAGAGATCACCGCCGAATATGGCCACTGGCGGCGCGTGCGCGATCGTGACGGCGCTGGCGGCTGGGTGCATTACTCGCTTTTGTCCGGCACGCGCACCGTTATCGTGCAACGCGACATGCTCGATCTTCACCTTGGGGCGGATAAAACCACCCCTATCGCCGCCCGTTTGGAACTGGGCGTTGTCGCGCGCTTGGGCGAATGTGACGCAACGTGGTGTCGGCTGAACGCGGGCGGTTATCGCGGATGGGCGATGAAATCGGAACTCTGGGGCGTAAAAGCAGACGAGATTCGCGACTGACCTATGCGCCTGGGCACCAAGGCCGCATTTATTCACACGAGAAAACCGTATTGTGGGCTGCATCTGGGCCAACATCTCGTCTCGCATCTTGGGGCTTCCCCCGGCCCGTCCTGTCGCTAGGCTTCTGGCAATTGCAAACAACTGCCGAATTTTTAGCATGACCCGTTTTCTTCTTTCGCTTTGCCTAACACTTGGCCTTTCGCTTGGCCTGTTCTCAACCCCTGTTTTTGCCCAATCCGCGGCGCAGCCAAGCGGCACAATCGCCGTTGATGACAGCGCCAGCAAAGACGCCGCCATCGCCGTGCGCATCCGCGACATTCTGAGCGAACTGGAAGGTTTTGAGGACGTCACCGTCACTGTTAGCTCGGGCATCGTGACGCTGCGTGGCACCACGCTCGACAGCACCACAGCGGATAGGTTGAACGAAATTGTCGGGCGGGTTGAAGGCGTCGTCACCATTGAAAATAAGGTGGTTGAGACAACGGATGTAGTCAAACGCCTCAACCCCGCGTTTGAAAGATTCTGGACCCGAACCAAGCAATTGCTAGCCTACCTGCCATTGCTAGCGGTGGCGGTATTTGCCTTTGTGCTGGTGGTTTGGCTCGGCTTTTTCGTCGCTCGGCGGCGCAAACCTTGGGACCGGCTCGCGCCGAATGCCTTCATCGCTGATATCTACCGACAACTGATCCGCCTTGGCTCGATCATCGCAGGGCTTGTCGTGGCGCTTGATATCCTTGGGGCGACGGCGCTTTTGTCCACCATCCTTGGGGCCGCTGGGATCATCGGTTTGGCCATCGGTTTTGCTGTGCGTGACACGGTCGAAAACTTCATCGCCTCGATCATGCTGTCGGTCCGACAGCCATTCCGCCCAAATGATTCCATCGAAATCAACGGCGACGAAGGCAAGGTCATCCGCCTTACCTCGCGCGCGACGATCCTGCTCAACTGGGACGGCAACCATGTGCGCATCCCCAATGCGACGGTGTTCAAATCGCGCATCCTGAACTATTCCCGCAACGAGGAGCGGCGCTTTAAATTCGACATTACAGCGGCCTATGACACCGATCTGGCACAGGCGCTCAAGCTCGCTCATGACACCGTCTCTGCCCTGCCCTTCGTGATCGAAAGCCCGGCGGTGAATGTCTGGATCGTCGAATTGGGCGGCAGTGACATCACCCTGCGCGTGGTCGGCTGGATCAACCAGCGCGAGACCTCGATCCTCGCGGCCCGGTCCGAAGCCATCCGCCAGACCCTGCGCGCCTTTGAAAACGCCGGCATCGAGATGCCCGAGCCGACTTATCGGATCGTCACCGACAGCGGCGCCGCAACGTCCCCCGATATGCCCAGCCAGGAAAGCCCCGCCAAAGCCGCACCCAAGAGCCTTGCGATCGGCAAACACAAGGAACCCCCGCTCAACGTCGAAGCCACGACCGACCACGAGCTGGAACAGATCGTCGACGTGGAAAGACAGGCCACCAAAGACGACGATCTGCTCAATCGCGAAGGGGCGGTGCAGGAATGAATTTTTTTCAATCTGCACTCTTGCAAGCCGTCTCATCCTTGCGTATTTAGCGCCTCACAGTTGGGATGTGGCCAAGTGGTAAGGCACCTGTTTTTGGTACAGGGTATCGTAGGTTCGAATCCTACCATCCCAGCCATACACTTTCATTAAAAGAGACCGTGCGCGGTACGCGTGACTTTGTCGCGTGTTTTCCGCGGGTTGTGTGGGTTGGGGCGAAGGGCAGACTGTGCCTGTGAGCCAAAACGGGGCCGATATGCCGCGAAGTCTGGGAACGGCATTTCCGCGATACGAGTTTGCGGTGTTTGGGGTCAGAGGGCCGCGATCATCTGGCGCTGTTCGTCCCAGTCCGATGGCAGTTCGTGGCGCAAGCACCAGTCCGATGTAAAACCAATGGGCTGTTTTCCCTCCATAACATCGCGCACGATATCGGGTGCCAGGAAGGCAAGATCAATCATCTGCTGGATGCGCCGTTTGGATGTGGCGTCTGCACTTGCGATCTCGGAGAAGGTTTCGCCGGCCTTGATCCGCTCAAACCAAACGTAGGCTTTGGCGATGTTATGGATGAGCGTTTTGTCGATACCGGCTGGCGCATCCGCAAGAATGATCTTCGTCTCGACGCCGCGCTTGCGGAGTTGGAAGGGGATGGTCTTGCTGAGAACATGCTCTTCCAGATGCTCCAGGTCTGCGTCGATGGTTTGGGCGATGGCGTCGGCACTCAAGTCTAAGACCAACTCACCGGGAGCGATGTTGACGCGTTCGACGAGGCCCAACAGGGTGTTCGGCTTATCCTGTTTCGTGCGGCGGGCAAGAGTATCAGCAGCGCGATCGATCTGATCCGCCGTTGCTGCCGGCAGTAGTGTGGGTGCGAAGCCGGGTGCAGAGATCATCTTGCGTACCAAATCAGCGATCTTGTTCTCCAGCTCCGGCGCAGGCAGGCGCCAGGCATCTTTGTGTGCTTCGCTGCTCCCGGCCACCAACCTGTGCGAGATGTAATAGCGCAGTCGTGCGCCTTTCCGCGTCTTCGTATGCGAAGGCGTCAGGCGATCACCAGTTTCGTCGAAGAGTTTGCCGCATAGCAAAGAGCGTTGATTGGCGGCTTTGCGTCCCCTGCCCTTCGCCGCACCATCCTGCAACAACCGCTGGACGCGATCCCATCGCTCAGGTGCGATTATCGCCGGGTGCTGCCCCTCGAACACCTTGTCACGATGCCGGATGCGCCCAGCGTAGATCGGGTTGGTCAGTAGATGATGGATGTGGCCACGGTCCATATGGGTTCCGCCCGTCGTGCTGCCATCTGCAAGCGTTCGTTGACGGCTCCGTAGATCCAGCGCGTCAGCCTGTGCTTTCACCGCCCTGACGGTGCCAAGATCCTCGTAGAGCGCATAAAGCTGCTCGACCACCGCCGCTTCCTTGAGGTTCACGCTGAGTGTTCGCCCATCAGCATCATAGCCCAGTGGCACCTGCCCGCCCATCCATAGCCCCTTGCGCTTGGACGCCGCGATCTTGTCGCGGATACGTTCGGCCGTTACCTCTCGCTCAAACTGCGCGAAGGACAGCAGCATGTTCAGCGTCAGCCGCCCCATACTGGTGGCCGTGTTGAAGGATTGGGTGACCGAGACAAACGAGGCCTCTGCCGCATCCAGAATATCGACGATCTTGGAGAAGTCCGCGAGGGACCGCGTGAGCCGGTCGATCTTGTAAACGATGATCTGGTCCACGCGCCCATCAGATATGTCCCGCAGAAGGCTCTGCAGCGCCGGTCGTTCCAGGGTCCCGCCGGACAACCCACCATCGTCATAATGCGCGGGCAGCAACACCCAGCCTTCGTGCTTCTGGCTGGCAACATAAGCCGCACAGGCTTCGTGCTGCGCGTCCAGCGAGTTGAACTCTTGCTCAAGACCCTCTTCAGATGACTTGCGGGTATAGATGGCGCAACGCAGCTTCTTCATATCTTATCTCCCGGCTTTGCTCTGCAGGCCAAAGAACCGCGGGCCAGACCAGGCGGCGCCGGTGATGTGTTTGGCGATGGCCGATAGTGACCTCCAGGTCTTGCCATCCATCTCGAAGCCCGCCTCCGTGACCTGCACCTGGTATGTTCGACCGTTCCATTCCCGCACGAGATGCGCGCCGGGGCTCAGCCTTGCCGGCACCGCAACGGCAACGTCCTCCCCGCTCGCAATCTGTGTTAGTGCGCGGCGCGTTGTGGCGGCCAGCCGCCCACGCTCTCTGCATTGCCGCTCGTAGCAAACCGCACGCTGCATGAATGGCACCGACAGATAGGCTGGCGGAGGCGATCCGAAGATCGCCTCCCACTCCGTAAGCATGCGGGGCCGCTCCGGGTTCGGATCACGCCCCATTGGCTGCGCTCTCGGTTCCACGGGATTTATTCGGCGTAGGCGCAGAAAGGATGCGATACCTCGACATCCCGCCTTTGGTAGGTTTGTTGCAGGCAATCTCGTACCCTGCTTTGCGCAAACCGGTCAGAGCCGCGCGCGTTGTATGTTGCTGCCAGCCCAGCTTCGCGCTCAGGGTTTTGGTATCAGCTCCGGCCCTCGTCCCCAGCAGTTTGATCAACTGGTCTTTCTTGGTTGGGCGCGATGCTGCCCTCGCCTTGGCAGGTGCGTTATGCTCGTCAGACTTGGTCATGTTGGTCTCCTCGGTTGATCAGCGGAAAAACCCCGCTGCTACCGAGTAGAGCCCGGAGTTCCGGGCCGCGCCGACGAACAAGGCCAGGCGCAGGAACACTAACGCTCGATACGCCGACGTAGTCCAGTCTTTTGACAGGGTTCGCGGTGGGAATAGCCGTGGCTGCTATCGAATGCTTAAAAAGGGCGGAGAGCCGACTTTCGCTGCGTTCTGCGAGAATTTATGGGCAAAAGGCAAAGCGGACTTTGAGTATGGTTTGTCAACGTCATAGCGCTGAGGTCGGCAATGGGGATCAAGTATTCAAAAAAAGGCCTTGTCTGAGGCTCATTATAACTGACGATCCAGCCGACAAACTTTGGTCCAAGCGCCTCATGAAGCTTTCTGAGGCCCTTGTGGCAAACCACTTCCAAAACTTGATTGCGACAGCTGTCAAAGTTAGTTTGAGGGCGGTAGCCTCTCGATCTCTCAAATCAGGCTGACTATACGTAGTGTATAGGAAAAGAAAAGTAGGTATATTTTGATTGACCGTTTGGAAATTTGGTTAGTTTCCCAATCGTGGTTTTGGAGGGCTAGGTCAAGGGTTGGGAGGATAAGGTTCTTCTTCGAACGTAGTGCGTATAAGCGCGGCGTTTCAGTTTCTCAAGCTGGCACAAATGCCAAGATCTTGGGTACCCTGACATCAATCGGATTGAAAAGTCTGGTTTGGGTTGTATTGGCGCTGACAGCTTCAATCCTCGTCGAAGGATCAATTAGGACCAACACAACTTGGCTTCAGCCGCTCGGCGCAGATGACAGAGAATTCATTGTTGAGCAACTTCGGATGTACTCGCAGCTCCTCACTGCAATCTTTTCTATCTATTTTGCTACGATTGGCATCATCTTGAGTGCCGGTTACACGCGGCTTCGACGCGACATAATTCAGTTGGTGACGAGTGAGCAGGTGGGAAGTGTCTACTCTCGCGTCTTGGTCTTAGCTGCTGCTTTTTGTTTGACCGCAACATCTCTTCCAATGTTTGGTTTTGAACCTGGTTTGGTGAACTACAATCTCGGTACGTTATTGACGCTTGCTAGCTCCTTGGCTCTATTTCCGTTGGGGCAAAGGCTGTTTAACTTCTTTTATCTCAATCAGTTAGCCAGGAGCGAGATCCTGACCTGCTCCCCAAGGAGTCCGCGTTTATTGGTTCGCTCTGTTCAGGGTTTGGTCCTCTCTTGACCGTTGGTGATACTCCCACGGGTGAGCCCGTCGAGGCTCGAGTGGGGGCGGTGATGGTTGTCGTCGTCGCGCCATGCCGCGATCAGATGGCGGGCATGGCGCTGCTTGGCAAAGAGGTGCTCGTTCAGGCACTCGTCCCTCAGGCGGTCATTGAAGCTCTCCACGAAGCCGTTCTGCATCGGCTTGCCCGGCGCGATGTAGTGCCACTCGATCCGGTGCTCCTCCTGCCATTTCAGGATCGCATTCGAGGTGAGTTCGGTCCCATTGTCGCTGACCACCATGCAAGGATAGCCCCGCATCTCGGCGATCCGGTCCTGTTCGCGGGCGACACGCTGGCCCGACAGAGACGTGTCGACCACCGAGGCCGGCATTCCCGGCTGAAGTCGTCGATCACGTTCAGAATGCGGAATCGGCGCCCCTCTGAGAGCGTGTCCGACACAAAGTCGAGCGACCACCGCTGGTTCGGCCCCTGCGGGATCGCCATTGGCGCCCGTGTCCCAAGCGCTCTCTTTCGGCCGCCCCGCTTGCGCACGGTGAGCCCTTCCTCGCGGTAGATCCGATAGAGCTTCTTCCAGTTCAGCTCCCACCCCTCGCGCTTGAGAAGGATATGCAGGCGACGATAGCCGAACCGTCGCCGCTCGCTGGATAGCTCTCGCAGCCGAACTCGCAGTGCCTTGTCCTCGGCCCTCTTCGGCTCGCGCCGATACACGCGCGGATCGATCCCGGCCAGGGCACAGGCCCGCCGCTGGGAATAGCGCTTCTCTTTTATGGCCCAGTCCACAGCTCGCCGCCTAGAACCGGGCCTCAAAAGTTTTTTCCCAACATCTCCTTCAAGGTCGCCACGTCGAGCATCTGCTCGGCCAGCATCTTCTTGAGCTTGGCGTTCTCAGCCTCCAATGCCTTCAGACGGCGAGCATCGGACACCTCCATGCCGCCATACTTTGACCGCCACTTGTAAAACGTCCCGTCGCTGATACCGTGCTTGCGGCACAGCTCTTTGGCGCCAAGCCCAGCTTGGTGCTCCTTCAGGATGCCAATGATCTGCTCTTCGCTGAATCGGCTCTTCTTCATCGTCTGTCTCCTTAGGTGGAGAACAGGCTAACTTCAAAACGGGGACTTTTCAGGGGAGCAGGTCAGCCACTAACGACAGGAATGAGCCCAACTTTGACTGATGCTGCATTTTGGTCGAACGGCAGCTAACAGTGCGGCGAAGGTGCGTCTAGGATAACGGGCAACGTCTTTCATCGATCACTTGGGTCTACTGACCGAAGTTTTGCAACCTGGTTATCCACTTCTTCTCGAGTCCAGCGCGTGTGTTTGCGTTCGGTTGTTGCCGGATCGTTTAACAAACCAAGCTTTAGTTGATCACGATAGGCCTTCTTGGGACGAATGGGACGCGGGACAAAACCACCACCGCAGGTCGCGCACACATTGTGAAGGACTGTCTCTACGCAATGCGCACAATAGGTGCACTCATAGGAACAAATCCGCGCGTCCGCTGAATCTGGTGGCAGGTCACGATCACACCATTCGCAGTTGGGCCTTAGAAGAAGCATGTTGTCAGTCCTTATTTTGACATGGATGGGGTCGATGCGCCACGATCCAGGAGGAGCACGGCGAATGAAAGCAAGACAAAGGCCAATGTGACGATGGAAAGAATGATCCATCCAAATCCCGCGATCACCGCACCAGAGGCAAAGGCACAGATCGTGGAAACCAGCGCAATCACCGTGTCATTGACGCCCTGTACGACTGATTTATTTTCGTCAGGCGCAGCTTCGGTCAGCATGGTCGTTGCCCCGATAAAGCTAAAGTTCCAACCTAGCCCCAGCAGGATGAGCGCTCCGTAGAACTGCCCGGCCGCCAGACCGCTTGCGCCGGTGAGCGTCGCGAGGGCCAGAAAGAACAGGCCAATCGATACAATCGGTCTTGTGCCAAAACGCTTGATCAAAAACCCTGTGAAAAAGCTGGGTGCAAACATGGCGATGAAGTGCCAGCGGATCACATCGCCCGCGACAGCTTCGCTAAATCCGCACCCAATCATCGCCAGTGTGGTCGGCACCATCATGAACATCATCACACCTTGGGATATCGCCCCGATCAACACCGCCTTAAGCACCGGTATTTGGCGCAGCACCGCCAATGATGCGAACCGTGAAGTTGGTCCCGATGCTGGTCTTTGCGAGGGGATCGGGATCCGCAGGAACAGAAGTGGGATCGCGCCAACAAGTGAAAGCACCACAATCGCGCCATAGCCCCCCGCCAGCGGGATCGGGGCTAACGCGTCTTTCGCCAAGATGAATATCTGCGGTCCGATAAACGACGCGATCAAACCGGATGTCAGCATCAGTGAAATCGCAACTGGGCGCCATTCTTTGCTGACCACCTCCGCCGCGGCAAATCGAAAATACTGGTGAGACGTCAAGCCAATCCCAAGGATCAGATGCGAGGCGCAGATCAGCACAAAACTACCGGACATCAGCGCCCAAACCCCCAGCGCTGCGCCTAAGATCGTTAGCCCGACCCCAAGGATAAACCCCGGCCTGCGGCCAAATTTTCCCATAAAAAGCGAAAAAGGGGCGGCGGCCAGCAACCACGCCAAGGTCTGAAGGGACGCTGGCAGTGTCGCAAGCGCCGTCGTTGGCGCCAGCATCAGGCCGGAAAGCCCACCGAGGATGACAAGCATCGGCATTGCGGACACCAAGATCGCGTCTGAGATAAGCAGACAGATCAGGTTACCATTTCGGGCAAGCGAGGAAACAGACATTTGGAAAATCCACATCGTTAGGTTGACAGGACCGTATCTATCGCAGAGGAGTCATGTCTGATATGTCAAATGAGCATCAAAAATGGACAAATCTTCAAAACTCCGAAAAATAGACGTTCTGCTGTTCAACGACGTCAACCTGCTGGATGTGTCCGGACCGGTTCAGGCCTTCAAAACTGCGCAGGTCAATGGCCGCAGAAAGTACCACCTTAGGTTTGTGTCGCTTGATGGAAAATCTGTAACGGCCTGTTGTGGGATGACGTTATCGGCAGACGCGAAACTATCACCTGATTGCGATACCCATGATCTTCTTGTCCCCGGCGGTGAAGGGGTCGATCATTTGGTGGCAAATCAATTGGTCCGTGAGGCCATCCGCAATCGCGCCTCATCGCGTGGGGCCCGTTTGATTTCTGTCTGTTCAGGCGCGTTGTTGCTGGCGTCTGCGGGCGTTTTGGACGGGCACGTCGCAACGACGCATTGGTCACGGCAGGCCGACACGCGCAGCTACGTTCAGGTACATTGGGACCTTGATCGCATCTGTACCATGACGGATCGTGTCTTTACATCAGCGGGTGTTACAACTGGCATTGATCTTGCGCTCGCCATCATCCGGGCGGATTGCGGCAGCAGTGTTGCCCTTGAAGTTGCGCGTGAGCTTGTCGTGCAGCTGCGCCGCACAGGCGGGCAAAGCCAGTATGCCATGCATCTTGCTGGACAATTCACCCGTGACGACGCGCTTACGCAGCTTATCGAACGGGTTGTTTCCCAACCCCAGTTGGATTGGACGCTTGATGCTTTGGCAGATGCTGCGGGGATGAACGCACGCACTTTGTCGCGCCACTTCAAACGTGATCTTGATGAAACGCCTGCCCATTTTGTAGAAAAGGTCCGCGTTGATCATGCGCGCGGTCTGCTGATGGAAAATATGGTGCCAAAGCAGGTGGCGATAGAAAGCGGCTTTTGTGATCTGCAACGGATGCGGCGTGCATTCCAGCGCAGGCTTGGCGTTGGCGTGAGTGAGTATCGGAGCGTTTTTGGTTGATGCTGTTGCGATTAAGACGATTACGCCAGACGCCACTTCTAACGCGCCAGATACTGCCATTCGTGCAACCGCAGCGAATGGCCGGAAAGTCGCGCAAAGCAGACATTGCTGCATCACGCAGCTAAGGACCGGTTTGAGCCTATTTAGATCAGTGCTGCGCGATGGATGGATGACGGCTTTTCCAGAAAGCGACCTAGAATATCGCCCTAACTATTCGATTTTACAACCACCAAGTTCAACGCGCCGATAGCCAAGGAGCAAGGTGGCAATCAGGTCAGAGAGGTGGGGTGGCCACGCACGAAATGCCCGCACCGATAACCGCCCACCACCCAGTTGCTGCGAAAGGGGTGAAGGTCGGCAGTTCAGTGGACGGCCGACCTTTTTCACACGCGGGTCAGGCCGCTTCGGCGTCTGGGCGGCTGAAGTTAACCTCGCGCGTGACCTGCCAGCGTCCGTCCTCAAAGACAAAGTCGATGCTGAGGTCGATGAGCATTTTCGGCCCCCCCACAGGGATCTTCCGTGAAATCAGGACATGGCCGCGCTCTCCGTTCACCGTCAGACTGTGAATTTTCGACCACATGTAATCTTCGGGGATCTTGTCCTTGAACGACTCCTTGATCATGGCCATGAAACCCTGTTTCTCAAGCGTGACAAGGCGGCCGTCGATGCTGAGATCCATCACCACGATGTCATTGTGATAGATCTTGTCCAGTTCTTCCATATTGGCGCTGGTGCCGTATTTCATCAGATCCTGCACTTTGCTGTGCAGGGCTTCTTTGGTCTTCTCGGTCATCGTTGTCTCCGTTTTGATCAGGCATAGGTGCCGTTGACAGGCGCGGCTTTCATAGGGCCGCGACGAAACCCAATGCCCTTGGCGATCCAGGTCAGATCCGGGCGGGCGAAGGGCACGTTCGAGATGTCGGTGATTTGAAGGACGCGGTCTTCGTTCAGCACGAAGAGGCCGGGTTCGGCGAAGGGAGCCTCGACATCGGTTCCGTTTCGCGGGTCAGAAATATAGAGTCCCAGCCCCTGCATCTGGGGCACAGTGAGCCCATAGGCCACGCCGAACGCTGGCGAAACCTCGGCCATCTGGGACGTTGCTCGCGTCTCACTGTCGGCGGACACCGCCACGACATCCACGCCAAGAGCGTTCAAGTCTGGCAGTACGTCGTTAAGCTGTTGCAGATACCGGGTGCAGAGCGGGCAGTGCTTGCCGCGATACACGACGATAAGCATCCAGTCAAAGCCGTCGCCCGGCCTGGAAATGTCGCGCGGCTGACGGCCGAGCATAGGGAGAGTGATCGCCGGAAAAGCCGATCCGGCGGCAAGTTTTCTACTGGTCAATTCGAGGGGCCTCCTATATGTATTGATCGATACATAAGTCGGAAAAATCGCCCGCGTCAAGGAGTTCTGTATTGATCGCTACAAAAAGAATGGGGCGCCCCCGCACCTTCGACTATGACCAGGCTTTGCTAAAGGCGATGGCCGTGTTTTGGGAAAAAGGCTATGATGGCGCCAGCATGCAGGGACCTGACCAGTGCGATGGGGATCACGGGTCCGAGCCTCTATGCGGCCTTCGGCGACAAGCATGGTCTCTACCTCAAGACAATCGATCACTATTGCTCCTCCGACGCCTGCACGCCTCTGGTCGTGCTGGAGCGCGAAGAGGATATCGAAACAGCCCTTCGTGCTTTTTTGGCCGAGGTCATCCGATCGGCGACAGAGCATGAAAGCGGTGCCAAAGGGTGTTTTCTGGGCTCCAGCGTTGTGACCTCGGTCGGTCAGGTGGACGGGGTGGCTGAGCGGGTGGACGATGCGATTGAAGATACTGAGACACGCCTGACGGCGCGCTTTCAGCGGGAAATCGATAAAGGTAGCTTGCCCCCTGCATTTCCCGCGAAAGAGCGGGCCGCGTTGCTGTTCGACATCCGGCAGGGCTATATGTTTAAAGGCCGCGCAGGCTGGCCGCGTGAGCGGATGCTGCAAGACGTGCCGGATCGGGTGGCCATGCTGCTTTCAACGTGACAGGCCGAAAGCGACGAATGCGTCGACCTGATAAGGTGTCTACATCGCCACAAAGTCGCATGTCCGCTTCGAGCCCATAGTCACCGATGCTGCGCTGTGTATGAATGTCGGCTTTGGGTTCAGGCTCTCGCCACCATACCAACTCCCAAAACTACCAGCGCCAGCCCAAATGCTTTGATCAAAGAAAACGGTCGCTCGGTCAGCCCCATTGCGCCGACATGATCGTAAAGAGCCGCGCCGACCAGATTGCCAGTCACGACAATAACAAGAAAGAGTGTGACACCAAGCACGGGAATGCTTTGCATCGAGATGACCACGTGTATGGCACCAAACATGCCGCCAAGCCAGGCCCAAACCGGTAAACCGCCCAGTGTCGCCGCGTTCAGACCCCGGAGACTTCCGGTAACCAAAGCCATGAGCCCTGTGACAAGCGCTGCGGTTGCAAAGGCGAGAAATACGGCGAGAAGATAGTTTCGCCCCAGCCCTTCCGCCAACCGCGCATAGATCGGCCCTTGAGCCGCAACCAGCATGCCTCCCAGAAACGCCAACACACCGAAGATCAGAGAAACCACAGACATCGGTCAAAGATACCGATACATGTAGGTGGTTGCATGATGCTTGGCGCCGTCCGGATCAAAGGCAAAATCTGGAATGACACCGGCCTCTTTGAAACCGACCCCTCTATAGAGCGGTTCGGCCACGTCACCCGTGCGCGTATCAAGCGTCACGAGCGTCTTTCCCATCCGTTTGGCGACCGTCAGCGCCTCGTTCATGAGAGCCTTACCCAAGCCACAGCGGCGGCCATCAGGATGAACGATCATTTTCGATATTTCGGCGCGGTGTGGCTGATTGGGCGGCATGCCGAGGACCAGTTGGACCGTGCCCACCAGTCGTTGATCGACAATGGCACCAAACAAGCGTCTGGTTCCACCTTCCACAGCAGTGGCTACATCCTGCAACCAAAAACGCTCGGCATCCGCCTTAGGAACAGGTGTCATAAAGCTGATGGCGGCCCCGCCTGCAACGCTGTCCATCAGCACACGGCAGAGATCGTCCACATGTATCGTGATGTCGGCGGCGTTGAGTTCGATGATGTAGTGGGAATGGTTGGTCATGAGAGCGCAATCACATATCTGCACGAAGCATCTGAGGTTTTGAAAATCGTCTCGCCGAAAAGGATATATCTGAGGCAGTCTCCCGGCTTCAGGTCGTGGGCATTGCCGTCAACCGTGATTTGCATCTGCCCCGAGAGGACATAGACGTGATGCTCCTGACCGGGAATTGCGGGAGTAGCATAGGTAATCAGTTGTCCGGGACCCAGCTCGCCATCGATCAATTCGATGGAGAGCCGACCGTTAGAGGGTGACACGCTGCGCCGCACGAACTTGTGGGTCGGATCGCGCCACACGCTTTGCTCGCCCTGCCTGAGAACTGGCTGAAATCCTTGTTCAAGTGGTGACAGGAGTTTTGAAATGGGAAGCGCATAGACTGCTGCGAGTTGCCCAAGCGTCTCAGCGGTAGGACTCACATCGGCGTTCTCTATCCGGGACAGTGTTGCCCGGCTTAGGCCGCTGCGTTCTGCGAGAACCGCCAGTGTCATATCGTGTGTTTCACGTAAGTTGCGCAAGTGACTGGCAAGCTTCTCGTTGTCTGATTTGCGTTCAATTCCCATATTTGGGATATATCCCAGATTCGGAAATGATGTCAATCTTTAGAGAGCGATCGTTCATGCTGAGACATCCAAGGTCCCCATCGTCCTGCTGTCCCGACTTTGGAGGAGCGCGCAGCGAATTCCCGCTTTCCGCCCTGACCTGCACTTGCTCCCACGGCTGCAAGGTCATGAGACACGGGTCCGCTTTGGGCTGAGAGCGGTCATCTGGTTGGTCGCGCTCAGCCCTGCAAGGTCAAGATCCGCGTGCCGCAGCGCCGCATGTCGGCTTCGAGCCCAAAGCTACAGATGCTGCAAGACGCATGAATGTCGGCTTTGCACTGCCTAGGGTCCAGTGTGCCGTTAAGGGTCCGTCGCATTCGAAAGCGAATATTGGAAGAGGTCATTCAAGCCCCCTTGGTACACTATCTAGCTTTGCTCAGATTCCCACCATTCGTGCATGGCGTGGAACATTTTTGTCAGCGCAATGGCGCGAGGCGTCGCGGTGTATTCGACCCGTGGTGGCACTTCGGCATAGATTTTGCGCGATACCAATCCATCCCGCTCGAGCGCGCGTAACTGATTGGTCAACATGGTCTGTGTTACCCCGTCAATCAGACGACGCAACTCATTAAAGCGCTTGGTTCCTTGGAAAATCAGGATCTGGAGTACGATCAGCTTCCATTTGCCACCAATCAATTGAGCGATGTCCGGCATCGGACAAAGGGCTGATGGTTCATCACCACGCACAGCGTTCTCTGCGTCTTTTCTGTCAAGCGCCATTGAGGTCTCCTTATCCAATAGTATCATTTTCCGCACTATATACGAAAATTCTGCCTTCTTGTGCTTTAATACCATAGAGTTAATTCTCTCCTAAGCAAACAGGAGAGAGAAAAATGTCGCTTGTTTTACATTTGTTCAGCGGTGCGCCAACAGGATGGCGCGTGCATCTGGGTCTGACGTTCAAGAACCTAGCCGCCGACATTCGCAGACTCAGTAACGATGACAAAGACCAGCTTCGTCCAGAGTTTTTGGCCATTAGTCCGCGTGCCAAGGCCCCTGTATTGGAAACCGAAACTGGTGTTGTGCGGGATTCGATCGCAATCCTAGCTTGGCTCGATCGTGCGTATCCAGAAAACCCGCTCTTTGGCTCAACCCCCGCGCAAGCGAGTGAAATTTGGCAGATAACAATGGAGTGTTGCGAATACTTGCGCGCGGCAAACCACCAGCTTTTATCGCGGGTTTTCCCAAGTGACGGATCGATGCCAAGCGAGGGTAGCACCGAGCGGGACGCGCTCCAACTGGGTGCGAAAATGGCCCATGCTGAATGTAGATACCTCGAAGATATCTTGTCGGACGGACGTCTCTATCTTGGCGGTGATGTACCGAGTGCCGCTGATGCGGTCGCGTTTCCAGAAATTCGACTGCTTCAACGCGGCGTTGAAACAAAACACGCACTGATGTCGGCTTTTGGATTTGGGAACCCTCCAGAGACCTACCCTCACACAGCCTCCTGGAAGGCTCGTCTGAATGAGGATCCCCGTATCGCCGCCACCCTGCCACCTCACTGGGGTGAAACGCCTCAATCAACCAAGCCCGCTGCCTAACCAATGGAGACTAATTCTATGACCCACCCAAACACTGTAACCCGCGCTGAGTGGCTCGAAGCCCGCCGGGCACTGCTGGAGCAAGAAAAAGCGCATACCAAACAAAAGGACGAAATCACAAAAGCACGCATGGCACTACCCAGAGTGCTGTTGGAAAAAGAGTACGTCTTTGAGACAGAGGGCGGAGAAGTGCAGCTGGCTGATCTGTTCAAAAGCCGAAGCCAACTGATCGTCTACCACTTTATGTATGGACCCGAATGGAAAGCTGGTTGCGTCAGTTGCTCCTTTTGGGCCGACAGCTTCAACGGCCTCGCCCCGCATTTGGCAGAACGCGACACGGCATTTGTCGCGGTTTCGAGCGCGCCTATGTCGATGATTACCTCTTTCAAGAAACGCATGGGTTGGGACTTTGAATGGGTGTCTTCGCGGCCAAACACATTTAATGCGGATTTCAATGTGGGATTCTATCCAGATCGACCCGATGACTCTCCCATGATGTACAACTTCAAAGAAATTGAAGCTGCTCAAATGGACGAAATGCATGGCACAAGCGTTTTCGCAAAAGGCGGCGACGGTTCAATCTATCACACCTATTCGACCTACGGCCGTGGACTAGACATCACCAATGCTGCCTATGCTTACCTCGACATGACACCCGCTGGTCGAAATGAACCATCCAGTGGTAACCCGATGGCTTGGGTGAAACACCATGATGCATACTAAAGCCAGGCAACCGCCTGAGTTGGCAGCCCTCATATTTCCAACGCTTCTGGCCTGCTTCTGCTGGACTTATGTTCTGGCAGGAGCAGGCACAGGAATGAGCATTTGGGCAATGAGCACTCTGCAGTTGCCTCCGCCTATAGATATTCCACGCATGGCAACAAACTGGTCGACTCAATATGTGCTGATTGTAGTTGGAATGTGGTGGTCGATGATGATTGCCATGATGCTGCCGGGAGCAATGATCCATGTTCATTCGCGGAGATTTCCAGCCGGGCCGTCAACGCGGTTCTTTTTCCAATACGCCCTAATCTGGCTGGTATTCAGCTTTGCCGCGACGGGCCTTCAGTTCGCTCTGGAACAGCTTGGGCTGTTTCATGGAATGAAGATGTGGAGCATCAATGGGAACCTTTCAGTTGTTTTTCTGACTGCTGCGGGCGTTTATCAATTCCTACCGATGAAACGGACTGCACTAGCCAAATGTAGCTCGAACGGCAATGACGTCTCAGAGGCTATGTCAGGCTGGTACTTCGGCACTCATTGTCTGATGGCCTCTGCGCCGCTGATGTTGTTGCTCTATGTCGGGGGGGCGATGAACATATTTTGGATTTTTGGCCTGTCGGTTGTTGTTACGATCGAAAAATGGCGGCCACGGGCCCCAGCGTTTTCCAACTTTTTCGGTGTGACATGCTTTCTAATGGCGGCTTACATCTGAGATTAAGGCTGCCAAAACCGGTCTCAACTGCACGATGGATATGCAGAAGTTGCAAAGCGGACCTCTGGAAAGTGATGTTGATAGTCGGGTTTGTCCGCACAGCGGACATCAAGGCGAGCGAGATGCTGCACCGAGTTCAGATGTCTGCTTTGGGGAAGCCGCGCCGCAGCAACCGAACCTGCAACGAATGTCCGCTAATGAGATTTCGGCGCGTGCGTAACCCCAACAAGGCCACGATCCGCGTATCGATAAACAGGCCGAATACATATGAGCGACTTCCGAGAAAATGCCAGAAAACCATTTGCGAACAGCAGCCGGTACATACATAAGGGCCGTTCGCGTTCATCTACACAAGGGGCGGATTACCGACATTTGCTGCGTCTGCGAAAGATTGTTTCTTCATATAGTGAAGCAGACCTTCGGCTGCATGTAATCCGATCAACCGCAGTAAACGGCATCAAAGAGGCCTCTTCGACGAATGCTGCACGCAGCACGAATGACTGCTATCTTAATGTTTCGGGTAAGTTTCTTCTTTCGGAAAAGTCACTGGATAATGTGTCTCTTGCGGCCGACCACGCTGGCCGCACAGAGATCCACAGATCGGGCATTGGCACAACGCCGCAAATCGGCGCAACGCTTCAAACCTGTGGCGCATGAATGGAAGACCGGTCCAACGGTACCTTCAATTTAGTCCACCTGCTGCGAACATTGAGACCAGCGCGTTGACGTGGAGTTCGATCACGTCAATGACCCTAAATCCAGGCGTTTGCTTGTCGAATGCCAATCCCAGTCCGTTCCCGCAAGCAACACAGCGTCCGCCTGCTGGTCGTCGATCATTGCCTGCCCCGCCTCAAAAAACAAAGCGCGCTGTTTCTCACTACAAACGCCGGTCTCTGCCATCTCCATGTAGGCGGCCCAAACACTCTCAAACCGATTTTGAGGCACGACAACCTCAACGGTTTTCAATAGGCCAAATAGATTGCTTTCGAGGGTGGTTCTGCTCCCCAGTATGCCGAGCGTTTTAATCCCATTGTCGTGGCAATACGTCTCGATGATGCCCGTGCCATCCATCAGCGCCATGGGTGATATGGTGCGCGTTTCTTCGAAGCAAAAATGCCCTGTAATGGCGGTGATCAAAGCAATATCGCTGCCTGCGCCAGCGAGGCGGTCGAGGTGCGTCGCGAAGACCTCTGCCTGCACTACCCGCTGATCTTCGGCTGCCCTTTGCAGCAAAGCATTCATATCAGCATGTTCAATCGTCAATGAAAGGGGCAAATCGGCCTTTTTGAACGCTGCAATCAAGCGCGTGTAGTAGGATATCGTTGCTGCTGGACCGAGGCCGCCGATCAATCCGATGTGCATGTTTAAATGTCCAAGTCTAAAGGCAGTTCCGACGCTCAGGGTTTTTGTCCTGCCGTCAGGATTTCGTTTTGCAGGTCCGTGTCGTCGACCGCGCGGGCCAAAATCAAGGCACCGATCATTTGAGATATTGCCTGAATGGCATCGGTCCGGCTTTCGGGTTGATCACCAAGGGCTTGGGCCACCTGTTCAATTTGCTGTGCGACGGCGTTTGTAAAGATATTTTGCAACGCCGGACGTTGACGGGTCGCCTCTGATGCAAGCGCGGCATAGGCGCAGCCATGCCCGACCGTCGACACGTGTTGAGGTGACAAGTACCACACCTTGAGTGCGGCCACGGGATCGCTTTTCCCCTCTATCGTTTTGGCCCAAAGCTCGAAATTGTCGTTCAGCGCCAATTCGGTCGCCTCGCATTCAAGCGCTTCCTTGTTGTCGAACTGTTTGTAAAAACCGCCTTGGGTCATCCCCGCCGCTTTCATCAGGCTTGCGATGCCGATGCCGTCATAGCCGTGCGTGCGAAACTGCTCGCTGGCCGTTTTGACGACGTTCTGGCGGTTCTTTTGTGCAGTCTCTCGGCTCACTCTCATTTTGTTTGATCCTTTTTTTGACGCCGCCCCCACCTTACCCGCACAGCGGGACTGATTGCTGGTTCGGCAAGGTAAGATGCCAACCGACATCTAACGCAGCGTCATTAAGATTGCAATCACACTCTATCGTTGACTCATCAAGATTACAATCGCACTCTAAATGAACTCCCATTCAAAGGGGGCTGATTTTAAGCGTCACCAAGGACGAAGCCATGCAAGATATGAAATCCGCTAATCCAAAATTCACGCCAAGCATCATGCCCGATGTCTCTTTCGGAATAGCCCGCCCTGAACAGGTCATCGGGCTTTCCGGGCTTGAGGCTATTCGTGCGATCCCAACAGGTGCTTTGCCTGCGCCACCCATGGCGCGGACCTTGCAGCAGTGGATCGAAGCGGCTGACAAGGGCCGTGCCGAATTTCGTGGAAACCCGTCTAAAGAGTACCTTAACCCCATGGGCCTTGTGCATGGCGGCTGGACGATGGCGCTGTTGGACAGCGCAATGGGGTGTGCTGTTCAGACCATTCTGGATGCGGGCGAGATCTATGTATCGCTCGGTACCGAGGTTAAATTCCAACGTCCTATCACAGCAAAAACGGGCCAAGTCCGCGCCATTGGGACGGTAATTGACCGGACCCGCCAGACAGCATCTGCCGAAGCACGCGTAGAGGACAGTACCGGTCGAATTCTGGCAACAGGAACAAGCACTTGTTTTTTGATGCCTGCTCAACCGGCGCGCAAAGTATGACCCCCGCTGTTGATCCCATCGTAATCTGTGCCGCAAAACGAACGCCTATAGGGGCGTTTTGCGGCTCGACCAAGTCACTTAAAGCGGCCGAGCTGGGTGCCGCCGCGATCCGCGCTGCTATTGAGACTGCAGGCCTCGCACCCGAACAGGTTAACGAGGTCTTGATGGGTTGCGTGCTCAGCGCAGGTCAGGGTCAAGCGCCTGCCAGACAAGCCGCAAGAGGCGCAGCGCTGCCAGATCACGTCGGGGCGACGACCATCAACAAGGTCTGCGGATCGGGAATGAAGGCGATCATGATGGGTTGTGATTTGTTGACCCTGAACAGGGCTGATGTGGTCTTGGCCGGCGGGATGGAATCCATGTCGAATGCACCATTTCTGCTTCCAGAAATGCGCAGCGGGCGCAAAGCAGGCGCAAGCGCGGTTCTAGATCACATGATGCATGATGGCCTTGAGGACGCCTATGATGCCGGACGTCCGATGGGATCCTTCGGTGAAGCAGCAGTGGAAAAATATGGCTTTACCCGGGCCGAACAGGACGCCTTTGCGATTGAGACGCTAAAACGGGCGCAAGCGGCGCAAGCATCAGGTGCCTTTGATGACGAGATCGTCGAATTAAAAGTACCAACGCGCAAAGGCGAAGTTGTCATTTCGCAGGATGAAAAGCCAAGTATGGTAGATCCTGCCAAGATTCCGAACCTGCGCCCCGCATTTCAAACAGATGGAACGATTACCGCGGCAAGCGCATCGGCAAATGCAGATGGGGCGGCTGCGCTGGTCCTTACCCGGCAATCATTTGCGCATGCTGAAGGGTTGCCCGTTTTGGCGACGATCACTGCGCAAGCGTCCCATGCCCAAGACCCCGCCTGGTACACTACCGCCCCAATCCCTGCGATTGAGCAACTGCTTGAGCGCGCAGGTTGGCAAGCGGATGATGTCGACCTTTGGGAAATCAATGAAGCCTTCGCCGTCGTCGCAATGGCCGCCGCAAAAGACATTGGCTTTCCACGTGACAAACTAAACGTCAACGGAGGCGCTTGCGCGCTAGGCCATCCAATTGGCGCAACAGGTGCGCGGCTTGTCGTTACCCTGTGCCACGCGCTGGCGAAGCGAGGCCTGACACGCGGTGTTGCCGCCCTTTGCATTGGCGGGGGCGAAGCAACCGCCATCGCTGTCGAACTCAACACAAAAGAGGAAAATTGAAATGCCACTTGATACAGACCACGCGAATAGCAGCAACGTCACAGACGTAAACGGACACCAGATCGCTTGGCGCAGCACGGGTTCTGGACATCCACTGTTGATGCTCAACCGGTTTCGCGCATCTATGGATGATTGGGACCCTGCGCTCATTGATGCTTTGGCCCATCACCACCAAGTCATCACTTTTGATAGCGCTGGTGTCGCCGCAAGTGGCGGCACAGTTCCCGAAACGCTCGAAGGGGCTGCAGACATCACGATGGGATTGGCAAACGCCATTGGGCTGGACAAACCAAATGTGCTTGGTTGGTCTATGGGCGGCATGACGGCCCAGATCCTTGCCGCCAAGTACGGTGACGAAATCGGCGGGGTTATTCTTGCTGGAACCACACCAAGCTTTGCCATTGAAGGGACGGTCCCTGTATCGAATGAATGGCTGGGCACAGCAACGAAAGAACAGAACACCCCCCATGACATGCAATTTCTGTTCTATGCTGACACGGACACCAGCCGCGCTGCAGGTATGGCGTCGCTTGAGCGTATTGGCGGGGGTGACGCAATCGCAGGAGCGGCATCAAAAACAACCATGCAAACCATTGCGGCGCAAGGTGCGGCGACACGGACATTTTTCTTTGGCGAGGACGGGGCATTCAAGAAGCTGGGCACGATCAGCGTCCCCGTTTTGGTTGCCAATGGCGATCAAGACCGGGCCTTCGCGGTCGAAAACTCGGTTGCGCTTGTGCGCGCGATCCCCAATGCGCAACTTGCGATATATCCTGATGCAGGCCATGCCTTCTTGTTCCAGCACGCAGATCACTTTGCAAATGACGTCACAGCGTTCCTATCCGCGCCGTACAGCTAAGGAAGTCGAAGTCGATGTCTTGGCTGGCATCCTTCCAAAGCTTCGCCGGACCGTCGATGGAGAAACCGGGCATGAAGGTTTTTATGCCCGGTTTCTCCCTAGGTGATCTATCATAATTTGACGTGGTCTCGAAGCTATGGCGATACTTAACGCCTCAGTCTAAAGTCGTGGCTCTTTAAGCATTTCTTCTGATAAAACGCGTACCAACAGCGGGGGGCTCTTCAACCCCACCCGCAAAACACTGCGCGATAGACATCCACTGCGTGGCAACATCCCCAACCACCTGCAGCTTTGTATCGGCAATATTACGCGTTTGAGTGATCACCTGGCAGAACTCCACTGCATCACCTTCGACAAAGCTTGTTGCGTCCGGTGTGTTCCATTCCCAGATCCCACCGGAAGCCGCAATTAGTTTCACATAAGGAATGTGTTCGGGCACTTTGCGCTCACGTATGCTATGGGCATAGCCGAAAGTGTTGACGCCAAGATGGGCGATGTTCCTGATGTAGTCGCTGTTAACTCGCTGGATACCTAGTTGATCATACACTTCCTGTCCGTGAGCCCAGGTTTCCATTAGGCGGGCGGAAATTGAAGATTTGGCACTCATATCAGGTCCACCCCATTTAAGGCGTACTTTGGGGTCGGCGGAAAAAAAATTGTCTGCTACGTCGAAAACCCGTTTGCGCCAAGCGTCCAGAAGCGGCTTTCCTTTCAACCCCTCAAGGTAATAATTCTCAAAGCCGCGCTTGCTCAAATCGCTTTCTCTGAGTTCACCTAGGATCTTTACAAATTCAGCTTCATTCGTGAGCGAAAAATCAGCCATTATGTTCCAAAAATGCAAATGTTGAAGGACGCAATTGAGCGTCCAGTCCTTAAACTGGGTATTCTCATCAAATCGACTGGGATCTATGCTGGTCAACAAGCCATGAAGGGCCATGCTTTCGGTTTTGAAATCTTTCGCCTGCAGTATCATTTGTATCATCTCTCCGGATCCATGATCGATTCACAGGCCAAGTACCGGCCTATTGGGCGAGGCATTCGGTTATAGAAAACGTCCAATAACATCTTTCGCGACCTCGCTAGAACAGCCGTTTTTTCTCCGGCGTACTCGGCAGTCGCAGACCTAATTCGCCTGCCATATTGAGGGAGCTCACTTCGAGATTTTCGGAAAAACAACAGCAAACACCTCCGCTGCGGTTTGCTGAATACTCTGACCGCTAGTTTACGGGAACCGTCCTTATGGCTTCTACAGCCTCCCATTGGTTGATCTGTCCTTCTGAAAAACCAAACTCCACCAAAATTTCTTGAGTGTGCTCTCCGACGGCCGGGCTCTTCGCTTGAGGATCGCCCTCAACAAAAGGCTCAAAACCAGGTGAATGCACCAAGGGGACTTTGCCCAGACCAGTTTGATTGACCCAAGAAACGCTGCCAACTTTACAAACGTGCGGATCTTCAAGATAATCAGTGTAGGTATTCACTGGGCTGTTCATAACGCCAGCCTTGGTCAACGCTCTAGCCCAGTGGGCCGTTGGCTTCTTCATAAACTCAGACCCAAGAAGATCCATCAGTTCATGTTGACGTTCCACTCGCTTTTTTCGATTGCTGAAACGGGTATCTGTGACAAGGTCTTTACGACCTAATACCGAACAGAGATCGACATAATGATGTTCACGCATTGCTGTAATGGCGATATATCCATCCGCCGTTTTCATTGTGCCGGCAGGGACATAGAGAACCTCTGGCTTACCGCTTTGGAGATGATGTTCCATGATTTTTGCGGCCTGGAAGGCGGCAGCCGACTGCATCATACTACAATCGATATAGCTTCCTTCACCCTGAAGGCTGCGCGCCAATAGAGCTTTAAACAAGCTTTGGGAGGCAAAGAGGCCGGTCATAAAATCGATCGCGACCATGCCCGATTTCATCGGGGCACCGTCCATATCCCGAGTGATAGACATCCATCCCGAAAATGCCTGGGTCACCGTATCAGTTGTAGGAAGTTTAGAATAAAGTCCCTCTTGGCCAAAGCCCGAAACGGAGAGGTAGATAACATTACGGTTTCGCTGTACCAGCGAGGGATAGTCCAATCCGAATTTGGCCATGACACCTGGGCGAAACGACTCAATAACAACATCGGCATCCTCAACCAGTTTTTGAGCAATCTCTAAGCCCGCTTCAGATTTGAGGTTCAAGGCAATAGACTTTTTTCCCAGATTGCAGGCAACGGCGTGGGCACTATAATCTCCATACATCTTACCGAGCGTCCTGCTCCATTCACCGTCCAGTGGCTCGACCTTGGTGACTGTTGCTCCTGCCTGCGCCATTACCATGCCGGAATAAGGGCCCGCAACGCCCTGGCTAAAGTCTATGACTTTTAGCCCTGTCAGTGGTTTCATTTCACCCATGGGTGTTCTACCTTCTCATCATAATATTTAGTGTCTTGTCGATCTTGAAAAACCCGGTGCTGTACGGCGGCCCTCTGAGCTAAGATCCAACCCTTATGGGTTTCGAATAGCTGTCATTTAAAAAATGAACGGCATTGTTTGGCATAAACAAGCAGTGCTAGTCAGTTTGCCAGAGAACGTTTGCTGGTCTGTGGGTTTGCCATCACGCCTGATCGTCGAATGTCCTTTATAGCGCTTTCAAGTTCGCGAATAGTCGCACACAAGGAGAGGGGGGCTTCATCTTCCTGCGCCCCCTAAAACATTTCTTTAAGCTCCGTAAATTTCAAACAAGCCTGCTGCACCCTGGCCACCGCCAATGCACATCGTCACCACACCCCAACGCGCGCCGATACGTCGACCCGCCAGGAGCAAATGACCTGTCATACGCGCACCTGTCATGCCAAACGGGTGCCCAATTGAAATGGAACCGCCATCGACATTTAGTCGCTCAGGGTCAATGTCAAGTCGGTCGCGGCAGTACAATACCTGCGATGCAAAAGCTTCGTTTAACTCCCAAATATCAATGTCTTCGACAGTCAATCCAGCGCGTTCTAACAAGCGTGGAATTGCGAGAACCGGCCCAATCCCCATCTCATCAGGTGCGCAGCCCGCAACAGAAAACCCTGCAAAGCGACCCAATGGCGTAATGCCTTCGGCACGCGCGCGTTCACCAGACATCATCACCAACGCAGCTGCTCCATCTGACAACTGGCTGGAGTTTCCCGCGGTCACAAATTCACCATCGCCGCGAACAGGCCGCAGGTTTGCCAAACCTTCAAGCGTGGTAGATGGTCGGTTGCATTCATCGCGATCAACCGTGACCTCAACCTCAGAGGCTTCGCCAGTTTGCTTGTCCATTTTTAGCATTTTGACAGTCATTGGGACAATTTCTTCGTCGAAATGGCCCGCCTCCTGAGCTGAGGCTGTGCGCTGTTGGCTTTCTAAAGACAAGATGTCCTGATCTTCGCGTGATATCCCATACCGACGCGCCACAATATCGCCTGTATCGATCATCGGAAAATACAAATCAGGGCGGGTTTGTTCGAGAAAGGCCTCGCGTGAATGGCGAGCCGGTGGTTGCACCAGGCTAATGCTCTCAACTCCACCAACAAGAACAGTCTCGGCACCATCGCGAATAGCACCACCACCTAAAGCAACCGCATTAAGTCCGCTAGCGCAAAAACGGTTTACAGTAGCTCCTGCAACTGTATCAGGCATTCCTGCGCGCAAAGCGATTTGACGGGCAATATTTCCTCCAGTCGCACCTTCAGGATAGCCGCAACCCCAAAGGCTATCTTCGATTAGGGCAGGATCAATTCCTCCCCGTTCAACCGCTGCCGCCGCAACGTGCCCCCCCATCGTAGCACCATGTGTTTGGTTAAAAGAACCGCGCCCAGCTTTACCAATACCTGTGCGTGCGATGCTTACGATTACTGCGTCCGTCATAGCGTTTCTCCTGTGTAGCTAAACAAGTCCACTTGGAACTATATCTGTGTTATTTGTCATGTCTGGTTCCTCCCATTCATCTATCCGTCTGGGAGACTTCGCTAATTATGTCGTTTACCAATATTGTAAGCCGGCGAGCGCGGTATTTGGCCGAAGCGTATCGGTCCCCGATTGGCTCCAACGCATCGATCTGCGCAGCGATTTGCTCAGCAGTTACCTTAGTTCCCCGCAACACAGCATTTTCGATCTGTTTCAAGCGGCCCGGCCGCGCAACAGCGCCTCCTACAGAAAAACGCACCCGTTCTTTTTCAATAAGAAAAGCAACACTGGCGATGCTCCAACCCACAGCGGCGTGTTTTACTTTGCGGTATCCTTGGATGGCCTCTTTGCCAGGTATCGAGAGCGCTACTTCAGTAACCAAACGACCCTCAATCGGCCGCGTCAGCGCCTGGCTCAGAGGAATAGTTTCTCGGCCCTCTGGTCCAACTATCGACAATACTCCATCCAAAGCCAAGGCAGCGGGAATCCAGTCTCCTCCTGGCTCTTTTGCGCAAAGCGCTCCAACCAGGGTGCCGTTTGCGCGAGTTGACGAGTCTCCGGTGGCATCAACGACCGCGTTCAATAGAGCGCACCCACCTTCGCAATCTTTCAAATTCGCCTGACGGACCATCGCGCCAACATTAAGCCGCCCTGAGGCTTGCGACATTTTTTCAAGGCCAAGCCTAGAAATATCTACAACAACAGAAGGCCTTTGGGTTCTCCGCTTTAGACGGGTCAACAACGAATGCCCTCCAGCCAAAGGAACGGAATTTGGATCCGTCAGTAATGCCACGGCTTCGTCTATCGTTTCTGGCCGCTTATAAGAAAAGGAAGCAGGTATCATTTTGAGACCTCTGCACTATCAATCGCAGACAAGACGCGTTCTGGCGTCAGCGGCATTTCCAAATTTCGAACACCAATCGGCCAAAGCGCATCTTGCACAGCGTTCACCAAAGCAGATGGGGCCGCGATAGTGCCCGCCTCTCCGAGCCCCTTAGCACCGAGTGGGTTCGTCCAAGTCGGTATTTCGACGTGTTCTGTATTCAGCCGTGGCATGTGATCAAATCGCGGCAAGGGCAGGTCTTCGGGAAGAAAACCAAATTCATCGCTTGTGCCGTCCTCGAACAGCGCTTGGCCCAGACCTTGTGCAACGCCGCCATGAACCTGACCGCGTGCGAGCAACGGGTTTATAACAGTGCCACAATCATCAACTGCGATGTAGTCTCGCAGGCAGATTTCACCAGTGCGTGGGTCTACGTCAACCCGAACGATATGCGCGCCATAAGGAGCCGACATCGCGCGGGGGTGGAAAAACTCAGTTTCCTCAAGCCCGATGCCTGCTTGCCGCGATTTGTGGCCAATCCAGGCTTCCCGACAAACTTCGGAAATAGAAATGCTACGGTCTTCGCCGACAACACCGAAACCTCCGTCTTGCTCGATCAAAGCGTCGACACTGATCCTAAGTATACTGCATGCGATCAATCGCATTTTCTCACGCAAACGATCACAAGCTTCTCTAACTGCAGTGCCACCCACAGGTATGGAACGTGAATTAAACGTGCCAACACCTTGTGGAACACGATCGGTATCACCTTGAATGACATTGATTTTTTCAAATTCAATGCCAAGCGCATCTGCTGCAATCTGTGCAAATACTGTTTTGTGGCCCTGACCGTGACTATGTGCGCCAGACAAAACAGTAACGCTTGCATCTGATCCGATGACAACGCGCGCGCTTTCATAGCCTCCCCTATCAAACCCGACCAAAGACTGAAGTTCACCGGGACCAACTCCACAGGTTTCGGTATAGAACGAAATACCTTCGCCGCGCAGCCACCCCTTAGGGCATTCAACGGGATCACTCTCTTTCAGAATTTGCTGGGCTCTGGACAGAACTCTTTGGTAATCGCCGCTGTCCAAGTTCGCGCCCGTCACTTGTCTCATCGGCAGAGCTTTTGGCTCTATTAAGTTGCGAGCGCGTACTTCGAATGGATCCAGTCCCATCTCACGGGCCAACAAATCAATTGTGCGCTCAATCATATACGAGGCTTCAGGTCGCCCTGCACCGCGATAGGCATCTGTAGGGGTCGTATTGGTGTAGATACAATCAATCTTAACCCAGGCCGCGGGGATATTATATGTGCCAAGCACAAACAGAGCCACGTTGATTGTTGGCACACCGCCGCCCATGCTGGACATATACGCCCCAAGATTTGCGCGACTATGCAATTTCAGTGCTTGAATACGGCCATCGACATCAGCACCAACAGTGATCGTGGTTTTGTGGTCGCGCCCGTGCGATGTAGCATAACGTCCTTCAAGACGCCGCTCCGACCATTTAACGGGCCGCTTCAGGGTAATCGCGGCATAGGCCACCACCATGTCTTCCGGGTAAAAGTGCATTTTCGCACCAAAGCCTCCACCCACATCGGGGGAAATCACTCTGATCTGGTTTTCTTCGACGCCCAGGACTTCAGACACGGAACGACGAAACAAATGCGGCAGTTGATGGCCAACGTAGATTTCCAAACGCCCATCAAGTGGATCAATTCTTGCGTTGATCGCTCTGCCTTCCAAAGGCGAAGGAACCAAACGCTGATTTACTAGCTCAATTGTATGAACGAAGTGCGCTTTCGCCAAAATTTCATCCACATCGTCTGTGCCACGTGTGAAGCTTCCCGAATGGTTTGACTGAATATGGTCATGAATCTGAGGCGCTGTGGCAAGCATTGCCTCATCTTGATCCAAGACCGAAGGCAATGCCTTATAACTCACAACCACCTGGGCAACAGCATCGATGGCTTGTGCCTCGGACTCCGCGATCACAACCGCCACAGGTTCGCCTACATGGCGCACTTTTTCGCGCGCCAATACCGGCCGACCGGCAGTAAGAGCGGTTGCCAAAGCCCATTGCGGCTTAAGCGCCCCTATCTCAGACAGATCCTTTCCGGTTAATACCTGCACCACCCCGGGTGCAGATGCAGCTGAACTGGTATCGACCGCAATTAATTCTGCATGAGCTTGTGTGCTTCTAACAAATATCGCGTAAAGCTGGCCTGGATGGGTCACATCCTCGACAAAACGACCCAATCCAGCGAGCTGACGATCATCCTCTCGCCGCACCATTGACATGCCAATTACCGGCCGTATCATGTCCGAGCCTCCCGCAAAGTCGCAGCAGCATCCAACACCGCATCTACGATGTGCTGATACCCGGTGCATCGGCATAGATTGCCCCTCAGGGCCTGCCGGACGTCATCCTCGCTTACATCGGTATCTCGATTGAGCAACCCAACGACTGCAGTGACCATGCCGGGCGTGCAAAAACCGCATTGCAAGGCGTGTGCCCTTTTGAATGCGGCCGCTACAATTTCACCTGTTGGGGCTTGAGCGGTCTCTTCAAGAGTGGAAATCGTCATACCTTCCACTTGGCGCGCAAGCACCATGCACGATTTGGTCGGTGTACCATTCAACATAACCGTGCAAGCACCGCAGCGTCCGGACTCACAGCCAATATGCACTGATGTACGACGCAGTTGATCGCGCAAAACGAATACCAACAGATCGCGATCCCGCACATTTACGGTAGACGGACTGCCATCGACGACGAACGATAAAGAGAACAAACTATCCATGAGGCCCGCCCAGCCTAAGACTTTGTTGCAGCGCGAACAAAGAGCGGCGGCACCTTAAGTGCTAGCCCCATATCACCATCAATTTGCAGCGCGCCTTGGCCAAACGCGACGGTTGAATCGAGCTGCCCATGAAACATTTTTTCAAAAGTTGCATGGTCCGTTTTCAACTCACAATCGGCACGGTCCGTTGCATTGGAAACAGATGCTCCGCTCACATAGATCGAGCCAACTTCGGCAATGTCCAACCTTACAGTTTTCGAGCCAAAGTCATCCGTCGAAATCGCAGATGCAATCCCGCTTGTGTATTCCTCTAGTGTTTTCATCTTGATACCTCCCCTAGTAATTCAAATTTCATCGTCACGACGTTGATATTTTGATAATTTGAGTTATTAAAGTTGCAGGCGATGCATACCTTGTCAACAATGATATTTGATAATATCAAAAATTCCTGACCACTTTCGACATTAGCAGTTCAAAGCGAGGCCCTCATGGTAAAGGTTAATCCGGAAATAGCAGAAGAAAACGGACGCGCTCTGGCTGATGCTGCTGATTTGGTGGGGCGTCGATTCGGACTATCTGCTATCGGCCCGGCCAAGGTCGCGAAACTTGCAGAGCTCACCACGGGTGCAGTTTATGCGCGTTTCAAATCACGTAACGACCTCGCAGCTGCCGGAATTGAGGCCGGTTTCACGCGTGTTATCGAATGGATGACGCAATTTGAAACGGCGGAACACTATTGCAGAGAAGTTCGCACATACGGCCAGCGTCCGGAAGGCGAGCTATGGTGCCCAGCAATGAGCTATGCGGCAGAAGTGAATTCCGCCTCAAAAGTAGAAAAAGATGCGTTTGGGAAAGGTTTAGCACTAATGATTGCAGCCATGCGGCAATGGCCCGACGTTTCGTCTGACGCGGAGGCGCTGCATCTTCTTGGTCAACTTTCGGGTGAATTGACCATACAACGTGCATTTCGCACGACCAATTTAACTTAACGCCTCAATAGATCTATTTCTTTAACAAGCTCTCAGGCCAGATCAATTTTGACTGCCCTGCGGGTCAACGATGGCCATCACTTCTTCAAAATTGCTTGGCCCGGAGCGGATAGCGTTAAGGGCGAAAGAAATCGAGAAACCGATCATCTCATCCAGCGTCATGCCTCGACTGCTTCTCGGGGCTCGGTCACCGAGGATTAGCGTCGCAAGACCATGCTCGACGGACCATGCAAAATGTGCAACCAGTTCGACTTGGTGCTCGGGCCAGCCAGACTCATTTGCGAGGTTTTTCACAGCCATTGCGAAATATTCGAACGACTCTGCACCTGCCGCTTGCAACGCTTCGTGCCGCCGCTTTTCTATCAGGCGTGGTCCGACCATTAGGTTGAACACGCCCTTTTTGCCGATCGCAAAATCCACATAGCTGCGCATCATCTCGTAAGCGGTGCGCAGATTGTCTAATTTCCGGGCGACGATCTCCCGGCGAATAGCGGTTAACTCTTGGAAACCTTGCGTCGCGATGGCTGCCAACAGCCCGTCTTTGCCGTCAAAATGACGCGCAGGGGCCGCTTCCGATACACCAGCGCTACGTGCGACTTGGCGTAGGCTAAGTTCCACCGGGCCTGTTTTTTCCAACATGCGCCGGCCCTCGGAAATCAATGTCTCACGAAGAGTACCGTGGTGATAGGATCGCGATCGTGGCTTGCGCTCGCTTCTTTGGGTCATGTCGACGCTCTCCTGTTCGGCGTTTGGTGCAACGTCAATCTAGAGGAAAAACGGGCCGACCTGTAGCTGGGAAATCGTCGTTCTCCGTCACGCGGCAGGAGCAGATCGCCAACGGCGTATAGCCCCTTGGAAAAGAAGGAACAGGCACGACCCGGCGATAACGATGCAGATGGGGCTTTCCAGAAAAATCATCGGATTCCCACGAGAAATCAACAGGGCTCGGCGAAAGTTTTCTTCGATCAGGGGGCCAAGAACGAATCCGAGAAGCATTGGCGCCGCCTCGAAGCCGAGTCGGATCATTCCAAATCCCGCTACTCCTATGACAAAAGCAATGGCCACATCCGTCAGGCTGTTGCCACTTGAGTAAACACCGATACAGACAAAGAACAGCAGGGCAGGATAGAACAACCGATACGGCACCGACAGCAAACGGATCCAAATGCCAATAAGTGGAATGTTCAACATTAGCAGGAACAGATTTCCGACCCAGAAACTGGCGATCAAACCCCAGAAGACATCAGGACGCTCCGTCACCATTTGCGGACCCGGTTGAATGCCCTGAATCACCATGGCGCTCAGCATTAACGCCATCAGCGGGTCTCCAGGAATACCAAGAGTCATCGTCGGAATGAAAGCAGTCTGGGCGGCTGCGTTGTTAGATGCTTCAGGGCCGGATACACCTTCGATGGCGCCAGAGCCAAACCGCGCCGGCGTTTTGGAGACACGTTTCTCAATGGCGTATGAAATATAGGAAGCCACTGTTGATCCCGTACCAGGCAAGACCCCGAAGAACGAACCAAGGGTTGAGCCGCGAAGAACGGAGGGCCAAATTCTTCGGACAAGCCCCTTTTCCCCCTTTACACTCTTGGGAACCAAAACCCTGTCGGATACTTCGCTTCCCAACCGATTAAGGTTGCCAAGTGTTTCGGCAATTGCAAAAAGCCCTAAAGCCAGCGCGACAAGGCTGACGCCGTCATAAAGCTCCGCGACACCGAAGGTAAATCGCTGATAGCCACTAGTAATATCCGTGCCCACCAGCCCCATAAGCAACCCCAATACCACCATGGCCACACTTTTCAGGGTAGAGCCGCGTGCCAGAGTTGAGGCCGCAAGCAGTCCTAGCGCCATAAGAGAAAAGTATTCCGCAGGCCCGAAACTGAGCGCGAAATCGACGATGAGGGGAGAAAACAGGATCATCACCAGAATACCGATGCTCGCGCCGCTGAAGGAAGAGATCATTGCAGCAAAAAGTGCCTGCCCCCCTTTCCGGCGAGTGTGAGCGGGTGCCCGTCCAAGCATGTAACCGCGTGCGAGGGGACACCGGGCACCCGCATAAGGATTGACGTAATAGCCCCGCCGTATTGCGCGCCATAGTAAATGCCAGCCAACATCATCAACGCCCCTTCTGGAGGCATAACATAAGTCAGTGGTAACAGCATTGAGATAGCGGTGATTGGCCCGATACCCGGCAGAACCCCGAATAGGTTGCCGACCACGACGCCTAGCAGCGAAAAGCCTAGGTTGGTCGGTTGGAGCGCGACCAGAAACCCGTCCATAAGATCTTGTAGCGGCATTAAAGACCTCCGAATTTCAACAAGGGAAACGGAAGCCCTAGAGCGTAGACAAATACAAGGGACGCAATTAGAGACATCCCCACTGACAACGCAAGAACGTCAATAAGGCTGTTCCGACGGTCGCCAGCCGCCGACAGGGCAACAAGTGAAATGGTAGCGGGGAGTAAACCAAACCACGCGCCAAATGCAACGAAGGCCAGCATGCCCAAGGCAACGCATCCCCAGCTTCTCAAAGCTATTTTTTCTTCACCGTCATCGTTGAGCTTGGGCGCATTCTGCAAGCTCAGAAACGCTCCGATTAACACGAGGACACCGCCAAGAAAAACCGGTAGCATGCCGGGGCCCATGGCACTCAGCGTCCCCATTGGGTATTCGCGACTGAACCAGATGGCCAACCCACCAACAACCATCAGCGGCAACCCGGCAGGCCAGTTGGTGCTTAGAAAACTGCTTTTTTTCGTACTCATATTCATGTACCTCCCTATTGATGTCCTGCGGCGATTCGCCCGCGACATTCTCCGAATCCGATCGGGGCAAATCCTTCTCTTCGGCATCGGCCTCGCAGGACGATCTCATCCCCATTTTCAAGGAACCGTCTGGTCTCTGTGGGCGTCAACTGCACCGGAATCTTTCCACCCTGGGACAGTTCGACCATGGATCCTGCCTCCGTTGCACCGGGACCGGACACCGTACCGGACCCCAACAGATCCCCAGTCCTAAGATGACAACCGTTGACCGTGTGATGCGCAATCATCTGCTCCACCCCCCAGAAATGGGACGCGAAATTGGTACGGGTCAACGCAACGGGCCCTCCAACCGCGGGTAGATTCATATCGACTTCAAGTTCTATGTCGAATCCAGCCCCGGCGATTTCCGGTATTCCGGTGGACCCGGAAACCCTGTCGGACGAGAAATCTCACAACGAAAGGGGGCGAGCGCTTCTGGCGTTACAACCCATGGCGAAACCGTGGTCGCGAAACTCTTGGACAAGAACGGCCCCAAGG